>DATGJB010000117.1:0-3196 GCA_035295425.1 Chloroflexota bacterium | reverse complement strand
TGAGTCCATCGGTACGACGGTCTCCGGTGTCTGGCCGTAGGCTGTCGTCATGCCGAAGGCAATAACCAGTGCGACCAGAGCGGCCAGCACAGCGCCGATGACGGCATTCACGCTCGCACGCGGGCCTACCACGGTCGTTTTCGTCGCCGGCTTGACCACCTGAAGCGACCGCTCGTCGAGTGTGGCCTGGGTGCGAAGATCGGTATCCTCCTGGAAGAGCCTGGCGGCGGTATCGGCGTACTGGGCGTTGAGCCACGCCTGAGCGCTGCCCGCTCCAGGAGCCGGCTTGATTCCTCTGAGAAGGTGGTTTTCCTCCGTGACGTAGCCCTGGTGGACGATGGCGTATCGCTCTTCCAGGCGCTGCCGTTCCTGCTGGACGAAGACCGTTGCCAGCGCATTGGCGAGGGTAGGCGCCAGCAGCGAATCTTTCCACTCGACGGTGATGGAGATGAGCTGGCAGGTGGCGGCGCCGGTAACCAGGCAGGTGGTTTCTGAGCCCGAGCTCTTGATCTGTGAGGTCAGCTGTGCCGGATCCACCTGAGGGACGAGCCGGTGTGCTGCCGCCACGACGCTGGGGGTGGTGACCAGCTGAAAGTCCTGCGCGGTTGGGGCGCCAACGGTGGCGAAGTACGGCCCGGCACCGGATTTCGCGGTGGTGACGCCGACCGTTGCCGTCGCCGTATAGGAGGGTTTAGCCAGGAGGTGGGTCAGGCCGTACGCGATGAGGCCGCCGAGCAGGGCAGCGCCAACCA
This sequence comes from Chloroflexota bacterium, assembly GCA_035295425.1. Taxonomy (GTDB): domain Bacteria; phylum Chloroflexota; class UBA5177; order UBA5177; family UBA5177; genus DATGJB01. The sequence continues at coordinate 2,444 of DATGJB010000117.1, read as the reverse complement.
GGAGCAGCCACCACCGTTTCAGTACGAAGACGATGCGTGCAACTTCAATCATGATCTCGTCTCTTCCTGTCTAGCATGGACTGGTCGCAATCGGGCCGGCTGCCGTGGACCCGGCCGGAAGCTGCGCGCGAGCCGGTCGGGAGGGGCCGCCGTACGGCAGTGAACCCGATCAGTAGGCACCCTTTCCTTTGATGACCGTGCCCAGGGTGCGGGCAAGTATCTGCATGTCGAGCAGCACAGAGTAGTTCTGCACGTAGAACAGATCGATCTCGGTATTCAGGTGCATCGGACGCTCGGCGCGGCCGTTGATCTGCCACCAACCGGTCATGCCCGGTGGGACTGCCAGCCGCTTGAGCTGCCAGGGCTGGTAGGTTTCCACGATCGATGGGAGCTCGGGGCGTGGCCCAACCAGGCTCATCTCCCCCTTGAGCACATTCCAGAGCTGCGGGATCTCGTCCAGGCTGGTGCGTCTCAGGAACCGGCCGGCGCGCGTCACGCGGGGATCGTTCGGCTGCTTGAGTGACGCTTTGCCGGTTTCCTCCGGGTTCCAGACCATGGTTCGAAACTTGTGCATGACAAAGAACGAACCGCCGGCGCCTACTCGACGTTGATGAATCATCACCGGGCCGGGCGAGTCCAGCCGAATCCAGAGGGCGATTCCCAGCGCCAGTGGGCTGAGCATGAGACCCAATGCTCCTGCTACCAGCACGTCAAACCCCCGCTTGACCCTGGCCTGGACCGGGGTCATGCTCGGCTCGCGTACGCTGATCAACGGCAGACCGTAAAAGTCCTCGACCCGGACACGCATCGCCACCAGATCGAACAGGTCGGGCAGGAGATGAACCTTGACATTCTCGTTTTGCAGCTGCTCGCACACTTGCAACGTGTGCGCGTAGGCGGAAGCCGGCAGAGCGATCACCACGTCGTCGATCTGCTCCCGCCGGACGATGTCCGGAATATCGGTCAGATCACCCAGCGGCCGCACCCCGTCCGGCGGCTCCTGGTCCGGAGGACCCGCATACCCGTGTAGCAGCAGGCCGCCTGCCACCTGCTCCTGCAGACGCACCGCCGCCTGCCGGCTATGCACACCACCCCCGACCAGCAGCACCCGCCGCAGCCGCCTCCCTTTTCGCTGCAGGATCGCGACGATCCTAGAGGTGGTCAGCCGGGCGCAGGTGAGCAGCAGGAGATCGACCGCGTAGAAGTACAGATAGAAGAGCCGGGATGGCGCGGCCGGGGGAACCAGCGCCAGCAGATAGAAGAGGCTGGCGACGACCAGCATGGAGACGGTGACGGAGAGCCATACGTAGCCCAGGTCCGCCATGAGGGACACGCCGCGTCGCGAGTCCAGAGCACCGAAGAGCAGGAAGAAGAAGATCCAGACCCCGATGACCAGAAGGTAGACGTCCGTGCCCACGGCCGCGATGTAATCGCCGCGCCGTTCGAGCCCGGTCGTGATGTGGATGCGCAGCTGTTCGGCGACCTTGATCGCAGCAAGAGTCAAAAGGAGATCGACGAGCAGTTGAAGAGCCAGCTGGGATGAACTGAATCGCCGGATCATTGGATATTAGCCGGGTTTAGCCACCCGTTGCGCGACACCCGCCTTCCGACCATGCAGCAGGCCGGTGAAGAGCTGCTCGTACTGATCGGTGATCGATTCCCAGCAGTATCGGGACTCGGCCCGGCTTTTTGCCCGCCGGCGATAGTCTTCCACGGTGGACTCAGCCTCAAGCAGCCTGCGCAGGACGGGCAACAGTCCCCGGGCGCCCTGCTCCCCACGATAGGGGATGCCGGCGTCGCCGATGACCTCGAGATTGGCCGGCGTATCGTTCACCACCACGCAATTTCCTGCCGCCATCGCTTCGACGAGCACCGGGTGCGTGCCTCCGACTTCCGAGCAGAGGACGAACGCGTAGGCGTGCTGCATCAGCTCCCGGTAGCCGTCACCGAACAGATAGCCGGTGAAGATCACGTGCGGCCCACGACGCTTGAGGTCGCCGATGTAGTCGTCGACGTACGGCGCATCGCCGACCACTACACACTTCATCTCGGTCGTGAGCTGCTCGAAGGCCTCGACCAGGTGATGAGCGCAGTTCTCCGGAACCAGGCGACCGACCAGGAGCAGGTACCGGCGCGGCGCGAGCCCGAACGCGCGAAGAGTTTCGGTGCCGTCGACGGGAGGCATGTGAGCCCCGTAGGTAATACAGGCGGTATCAGCTCCAAACCGCTCCAGATAGTATTGGTGCATGATCCGACTGTCGGTCACCGTGGCGTTGGGGGTGAGCAGCGCAAGGCGCTCGCTCAGGCGGATATAGGTTCGTGCCAGCCGGCCCCACTTGCGGCGTCTCCAGTCGGAACCGTCGACGTTCAGGACGACCTTGGTGCCACGCAGTCGTGGCAGCCAGGCGAGCGGGCTATTGCCGGCGATGCACATCACCACGACG
>DATGJB010000116.1:0-4779 GCA_035295425.1 Chloroflexota bacterium | reverse complement strand
GGTCACAAACACGGCCTCGAACTCAAGACCTTTGGCAGCGTGCAAAGACAGGAGGTTGACGCCGGCTGCCGCACCGGAGGTCGGCTCCTCGAGCGTCAGAACATCCACCAGGTGACGCAGCGTGCGGAGATCGCGCGGCATGTCGGTCAGAATCGACCGCAGCTCGTCGATGTCCTCGACCGCGCTCTCCAGCTCATCGCGGCTCAGTGAGCCGGCCAGATCCTCGACGGTTGCGGCGATTGCATTGTCCAGCACAACCGGGAGCGCCTCGAGCCGGCATTCATGCACGCGCCGGATGCGAGAAGCGAGCGCTTCCAGTGGCGCCGCCAGTTGTGCCGGCACCGCTCGCGCGCCGGCGAGCGCCTGGCTCAGCGGCAGGCCGCGCGATGATCCTTCCTCGGCGAGTCGGCGGACCCGCACCGGCCCCACTCCCGAGACGCGCTCGAGCAGCTCGCGAGTGGCTGCATCGTCGGCCAGGTCCAGAGCGAGTCGAAGGTATGCCACACACAGACGGATCTCGGATCGCTCCAGGAAGCGCCGGCCGGCAAGCACCCGGTACGGAATCTGGCGCCGTACCAGTGCTTCCTCGAGGACCCGCGCCTGGGCATTGACTCGATAGAGAATCGCTATCTCCTCCCACTTCAGGGAGGGGCGCTCGCGCACCTCGGATACCGAGGTGGCGACCCACTCGGCCTCGTCACGCTCGTCCTGCGCCACGTAACAGCGCGGCCGGGACCCGGCCGGTTGAGCGGTGCGCAGGTTCTTCTCGAACCTGTCTCGATTGTGCCGGATAAGGGACTCCGCGGCTCGCAGAATTAGCTTGCTCGACCGGTACGTTTGAGCGAGTGTGATGATCCGCGCGTTTGGGAAGTCGCGCTGGAAGGAAGCCATGGTGGTGTACGAAGCCTGCCGCCAGCCGTATATAGACTGATCGTCGTCGCCGACCGCGGCGACGTTTCCGCCGTCGGGAGCGAGCAGGTGGACGATCGCTTGCTGAACGGGGTTTGTATCCTGGTACTCGTCCACGAGAAGCTCGCCGATGCGGCGAGTGAGGGACACGCGCAGCTCGGGATCCTGCTCGAGCATTCGCCGGCACTCCCAGAGAAGATCGTCGAGGTCCAGGGCGCGGCTCGCGCGGAGCCGGCCCGTGTAGCGCTCCGCGACCCGTTGCACCGCTGTCGGGTCGATGCGGTCCGCTCCACCGGCGGCTTGCCATGAACCGCCGTTCTTCCAGGTACTCACGGCGTCGGCCAGCGCCTGCCAGGCACCCGGCTCCACGTACCCCAGCTCGCGGGCCACATCGCGGAACAGCGCGCGAGCCTGGCGCGGGCTGAGAACCGAAAAGTTAGGTGGAAGGCCGGCGCGATCAGCGTGCCGCCGAAGGATCCGGGCGCACATCCAGTGAAATGTGCCGACACGCGCATCAACCGGCCGCCCCATCAGCGCGTCCAGGCGGTGCCTGAGCTCGGCCGCGGCGCGATTGGTAAATGTGATCGCCACCACTTCCTCGGCGCGCAGCTCGCCGGCCAGCCGGTGCGCGATCCGGTGCACGATGAGGCGCGTCTTTCCGCTGCCCGGGCCGGCCAGCACCAACAGCGGTGAGCCTCGATGGACCACCGCTGCCAGCTGGTCCTCGTTCAGCCCGACAGCCGGCACAGAGATGTCCACCCTCACATGCGGGGCACGCAGTGCGCGCGTCTACCCAACGATGTGGAAATCGGTGCCAGAGGCCGAAGGATGAGTGAGCAGCCCGTCGAGCGTCGCAATCGCCGCTCTGAGGTCCTCGGCGAGCGCGACCCAGTACGGCTGGTCGAACTCCTCCGGTCCCATGGTGAGCGCCGCAACCGCCTGCTGCAAGGCTCGCCAGGCCCCCTCCGCCGGGAACCCGGCATCCGGTAGCACGCTACGAGCGTCGGCGGCCAGCTGCCTCAGCCGGGCGACACTCTCGTACGACCGGCCCTCGCGGTCGACGAGGCCCTCCACGATCGCAAGCCCTTCCCGGGCCATGTCGCGCATCTGTGTACGGGCTTCGCGTGTATCCATAGTGTGTGGCTTCCTGGCAGCAGCTATTGCTCCCACCTGAGGGTACACAATACAGGACCCCGAGCGCCTGCCCGGCACAGTATCTGGTTACCCCGACGCGGCCCCGGAACGACGCACGCTTCAGGCGGCCTGCTGCCGCTCGTACTCGAGGAGCAGCTGCACCCAGCCTTCCAGCCAGCGGACGTATTCGCCGTCGGTCTCTCCCCGCCGCTCCATGTCGAACAGGACGGTAGCGCCGTTGGCGAGACGCTCCTCGAGCGCGGGTCGCGTGGCCTCGGTCGTCGCCTGCATGATCTCCAGCTCCAGGAACGGCACGGTACTCCGTGCCAATGCGTCCCGGTTTGGGCCCATCTTCCCGAATCACGGGACAATACATACGCGCGTTCGAGAAGATAATAGCACATTCGTTCTAATACCTCAAGCCATGCATTGACTGCCCCGTCAAATCGGCTCTATAGTACGGCGGCAGGCGGCGGCCGGTCCTGTGCCCACCGCGCCTGCTATCGCTTCCGGAGCTTCCCCATGCGAACATCCCTCCTCTTGCCCCTTGTTCTGCTGCTCGCCGCGCCGCTTGCCGGCTGTGGAGGTCCCGATCGCACCTCGCTGGCGACGAGCGTTGTCCAGACGTACTGGTCGGACATCGGCCACGGCAAGTTCTCGGAGGCGTACAACCTGCTGACGTCAGGCACGCGCGCGACTATCAACGAGTCTCAGTACACGCAGAATCTGATGGGCTTCCTCGAGCATCTGAGTGGCGTCAGCGCGAAAGTCGGCACGCCGCAGATCAGCAGCGACAACGCCACCGTACCCGTCACACTGCGCTCGCCCCTCGCGCCGTCCAGCCCTTTCCGCGGGTTCCAGCACCTCTTCTGGCAGGATGGAGGCTGGAAGATCTCCGACACCAATGGCGGCCTCTCGCAGACGCGCTAGCGCGCCCTCATTCGCAGCGCGGCCGGTACCATGAACCTGCGCCGCTCTCAGTCCCTTCGCGTGCCCGCGGCCCGGCCGGTACGCGTGTCTGCCGGCGCGGAGCGACCGGTGCGGCTCAATCCGATCCTGCGGCTGCGCGGCTTCCTCGGCAGGCACCTGTCGGTTCGCGCCAAGTTGACGATCTGGTACGGCCTGATGTGCGCCATCACGCTGTCCCTCGCCGGCGCCGCGATGTCCGTTTACCTGAACAGTCGCTTCCAGCACGATATTGATTCGAGTCTGGTGCGCACCAGCGCTCTGGTGCGCCACCAGCTGAGCTTGCCGCTGCCCAATCCGCATCGCGTGCTCGACCAGTACACGTATTGCACCCCCGGCAAGCGTCCCGGCCCCGGCGCGCCACCTGCCACGCGGCTCTACCTTTCGCAGCTAGCGGTTCGCTACTGCCTCTTGATTGGAAGGACGCTGGCCACGCAGTCGTCCCTGCTTTCCCAGCCCGGCCAGTTCGAAGCGGTCGTCCTCGGCTTTCCGAACGGCAGCGCCCATACGTTCTTTCCGCCCGGCCGGGCCCTGCCGCCCATCCCGCAAACCCAGGGGCCGTTTACCACATTGCTGAATGTCGGCTCCGGCCAGCAAGCGCAGTTCGAGGACATACCGAACTTCCGCGGCGAGTCGTTCCGGGTTTACCTCACGCCGCTCGACCAGCCGGCCCAACTGCGACACGCCTCTCTGGGGCTGCAGCCCGGAGTCTTTCGAGGGCTGCTGGCGGTCTACCAGGACGAGCACACCTACCAGCAGATCCGCTCCGAATTCAATTTTGTCCTCCTGCTCGGCATACCGCTCGGCGTCCTCATCGCTCTCGTCGCCGGCTGGTGGATCGCGCGGGCCGCTCTCCGGCCGCTCGACCGCTTCTCGCGCACGGTCCGCGCCATCGGCGAATCACGCGACCTGCGTCGACGGCTCGACTTCGTCGGCCCGGCCGACGAGGTAGGCCGGCTCGCCGAGACCTTCGACGGCATGATGGACCGCCTGGAGCGGGTGTTCGAAACGCAGAAGCGTTTCATCCAGGACGCCTCTCACGAGCTGCGGACGCCTCTGACGGCGATCCGGGGAAACGCCGACCTGATGGTCATTGCGCCCCCCGACGAGCGGGAAATCTGCCTCACCGCGATCCGGCAGGAGGCGCAGCGGATGAGCCGGCTCGTCACCGACCTGCTCCTCCTCGCCGAAGCAGACGTTGCCGAGCACCCCCTACAGATGCGCGACGTCGATCTCGATGAGCTGGTTGCCGACGTCTACCGCTCGGGTCTCGTCCTGGCCGGTGATCGCGTCACGGTGTCGCTGGAGCGGGTCGAGCCGCTCTGCATCGAGGGCGACGCCGATCGACTAAAGCAGCTGCTCCTCAACCTCGTCGACAACGCCGTCAAGTTCACGCCAGAGGGAGGCGTGGTGGCCATTCGGCTCTATCGGGACGATGATGACGCCGTCATCCAGGTCGCGGACACCGGAGTCGGCATTCCTGCCGCGGACCAGGAGGCGATCTTCCAGCGCTTCTACCGGGTCGAGGCGTCGCGCGCCAAGCGCGGCAGCGGACTCGGGCTGGCGATTAGCGCCTGGATCGTTCAGGCTCACGGTGGAACGATCAGTGTGAATAGTCAGCCGGAGAAGGGCAGCACCTTCACCGTTCGCCTGCCGCTGGCCGGCACTCGCCTAACAGCCGAGGAACTGCACCCGCCTGCAACAGCCTGATCATCTGATCACCTGATCATTCGCGAGGTGATCACTCCTCCCTGATCAGTCGACTACTCA
>DATGJB010000115.1:0-20965 GCA_035295425.1 Chloroflexota bacterium | reverse complement strand
AATCTGGTGGGCCAGGGCCAGCGACTCCTGGTCGTATCGAACGGGCACTTTGGCGATCGTTTCGCCGCCATTGCCGACGCACACGGCCTACCCGCAGACCGACTGGCGGCGTCGTGGGGCACGACGGTGTCCGCTGAACAGCTCGCCGACCGCCTGGAAGAAGAACGATACGACGCCGTCGCAATCACCCACGTCGACACCTCCACCGGAACCGCGGCGCCCATTGCCGCGATGTCGCACGTGGCCAGGGCCTCGGGAGCCCTCGTCATCGTCGACACGGTCTGCTCTCTGGGCGGCATGCCGGTCGATATGGACCGCAATGAGATTGACGTCGTGCTCAGCGGCGCTCAGAAGGCACTCGGCGTTCCGCCCGGCCTCAGCGTCCTCCTGCTGTCCGAGCGCGCACTGGCGCGCCGCCGCAGCCTCGGCAAGATCTCGGCGTACTACGCCGACCTGCTCAACTGGGAAGCGTCGATGGAGGATCCAACCATATACTTCTCGACCCATGCAGTCAATTTGTTCTACGCCCTGGCGGCGGCCCTCCAGATTATCGAGGCAGAGGGTGCAGCGGAGCGCTTCGCCCGGCACGAGCGGCTGGCTCAGGCTTTCCGCGCCGGCTGCGAAACCCTCGGCTTCGAGATCGTGACCGACCCATCCTGCCGCGCGCCGACACTCTCCGTCTTGCGCTACCCGGCAGGAGTCGCCGACGAGCCGTTTCGAGCGGCGCTGGGCGAGTACGGCGTGGTTGCGGCGGGTAACCTCGGCGCACTGAAAGGGCATGGATGTCGCTTTGGCCACATGGGCAACATCACCGAACCTGACATACTCCGGACGCTGGCGGCAGTCGAAGGCGCGCTCCAGGAGTCGGGCGCATTGCGCGCCGACCGCGGCGCATCGCTCGCCGCCGCGTGCCGGGCGGTACCCGAGCTCGTCTCGCCGTAAGCGCCGCCGGATTCAGCTTGACTCGCGCAGGGCCCGTACCAGGTCGTCGAGCGGCACCTGCCGCTGGATACGCTGAGCCAGCGATCGCAGGGTGACCACGCCCCGGGCGAGTTCATCTTCCCCGATAATCGCTGCAAACTCCGCCGCCTGGCCGCCGGCCTGGCGCAGCTGGGCCTTGAGGCTCCGCTCCCCAAAGCTCATCTCCGCGGTCATCCCGGCATTACGCACCGCCGCAACTACCGCGAGCGCTCGGTCCTCGGTGCCCGGCCCGGCATGGACCACGTAGACCTTCGGCATCACGAAACCGGTCACCTCAAAACCGCGCTCCTTCAGATTCAGGAGAAGGCGTTCCAGGCCACTTCCGAAGCCGATTCCCGGTACCCGAGGGCCGCCGATGGATTCGGACAGCGCATCGTAACGCCCGCCCGCGGCCACGACCGCCTGCCGGCCGTCGCGCTCGGGCATGAACTCGAACACGGTCCGGGTGTAGTAGTCGAGCCCCCTCACCAGGCGAAAGTCCACGGTGTATGGAATGCCGAGAGTCTCGAGCCCCCTCCGCAGCTTCTCCCAGTGCGCCGCACAGTCTTCGCAGAGGTAATCGAGCGAATGTGGGGCGCCTTCGATAGTCTCTTGCGACTCGGGATCTTTACTGTCGAGAACCCGTAATGGATTGCGCCCGATCCGGTCCCGGTCCTGAGCGGACAACCCGTCCGCGTGCCGGCGCAGGTAGGCGACGAGCGCCGCGACGTAGGCCGGCCGGCAGACGCCGTCTCCGATGCTATTGACGTGTAGTGAGAGGTCGGTGAGACCGATCCGGCGAAAAAACGTGTCGAGGAGCGAGATCATCTCGACATCGACAAAAGCATCGGCGCTGCCGATCGCCTCACACCCGAACTGCCGGTGCTCGCGGTAGCGGCCACGTTGAGGTTTGTCGTACCGGTACATCCGTTCGACGTAACAGAGCTTCACCGGCTGCGACAGCTTGTGCATGCCGTGCTCCAGGTAGGCCCGCACGACCGGCGCCGTTCCTTCCGGACGAAGCGCCATCTCGACCCCGTCACGGTCGCGGAAAACATACATCTCCTTGTCGGCGATGTCGGTCCCTTCACCCGTGGCGCGGGCGAACAGCGATGCCTCGGCAAAGGCAGGCGTCTCGATTCGCCGGTACCCGAACAGTGAAGCGACGGCAAAGGCGCTATCCACGATGAAATCGAGGTGCGGCCAGTCGTCCGGCAGAATGTCCTGGGTCCCACGGGGAGTCGAGAATCTCGTCATCGCGCCGTCACTCGTGCCGTACGGATCCCGTTCCAGCTAGCCGGCGCCTGATCTCGGGCTCGTCCAGGCCGTGAACTACAAGCAGTTTGTGGCGGGAGGTGGCACCACGCGTGAGCTCGACGCTGCTGGGCGGGATGTCGAGTGCGTCAGCAATGAATTTCAGCAGCGCCTGGTTCGCCTTCCCATCCACGGCGCGAGCCATGATTCTCACGCGCAGCTCGCCGTTCTCCGCCCAGGAAATCTCATCGCGCCCTGCCCCCGGCGAGGCAAGCACGCGAAGCCGGGCGGTCACGAAGCAGGAACGAGTGCGATCAGAACGCGGCTGACCAGCTGTACCAGCAGAATGGCAAGAATCGGCGAGAAGTCTATGCCTCCCACCGAGGGGAGGAGGCGCCTGATCGGAGCCAGCACCGGTTCTGTGACGTCCACGAGAACACGCGAAAGCCCGGTTCCGCCGGCCGGCATGAACCAGCTGAGGAGCGCGCGGACGATGATGGCGATGACCAGAACGTAGCTGAGAATACTGATGAAGCTGACGATCACATTGGCCACGTTCAACTCGCCTCTAGAGCAGGACGGGCCCCAAAAATGGCCCTCCCAATCCGGACCATTGTAGCCCCTTCCTCGACAGCCACCTCAAAGTCGTCGCTCATACCCATCGAGAGCTCCGAGAGCGATTCCAGGCGCAAACTGGACCGCGTTCGATCCCGCATCTGGCGAAGCTCGCGAAATACCCAGCGGATGTCGCCGGGGTTTCCCACCAGCGGCGCCACCGTCATCAACCCGCGGAGCTCCAGGCCACCGATCCCCGCGAGCTGCTCCAGGACCATATCCAGACCTTCGGGAGCGAACCCGGTCTTGCTCTGCTCGCCCGCGATATTCACTTCCACAAGCACAGGAACCGTGCGCCGCAGACGCTCGCCGGCGACCCCCAGCTTCAGGGCCAGGCGCGTGCTGTCGACCGACTGTATGAGTGCGAACGATCGGGCGGCGGACGCGGCCTTGTTCGTTTGCAGGTGGCCGATGAGATGCCACTCGGCATCAGGAAGAATCCCGATCTTGAGAAGGGCCTCCTGAAGTCGGTTTTCTCCGAACATTCGCTGGCCGGCCGACCAGGCGGCACGAATCCGCTCGATGTCGACACCTTTGGTCACCGCCACCAGATTCGCTTCATCGGAGCGCCCGGCGCGCGCGGCGGCGAGCGCGATCCGCTCCCGGATTCGCGCCAGGCGCGCCGCGACATCCTCGCTGCCGGGATCCGTCGTCACGCCGGCGCGAGACACGCACAAAGGGCGAATCGCCCGGTCATGCCATTTTCGGCGCGATGTGAGAAGTATGAGTCCACGTTGCAGGACGTGCAGATGCGCGGATTCTCGATGCTGGCTGCCGGGATGCCGGCGTCTCGCAGCTGGCGCTGGTTCGTCTTCCACAGGTCGAGCCGGACGGCGTGGTTGCGCGTCACCACCGGCTCGACGCCGCGGGAGGCAAACGTCTCCAGAACATCCTGGGTGACTGTGTAGCAACACGGCCCAATGGACGGGCCGATCGCTACGCGCATCGACTCGGGCCGGGAGCCGAACACATCCCGCATTGTTCGCACCACCGCCACCGCGATGGCGAGCGACGTCCCCCGCCAGCCGGCGTGGGCGGCACCGACGACGTGCCGCTCGGGGTCGAAGAACACGAGCGGCACGCAATCCGCAAATGTCAGCAGAAAGTACAGGCCCGGCACGTCGGATACGACGGCATCCGCCTCGAATCCGCGTTCGACCCGCGCCGCACCCCGCCTGGGCTGAAACGGAACATCTGGTCGCGAGCCGCGACTGCCGGCAAACACCGCCACCTCGCTCGCGTGGGAGAGGCGACCCGACACGATCGCGTCGGCGGGTGCTCCGACCGCCCGCGCCAGCCGGCTCCGGTTCTCCACGACGTTTTCGAGACGGTCGTCGGTGGCGTAGCCCATGTTGAGGCTTCGGTACGGGTCCGGGCTCACACCACCGTGTCTGCTGCTGATCGCGTGGTGAACCTGGTCGAGTGAATCAAAGGAGAGGAGGGCGAGCCCGCCGGCGTTACGCGGCTCGGTCAGAGTCACGCGCGCAGCTTCTTGGCCGATTCTCGCTCGCTCTCGCCGTCGTCGAGCAGTTTCTCCATCTCGCGGCGCATGTCGTCCAGGTCTGCGAATGACTTGTACACGCTCGCGAACCGGATATAGGCGATCTCGTCGAGACTGCGTAGCGCCTCCATAGCGTACTCGCCGATCACCGTGCTCTGCACCTCCGGCGTTCCCAGCCGGTGAACCCGGTGCTCGATACTGCGCGCGATCGCTTCAACCGATTCGACCGGTATTCCCCGCTTGGTACACGCCTTCCACATGTTGTTCACGAGCTTCTGGCGGTCGAACTCCTCCCGCCGCCCGTCGCGCTTGATTACCTGCAGGCTGAGCGCCACGCGTTCGTATGTGCTGAAACGCTGTCCGCAGGAGGGGCACTCCCGCCGGCGGCGGATGCTTTCCCCGCCTTCGATGTCGCGCGAATCCACTACCCGCGAGTCATTGAAGCCGCAAAACGGACACTTCATCGCTCTTCCACTGCATCGTTATGTAAACTAATGAGATTGTACAATACGGTCCGCGTCTTGCACGCGCTCTCGCCGAAGGTGCCCGATGACCAGCGGTATGGTTTCGCCCGATGCAGCACTCCTCCTTGACCAGTGTCTCAACGATACACCGGTTCGCGCCATTTCCGCTGCCTTTGCCCGTCACGGACAGGAAGTTTATCTCGTAGGCGGCGCCATCCGGGACTGCCTGCTTGGGCGGCGAAGCACCGAGCTGGACTTCGCCACGTCGGCGCTCCCGGCCACGACACTCGAGATCGCCAGACAGGAGCACCTGGGCGCCCCCTACCGGGTCGGCGAAAAGTACGGCACGATCGGCATCCGGCAAGAGCCGTGGACGTTCGAGATCACGACGTACCGCTCGGCCGAGCGATACGAGCCGGGATCCAGAAAGCCCCGGGTCCGGTTCGGTGGCTCGATAGCTGAAGATCTCCTCCGGAGGGACTTCACCATCAACGCCATAGCCCTTGACCCGAAGGACGGACGTGTGGTGGACCCCGTCGGGGGGATGGCCGACTTGCGAGCGGGTGTTATCCGCGCGGTTGGGTACGCCCGGGACCGGTTCGAAGAGGACCCGTTGCGGCTTCTCCGCGCCGTCCGCTTCGCCACCAGGCTCGGATTCGCGCTCGACCCCGATACTCGACGCGCCCTGGCCGACACCGGTGACTGGCTCGCCGCCGTCTCGCGCGAGCGAATTCGCGACGAGATCGGCGCGATCCTGATTGACGATCGTGCTCCCGCCGGCTTGACGCTACTGCGGGATACCGGTCTCCTCGGACAGGCCGTTCCACTTCTGACCGAGTTGACGCGTATGCCGGATCACGGTCCCCGCCACCCACTCTCACTGTGGGACCACACCATGCGCGTCGTGGCGCGCGTGCCCTCTCGTCTCGCGGTGCGGTGGGCCGCACTCCTCCACGACATCGGAAAGCCGAGGACGCGGACGCACGAGCCGTCGGGGCGGCCGCGATTCTTCCACCACGAAGAGGTTGGAGCCAAGACGGCGCGCGCCGTGCTCGAAGGTCTGCGCTATCCGCGCCAATTTGTCGACTCCGTCGTGCTCCTGGTGGAGACTCACATGCAGCTCCACGCCTACTCGGACGAGTGGAGCGACGGCGCCGTACGCCGGTTGATGATCCGGCTTGGCGACCATATCGAGGACGCGCTCACCCTGGCGCGTGCCGACGCAGCGGGCCACACTGCATCCGGACGGTCGCAGAACGCCGTCCGCTTCGATGCGTTCGAGCGGCGCATGGCAGCTCTGGACCGCGCCCAGGTCGCCGCGCTCAGGAGCCCCTTGAGCGGCTTTGACCTCATGCAACGGTACCAGGATCCACCTGGTCCATGGATCGGCGAGATCAAAAACGTCCTCGAGGACGCGGTGCTCGAAGGGCGTCTCGCTCCCGATGATGTCGAAGGGGCATGGCGTATCGCCGACGAGGTGCGCCTCGCGAGTGGGGTGCCCCCAGCGCATCCCGGGTAGAATCGCCCGGAGTAGACAAGAAGTGCAGCAACCACCGGAGCGGCGTCCAGCCCGCGGCGAGCCGATATGCGTCGAATGCGATGGCAGCGCTGTTTCGTGCCGCAGCGGCGAGCGACTCCTCGACGCCCTGCTCGACGCCGGTTTGCCGCACCGTCACGTCTGCGGCGGACACGGTTTCTGTACGTCGTGCCGGGTCGAGGTGATTGCCGGATCCGGGTTGTCTCCGGTGTCGGCGCTGGAGCGCCTGCGGCTCGGCCGTGATGCCGGGCGGCTCCGCCTGGCGTGCCAGACTTTGGTCTACGGACCCGCGCGTGTGCGCGTTCCGCGCGCCTCGATCGCGAGGTTTCCGCCCGATGGGGACTGAGCGCGACGACCGTTCCGGTGAGGAGCCATACGATCCAATCGGCTACAAATACGTTCCGCTCGGCACCGCAATGGCGGGCGATGAGGCGGACGAGAGGATGGGCTGCCTCGACATCGCGTCGGCGACCACCGGCATGGGTTGCGCCCTGGTCGTTCGCGCCCTGGTTATCGCCGGTGCGTTGCTGGGCCTGTATCTAGTTCTGCGTTCCCTGGGCTGGTCGGGCGGGCACGTCAAGCCCACCCCGACTGTCCATGCGACTCCGATACTCGGGCAGACTCTCGATTGGGGGGCGCTCGCCTTCGTGTATCTCGCGGATTTCCAGAAAGAGCTCGGTCGGGGAGTAATGGATAAGCTTCATGCTGTTGCTGATCTCACCGGCAAGCTCGAGCTTACGCTCCTGCCCCAGACGTTTGATTACTACTTGCACGATGGCGAAGGCCATCTGGCTCAGTGACAACAGCGTCTGGTTCCGGTGGATTCGTTCCTCGAGATCGGATTGGGCGATGGCACGCAACCCGAAGCGATCGAGGATGTCCACCAGGAGACCGGTCTCGACACCGTAACCGGTAAAGAAGGGCAGCTTCTCGAGGACCTCCCGTCGGCCTGCCATCTCCCCGGCCAGCGGCTGCACGACACCCGACAGCGCCGGATAGAACAGGTTGATCAGGGGGCGTGCCGTCAGCTCGGTTACCCGTCCGCCGCCAGTAGTGGCAATATTCCCATCCAGATTCAGCGGACGGCGATAGAAGCCCTTCACGAATCCGAGGCGCGGTTGGGTCAGGAGCGGTCCGACCAGGCCGTAGACGAACTTCGGATGGATTCCGGTTATGTCGGAGTCGATCCAGACAATGATGTCGCCGGTCGTCACGTAGAGGCTCTTCCAGAGCGCCTCCCCTTTCCCCCGAATCGTTCCGTATTCCGGCAGGATCTCGGGATGTCGATAGACGGCCACACCAAGCGACTGCGCAATCTCAACCGTCCGATCGGCCGAGTTGCTGTCCACCACGATGAGCTCGTCGACCAGCGGCTGTCTCTCCACCAGGTCGCGCTGGATGGTTGTGAGAATCTTCCCGATGGTCTTCTCTTCGTTCAGCGCGGGCAAGACTACGCTGATTCGTTTTCCCTGACGCTCCTTCAGACCGACCAGATCGCGCACCGATCGGAACTCGTGACTGTGAAACGTGTTTTCGGCGAACCAGCGGTCGACCAGCTCCGAGATATCTGCACTCTGCGCCAGCTCGGCAGCCCTCATCTGGGACCGAAACATACCGGCTGTGACGGGCTCGCGGGTCTTTGCCACGATCACGGAGCCGCTAAGCTTTCTTGCCACCAGATGTGGGAAACGACCGAACAGGAATGGCGAGTTCTGGTCCCGCGCGGCTGCACCCATGACGACGACGTCGTGTTGGGAGCCGGCTCGTAGCAGCGCCTCCTGGACCGACCCGGCAACGACGCGTTCGAATCGGGTGCCGTCATACCGCGAGCCGACCCGCACCTCCTCGAAGAAGCTCTGCTCGCGATCTCGCCGGACGCTGCTCCACTCGGGCAGATCCACGTGGAGCAGGGTGAGCTCCGCTCCAGCTTGCGCTGCGACCGCCTCTGCGATTGCGAGGGCTAGCTGGGCGTGCGGCCCGCCACGGACCGGAACGAGCACGCGGCGCACCCCTGCCGACCCGCCACGCATGACGGCGGCGAGATTGCATGGCGGACCTTCGACCAGGTTCTCCAGCGTGTCATTGCGCCGGGTTGACCGCCCGGCTCGCCACGACAGGAGCAGGAGATCAATGCTGCTGTCGCGGACGGCATCGCGTATGCCGGCCGCCACCGAGCGCGCCGTCACCACCGCTGGTTGGAACAGCGCCTGCGGTTGGATCTGAACGATGCGAGCCAGCAGCTGCCGGCGGCGGCGCACGATTAGCGCCCCCTCGCTCAGCGAGCGGTCCTCGGGGATCTCGACCACGCTCAAAGCCGTGCCGCGACCGCCGTAACGGGATACGACGGCGCCACCGACCGGTAGAAGGGAGCGCAACGTTGCGATGTCCTCCGCGGGGAGTAGAACGTTCATTGGCGCCTCGTAGACTGCGCCGGCATCGCCCGGATCGGCAGCAGTGGCGCCTCCCGTCAGACCGGACACCGGCCCTCCCGATGGAGCGCCGCCTCGACGGATACGGACTCGACGATCACGCCGGTACCGTCAGGCGGTCAAGCTCGTCTCCCACGATCTCGACGACCGGTCCGCCGCTGCGGGACTCGATCCGGAGATCGATTCGCCGCTTTCCCACCCTCATTCGGTGGAGCTCAATCCGTCCGAAGAAGGGCGGCAGCATGGGCTCGACGTGCATTCGTCCCTCGGCGAGCGCGGGGCGCAAATCCAGCATCGCCTGAATCACCATGAAGATGCAGCCGGCCGCCCATGCTTGGGGGCTGCACGAGACGACGTACGCCGTGGGGCTGGAATTGAACCGCTGGTCACGCGGGAAACCGCAGAAGAGCTCCGGCAGGCGTGAGTCGGAAAAGCGCGAACCCGCTTCGATCAGCGCCTCAGTGAGCCGCGCCGCTCCGCCCACTTCACCGATCGCGCGCAGGCCCATGGCAATGATGGCATTGTCGTGCGGCCACACCGACCCATTGTGATAACTCATAGGATTGAAGTTTGGCGACCGCGCCGAAAGCGTTCGCACGCCCCACCCCGAAAACATGTCGGGCGCGAGCAGACGCCTCGCCACCGCGATTGCCTTATCGTTGTCGCATACTCCCGACCACAGGCAATGGCCCGGATTCGAGGTGACCGATCGGACCTGTTGCTTGTCGCGATCGAGGGCAAGGGCGAAGAATTCCTCATCTTCCATCCAGAAGTCACGGTTGAAGCGAGCCTTGAGCTCCGCCGCCTGACGCTCGAGTCGCTCCGCCGTCGCTGCGTCGCCGTGGGCGCGGAGCAGTCGCGCCATGCCGACCCTGGCCTGATAGACGTAGCCTTGAACCTCGACGAGGGCGAGCGGTTGGTCTGCATTCTTGCCGTCCTCGTACTGCACCGAGTTCGAAGAGTCCTTCCATCCTTGATTCACCACGCCGCCGGCATTCCGCGAGCGGTATTCGACGTAGCCGTCGCCGTCCATATCGCCGAACTGGTCTATCCAATCGAGCGCGCGGAGCGCGGCAGGCGCCAGATCGCGATACAGCGCATCGGATCGGAGCCAGGCCATGGTCTCAACGAAGAGCACGAGAAACAGCGGCGTGGCGTCGACCGTCCCGTAGTAGGGTGTGTGCGGTACTTCCCCCAGGCGAGCCAGCTCGCCGCGCCTCAGCTCGTGAAGAATCTTGCCCGGCTCTTCCTCTTTGTACTCATCCACCTGCGTTCCCTGGTGGGCCGCCAGGAACCGAAGGGTTCCCTCCGCGATGGACGGATTGTAGAGAAGCGTCTGGAGAGATGTAATGATCGCATCACGGCCAAAGGGCACAGCATACCAGGGCACCCCGGCGTCGGGTACGAGGCCGTGGCGCGTCTTCTCCAGCAAGGCGCGGACGTCGTAGCGGCTGGTTCGCAGAATCTCGCGGTCGAACAGCTCGTTGTCCGTGGTAATTCGCGTCGAAGCGTCGTCCCACTTACGGTACGATGCGGCGCGTCCCTCGAGCTCTCCTTCGAAGTCATTGGGAAGGGGCTTCCACTTGTGCCCCACACGGGGCTGAATCCGAACCACGATCGAGTCGAACTGCTGCGGCGCTAGCCGTATACCGAATCGCACTTCGTGCGGGGAGATCGGCTCCGACTCGCGGTCAAATGTTACCTGGGTTGTCCGGCGCACCCCGTCCCTGCCGCGGTAGGAAAACGACACATCCTCACCGCCGAACTGGACCGTAATCTGGCCGACCACGCGCTGCGTCTTGAAGCCGCGCACCGAAAATATGTCCCGGAAGTCGGCGTCGAAGGCGAGTACCAGGTCAAGTTCGATCTCGAAAGGATTGCAATTGAGAACCCCGATCCGCTCAAACATGCCACGGCCGGTAACGAAGCGGCTGCGCCGGATGCTGACCGTCTGCCGGGCGACTCGCTGGCCGTTCTTCAGCTGCATCGCGTTGTTGATGAACTGAAACGTTGCGATGAAGTGCTTGTTCGTCGAGTTCGAAAGGAAGAACGGTCTGACCCCGTTGACGAAGAGCTCGTAACGGCTCAGGAACCGGGTGTCGCGGAAGTAAAGCCCATGGCCGGCGGGATTGTCGGCCGGGATGTCGCCCGTGGCGTCACTGATGAACTGGAGCTCGCTCTCCTTGAGTGCTACAGAGTCGCCCAGCATTATCCACCTGCGTCCAGAACGATCTCTAGATAGTGGCGAGCAACAGCGATATTGACACCGTACTGGCCCGCCGCACGCTCCGGTCCGCTCTCGGGATCCGCTTTGGAGAGGGAGTCGCCGAGGAAGAGCACGCCGATCTCGACAAAGTCCTCCGGGTGCCGATCCTTGATGTCGAGCGCCAGCTCCCGAAAGCTCGACGTTTCGACGAAGCCGAGGTCGTAGGCGCCTTGCTCCCTGGCACGCTTTCGCACCACTCCCAGGACAAAGTGATCTTCCGCGGTGCGGGCAATGTATTCGATCTGGGTCTCGGTGAGGCCGAGTCTATCGAGATGGAGTTGCGAGCGGATTATCTCGCCGGAAAGAACCTCGTGACCTCCAAAGTGGAAGCGCTGGCGCCCGCGGCGCCGGGCGCCGAACTTCCCGATGTCATGCAGGAGAATCGTTACCTCCAGCAGCTGCCAGCGGGTCGCACCGTCGATCGGACGCTGCAGCCGAGCGTCCACGGTTTCCCAGCGGCCCCAGGATCGGAGATAGCCGGGCACGGCA
Organism: Chloroflexota bacterium; assembly: GCA_035295425.1. Lineage (GTDB taxonomy): Bacteria > Chloroflexota > UBA5177 > UBA5177 > UBA5177 > DATGJB01. The sequence goes on along the minus strand of DATGJB010000115.1, from coordinate 9,450 downwards.
GTCTCCAGGTCCCGCAAAAAACGGCGGGTGTGGGTGATGATTCCCCACTGGTGCCACTCAGTTTGGTGTTGCTCGCGGCCGTCCGGCGATTGGAGGAAGCTCCGATTCTCCGGCACTGAAACGTCGAGGTGGCTGCGGATCACGTCACGCGCCAGTTCCGGAAGCCGTCGATCGATCTCACGAGCAATGTCTGCAACGTTCGACACGAAGAAGATAGGTTCTCCTGTCTCATGATAGTCGGCCCCGGATGAGTGTCTCGGGGATCTTTCTCCGGTGGCGCCGAGTCTGCAGCGGGTGCCTGAGCCGGCATCGCACAGCCCGCATACTCTCCCGAAGAGGGGTGGTACACTCCAGCGTTAACCAATCGGCGAACCAATGGACCAAGCTCGGAGCGTACCTCGTGCGAATCTTTCTATTCGGTGTGGCCGCACTCATGCTGGCCGGCTGCGGATCTCCGTCTTCCGCGCCCGGCCCCACGCCGTCTCCAACCGCCCGTCAACTGTCGTGGTCGCAGCCGCCTCCCATGACGATCAACGTGCATCACAACTATTCGGCAGTCGTGGAAACCACCGACGGCACGTTTACGATTCGCCTCCTCCCGAAGGTTGCCCCGATCACCGTCAATAATTTCGTCTTTCTCGCTCGACACCGCTTCTACGCACACATCCTCTTCCATCGGATCATCCAGGACTTCATGGTGCAGACCGGCGACCCCCTCGGGACCGGACTGGGTGGCCCGGGTTACTCGATCAAAGATGAGAAGGTGACCATGCCGTACACACCCGGCACCGTCGCAATGGCGAACACCGGCGCGCCGAACTCCGGTGGGAGCCAGTTCTTCATCGTGACCGGGCCGCAGGCATCGTCCCTGCCTCCCAAGTACACAATCTTCGGCGTCGTTTCAAGCGGCATGAAGGTGGTGCGAAAGATCGCGGCCACTCCGGTGACAGCCAACCCAGCAGACAACAACGCGCTGGAGATTCCCATGGTCGATATCTACATGAACCGCGTCACGATTCGGGAGACACCCTAGACTCGCTGCGCGTCGGAGGGTCCGTATCAGCGGACGAGCGGCACACGTCGATGGCCGCGCCGTAAAGTAGGGCTCAGCTCAAATATTCACTTGGGAGTGTGAAGATGTCGGAGGTCGTACTCTTTCACCATGCGCTGGGTTTGACACCTGGGGTCGATGCGTTCGCCGACGACCTGCGAGACGCCGGCCACACGGTTCACACTCCCGATCTGTTTGACGGCCGCACTTTCGGCACGATCGAGGAGGGAGTCGCCCACGCCCAGGAAATCGGGTTCGGCGAAGTCATCCACCGTGCGCGTCGTGCGGCGGACGACCTGCCATCCGAAGTGGTTTACGCCGGTTTCTCACTGGGCGTTCTCCCGGCACAGCAGCTCGCCCAAACCCGGCCCGGCGCGCGCGGCGCGTTGTTCTTCTACTCCTGCGTCCCGGTCTCTGAGTTCGGCTCGTCTTGGCCGGCAGTGGTACCGGTGCAGGTGCATGGGATGGATGCCGACCCGTACTTCGTCGACGAGGGGGATCTCGACGCCGCGCGCGAGCTTGTCTCCCAGGCGACGGACGGCGAGCTCTTTCTCTACCCCGGCGATCAGCATTACTTTGCCGACAGCACGTTGCCCTCCTACGACCCTGGCGCGGCCGCACTTCTCAAGCAGCGGGTGCTGGCTTTTCTCGCCCGGCAGTAAGGCCGGCAATCGGACCGAGCACCGGCAGGGATCTCAGCCCGCTGCGTACCTCTCCTCCAGTTGTGCGCGGAGCTCTTCGGGCTTCGTCACCGGCAGTCGGCAGGCAAAATGCTCGCACAGGTACGCCGTGGCCTTTCCGCCCACCGTCATCCGTCCGTCCAGCAGTGGTACTTCGCTCTCGCGGCCGGCGGCGAGGACCCTCTCCGGGAGATAGAGCCCGAAGACCACGTCAGCAAGCTCCGCGAGCTCCTGCCCGCTCGTTCCAACGATCGCAACCTGCAGGGTGCCGGCGAGGTAGGAGTCCAGCGCGGACAGCAGGTACGGTACGCCCTGCGGGGCACGGTGCAGTAGCTCCCCAGCCGAACGAAGTATACGCTCTGCGGACGCGGTGTGGCGCGTGTCGCCGTCCAGCGCAGCAAGGCGCAGCAGCGCAGATGCAGCTGACGCGTTTCCCGAAGGAATCGGATTGTCGAAGAAGCTGCGCGGGCGGACGACCAGGTCCTCACTCAGCGGCGCGTCGAAGTAACCGCCACCGGCCTCGTCCCCGAAGCGGTGCTCCATCTCGTCTGAGAGACCGCGGGCTTCGTGATAGTACTCGACCCGGCCGGTGACCTCGTACAGCGAGATGAGCGCCTCGGCCAGGTACGCGTGGTCTTCGAGAAATGCCGGCACGCCACTGGCGGCTCCCTGCCAGCTGCGCAGCAGGGCACCGGCGGGTCGAAGGGCCGTAAGGAGAAACCGCGCCGCGTCCTCGGCGGCACGCGTGTAGTCAGGGCGCTGCAGGCTGCGACCCGCCTCGGCGAGCGCGCGAATCGCAAGCGCGTTCCACGACGTGAGGACTTTGGTGTCGGTGGCCGGAGGGACACGCCGGGTGCGAGCGGCGAGAAGGGCTTTCCGGGCGCGCTCCAGACCGTCCTGGACCGCGGCAAGCGGTTCGCCGGTGCGCTGCGCGATCTGCGCCGGCGACACGGAACTGGTCAGGATTGTTCGCCCGTCGAAGTTGCCTCCGGCCGTCACGCCGAAGTGGAGGATGGCGAGCTCGGCAGCCGGGCCGGCTGCCGAATCGATTTCGTCCGGCGTCCAGACGTAGTACTTTCCTTCCACGCCTTCGCTGTCGGCATCCTGCGCCGAGAAGAATCCTCCCTCCGGACTTCGCAGTTCCCGCAGCACGTAGTCGAGTGTCTGCTCGGTAACGAGCCGGTAGTTGGAGGACCCGGTAATGAGAAACGCATGCAGGTACACCATCGCCAGCAGGGCGTTGTCGTACAACATCTTTTCGAAGTGTGGCACCAGCCAGTACCCGTCAACCGAGTAGCGGTGAAAGCCGCCGCCAAGCTGGTCGTGGATACCGCCCGCCGCCATGCGATCGAGGGTCAGCTGCACAAAATCAAGGGCGCGTGTGTCGTGCAGCCGTCGCCCCAGACGCAATAGCAGGTCGAGGGTGAGCGGTTGCGGAAACTTTGGGGCGGAGCCGAACCCACCGTCGGACCAGTCGAACTGACCGGACAACGTCTCGAGTGCTCGGCGCAGGACGTCGACTGCGAGCACGCCTTCACCAGCAGGAAGATTCTGCGCCTGCCGGACGTACGACGTGAGCGCCTCCGCGTTCTGGAGCACATCTTCACGCCGATCCCGGTACGCGTCACGGACAGCGACCAGAACGGATTTCCAGCTCGGCATTCCGTGACGAGACACCGGCGGAAAGTACGTTCCACCGAAGAAAGGCCTCCCGTCCGGAGTCAGGAATACGTTGAGGGGCCAGCCTCCGTGTCCGGTGAGCGCCTGAACTGCCTCCATGTAGATGCAGTCGACGTCGGGACGCTCCTCGCGATCGACCTTGACGTTGACAAAAGCCTCATTCATGAGCGCGGCGGTCTCCGGATCCTCGAACGACTCGTGCGCCATGACATGGCACCAATGACACGCCGAGTACCCGATGCTGACCAGAATCGGGCGATCCTCGGCTCGGGCGCGCGCCAGAGCTTCCGATCCCCACGGATACCAGTCCACCGGGTTTCCCGCGTGCTGCTGGAGGTAAGGACTCGTCTCGCCGGCTAGGCGGTTTGCCATCGCCTCGCGCTGCCCTTCCCGCCCGCTCCGTGCGCCTGCATGACTCATTCTAGGTGGGATATACTGTGCCGACTTTCGAAGCCGAGGGAGGGAATTATGGCCGCAGGTTCGGAATCCGAGCGGGAGCCTCAGGGTATCGAACTGGCTCAGAAACCGAGCACGGCCGTGGGGTTGGCCGTGGCCCTCGCGGCGCTCGCCGCACTCGGGGCCGGCTTCGCCATTCAGCAGATTCTTGAGCGGCGACTGTCGAAGCCCGAGGTTGCGCGGCTCAAGTTTTATCGCTACTTGCGGGAGCGCGGCCACCTCGAGTCTTGATGCCGGTCCACCGCCTGGTCGCTGTACTGACGGGCACGCTCGTCCTTACTTCCTCACCCTCAGCGCGAGCGGGAGCGATCGACCTCCCGGCGAGTAGCGCGGGAACCGCGAAGCCGCGGATCGTGACCGTGGTCGCCTCCACGCTTCGTGTACACACGGCGCCGTCCTCGCACGCCCGCGCCATAGCGACCCTAGTTCAGCAGACCCAGGTCGAAGCGCTCAGCCGGCGGGAAGGCTGGACCCACATCCGGTTCTGGGCGAGTGCGTCGGGCTGGGCCCCGACTGCCGGTCTGTCGTCCCGACGGCCCTGGGAAACAAAATCGACGTATCGCGCGCCGGGCTTGCGGCTGTCGATTCAGACTGTTCCGCCGCAGAGAATCGATGCGTCTGGGGCGGTGGTCGCGGCGACCAGCGCCCGTTCCCGACCCGACGGTGTCGCCGTGGCGAGATACCTGCCAGGGCAGTCCGTCAGGGTGCGCGCCTGGCAACAGACCGGAAACGGCCAAGTCTGGTACGAAACCGGCAACAGCTGGGTGCCGGGCTGGACGGTCCGGATGTCGCGAGGTCCGGCCAATGGAACGGGATCCGCCCAGTGGAGGCTCGCGTCTGGAAAGGGAATGTGGCTGACTCTCGGCACGATGGCAGAAAGCTCCCCGGACGCGGTGGCACGGGCTGCGGCCGGCGACGGCGTCACACACCTGTACGTGGAATCAGCCATCTCGCCCCTGGGTTTCCATGGGCGAGGAGTGGTCGGGCCGATGATCGAAGCAGCCCACCGCCGGCACATCGCCGTGATTGCCTGGATGTTTCCGTACCTCCACGACCTGGGGGCTGATGTGCGCCTGACACGTCTCCTCGCCGCGTACCGAACCAGCACCGGCCAGAGTTTCGACGGTATCGCAGCCGATCTGGAAACGAATGCGACGCCCTCCACCGTTCGTGTCTACTCGGACCTCGTGCGTTGGTATCTGGGCAGTGGCTTTTTGCTCGTGGGAGTTACCTACCCGCCTCAATCTCAGCCCGATTACCCGTTCGTAGATGTTGCGCGCGACTATGATGTCACCGCGCCAATGGACTACTGGCACGAGACGAAGACCGCCTTCGGTCCGGACTACGGCGGTTTGCGTTATGGGTGGGAGTACGGGTACCGGTACGCCCAGGACTCTATCGCTGGCATCCACCGAGTTGCCCCCCGAGCACGCGTCGCGCCGATCGGACAGACGTTCGACGACTTTGGTCACCTGGAAATGGGGCCTTTCGCCCCCTCTTCCGACGAGGTCTCAGGGTTCCTGGCGGGGTGTCGAGCCGGGGGAGCGATCGGTGCGTCATTCTTCCAGTGGATGACCGTAACCGACGAAGAATGGCGCGCGATTCACGATTTTCGCTATTGACGATATCTGGCCACCGCTTGAGAGTGGACACCGAACCGTACTACAGTTAGTGCAACGGCGTGACGGCAAGGACGGCGCTCGGCATGATATTCTGTGCGCAACATGCGAGCGGTTCGGATGGAGCTGAGTGACTTGGGTGGGGCACAACCTCAGTTCGACGAATACGCAGAGGGGGATGGGTTGCAAGAGAGCACGGTCGCGGAACCGGAACCCGAGGTTCAGTTAGTTCACCTGACTGAAGTCCGGCAGAAGGCCGAGGCGAACGGCCACCTCGCGGAGCGCGAGGTTGAGGAGATTCTGGAGAGTGCCGGAGAGAACCTCGATCAGCTTGACGAGGTCATTACGGACCTGGCCCGTGCGAATGTCAAGGTCGACGACGAGCCGGATGCTCCGGAAGCTGAGATCTCGACTGAAGAGCTCGAGAAGGTCCTCGACGCTGAGGGAGCGGCGGTGGACGATCCGGTGCGGATGTACCTGCGCGAGATCGGCCGCGTTCGCCTGCTCAAAGGCCACGAGGAAGTCGCGCTCGCCCAGGCCATGCGTGATGCCGATGCTGAGATCGAGAGGAGTCGGAGTGGGCTTCCGTTCTCTCAGCCCAAGATCGATGCCGGCATGGAAGCGCGCCGCAAGCTCACCGAGGCCAATCTTCGGCTGGTGGTGAGCGTCGCCAAGAAGTACATCGGCCGCGGCATGGGCTTGCTCGATCTCGTCCAGGAAGGCAACATCGGCCTTATTCGCGCCGTCGAAAAGTTCGATCACACCAAGGGTTACAAGTTCTCGACTTACGCGACCTGGTGGATCCGCCAGGCCATTACCCGCGCCATCGCCGACCAGGCGCGGACAATTCGCATACCGGTGCACATGGTCGAGACCATCAACAAGCTCATCCGGACCTCTCGCCGCCTCCTTCAGGAGTATGGACGCGAGCCCACATCCGAAGAGATCGGCCTCGAGATGGATATGCCGCCCGATCGGGTCCGCGAGATCATGAAAGTGGCTCAGACGCCGGTATCGCTTGAGACGCCGATCGGCGAGGAGGAGGATAGCAGTCTCGGCGACTTCATCCCCGATGAAGGCGGTGAGGCTCCGTCAGAGGCAGCCTCTTTCCAGATGCTGCGCGAGTCCATGGAAGAGGTGCTCGACTCACTGTCCGAGCGCGAGCGAAGGGTGCTGCGCCTGCGATTCGGCCTTGACGACGGCCGCGGCCGCACCCTGGAGGAAGTGGGGCGCGAGTTCAAGGTAACTCGGGAACGCATTCGTCAGATCGAGGCGAAGGCGCTGCGTAAGCTTCGTCATCCCTCGCGCAGCCGCAAGCTGAAGGACTACCTGGAGAACTGAGCCGTTTGCGCGGTTGTCCACTTCTCGAGAGTCGCCCTATACTTGGGCGGCCCCGTGGGCAAAGCGTCCGCCGAGGCTCTTTACATTCCGGCGTAGCTCAGTCGGTAGAGCGGGCGGCTGTTAACCGCTTGGTCGCAGGTTCGAGTCCTGCCGCCGGAGCCACTGTCATCTCGAGGTAGAGCCGCAGGCGGCTCTACCTTTTTCTTACTGGGCACGTGCCGCTACGCGTTTGAGCACTCTCCGGCCGCCCGGCGTCCCAGTCCGCTCCCTGCGCCTGCCGACACCACGTACGGGCCGGATCCGCGGATCCACGATTGATGCGGGATATCTCACTCACGTGACGCATGCCAGACGGGCGCCGGCGGTGGCCATCCACCGGGGCACATCCGAGGCGGGCAACGGCTTGCTGAGGTGGAATCCCTGCACTACATCACACCCCATCTCGGTCAGCAGATCCCAGGTATCCTGGTTCTCCACCCCCTCCGCCACCACTTCCATGTTGAGGTTGTGGCCAAGGTCGATAACGGAGCGAACGATAAACGCGCTGTCTCGGTTGGTGACCATATCCTGCACGAACGACTTGTCGATCTTGATCTGACTCGCCGGCAGGCGCGTCAAATATCCCAGCGACGAGTATCCCGTGCCGAAATCGTCGATAGAGATGGTCACGCCCATCTCATGCAAGCGGGTAAGCGTCTCCATCGCCCTCGACGGGTCTTCCATGAGAGCCCCCTCCGTGATCTCGACCTCGAGGCAAGCGGCGGGCGTGCCCCACTTGGCCAGCAGCCCTTCAATCGCCGGCACCAGCCGGGGATCGTGCAAGATGCGGGGCGACAGGTTGACTGCAACGCTGACCTCGAGCCCACTGGAACGCCAGACGTGACACTGGCGCAGGGCCGCCTCGATAACCCACATGGTTAGCGGACGGATAAGTCCGGCGTGTTCGGCGAGGCCGAGAAATGAATCCGGGCGAAGCACGCCGCGATCGGGGTGGTTCCAGCGAACCAGAGCCTCGAGATGGTCCGCTGAGCCGGTATGGAGCTCCGCCTGAGGTTGGTAATGTAATACCAGCTGTTCTCCATCGATCGCGAGGCGCAGCTCGCTTACCAGCGCGAAGCGATCCGGAGTGTGAGGATCTTGTTCGGGCTCATACAGGGCAAAGTCCGTCTGCCCGCGTTTCGCCGCGTACATCGCTACTTCCGCTCGTTGGAGGACCGAGTCGGCGTCATCACCGTGAGCCGGGCTCAGCGCGATTCCGATACTCGCTCCGACCTCAAATATCTGTCCCGCCACCTCGAACGGCGTTCGCAGGACGTGAGCGATCTTCTGCGCGGCGAGCGCGGCCCCGCGCACATCGACCGCCGGTAACAGCATGCCGAACTCATCGCCGCCCAGGCGCGCCACGGTATCGGACTCCCGCAGGACGCCGCGCAGGCCATCGACAATTCGTCGCAGCACCTCGTCGCCGTACCGGTGACCGAACGCCTCGTTGATCTCCTTGAAACGGTCCAGGTCCATGACGAGGAGAGCCACCGTGGCCCCGGACCGTCGAGCGGCGCGAACGGACTGCTCCAGCCGGTCCATAAAGAGCGCTCGATTAGGCAGTCCCGTCAGGCTGTCGTGGAGAACATGGTGGGCAAGCGCTTCCTCCGCACTCTTGCGCTCGGTAATGTCGATGAGCACCCCGTGCTGGAATCGGACGCGGCCGCCATCGGTCGCCACCACGATCGCCTCGTCGCGTACCCACACGGTCTCCTGGTGGCGCGGCCGCACCCGGTATTCGCTCCTCAGCCTCTGTCCGCTCGTCACATGGTGCGTCCGCTCCGCCTGCACGCGCTCCCGGTCGTCTTCGTGGACGATCGACAGCCAGACGCTCCGGTCTGAAACCAGCTCCTGCCGCGTGTAGCCCAGCAGCGCCTCGAGCTCCGGCGTGACGTGGGAGATGAAGGCGTCGTCCCCTTCCACCACCGCACGGTACGCCGCGATCGGCAAGTGGCGACCAGCCGCGCCGTCACCATCAGGCTGCTGTTCCGCGGCGCCGGCCGCTGCGCCGCCGGGCCGGCTCAGAAGCGCCCATAGGGCCGTGAGCAGACCGACTCCAGCAAGCGCTGCGGGCAGGAGAGCTACGTTCGTACCTATCACCTCACGACTCTGCACTCACTGCGGTCGCGTCCAGGATACACGTTACGCCGGGCGAGGACAGTAGTCCAGCACGGTTCGAGTCGGGAACGCGGTTGCCCTCTGTTATGTCATGCGGGCCCGGCACGAGTGAATTGAAGACCCTATCTACCGCGTGGCGTGAGAGCAGCAGGCACATTCCTCCACCGCGAATCTACCTGAGACGAACGGCTTCCACGAATCAATTCACCATTTCGTCCACCGCGCCGGCGGGACCGCTGTAAGACTCTGTTCACCTCTCTCAAACCGTCCTCTCATGGCAGCAGGGTATCGTGGTCATTAGCGAGTCAAGACCGGGGCTCGCTTTTCCTCTAACGCCTCTCCTTCCTTGCGGGCCGTGTGATCGGCTGGCCTATCGCATGGTTGCACGGCCCGCACTCCCTCTCCACTCCCGTCCACGTCGCGGCCACTCTCGCGACCCGACCACGTGCCGGGGTCCGGAGTG
>DATGJB010000114.1:0-37729 GCA_035295425.1 Chloroflexota bacterium | reverse complement strand
CTGGTAGTAGACGACGGTCGCAACCTGGATGCCGACATTGTCGGAGGTAATCACCGACTGGGGATCGAAAGGAACCACTTGCTCCCGCAGGTCAATAGTGGGGAGGATCCTGTCGATGAAGGGGATCACGAAGACCGGTCCGCTCCCGGCGGTCTTCAGGTACCGTCCCAACCGTTGAATGACCACGACTCTTGCCTGGGGAACCAGCCGTATGGCCCTCAGACCCACCACCAGGACAAACAAGACCACCACAACTGCGGCGATGGTGGGTCCGATGATCATGACTACATCCCGCTTTCAGCTATCTGCAGGGTGTGCGTTGTCCGGTGTTGGAACCTATGCATCGGGGCGGCCGTCCTGCCTGCCGGGCAGGTGTCGCGCCAGACATCCCAATAGCTCGTCCACGTCGAACGGCTTCTGGAGCGTATCAATGAAGCGCCCAGAATCGGCCGCCCGGCGGATCATTGCACCTGACGCCGACATCGCGATGAACGGAGTCATGCCATGCGTCCCGGAGCGCAGGTGCTCGGCCAGAGCAATGCCGTTGAGCCCGGGCAGCATGAGATCGATAAGGAAGACTGACGGTTCGTGCCCTTCAATGGCTCGTGGGATCGCCCCTGGCTCGACCACGGTCACCACGCGATATCCTTCGTCCTCCAGGAGAATTTGCAGGAGGTCGAGGATCTCCGGGTGATCGTCGACGATCACCACGGTGGCTCCGATCATCGCGTCGCTCCTGATCCCACACGGTGAAGCAAGGACAATCGCGTGTCATGCTCCCGGCATTCCAGTCCGTCAAGCGCGCCCATGGTGTACGCGAGCGCTGTTTCGAGCTCGTGGCGGAGCACCGATTCGCCTGCATCGTCTTCGTGCTCGCGCACCAATGCCGTCCCTTTCTACCCGCGGAGCGCGGGAGCGAGAACCAAGGGCAACAAGGGGTCACCACCAGGGCGAGCCCGTTTCCTGCTAGCGCACTGCTCCAGCCACTCCCGGCTCCCCTTCAGCGTAGCGAACCGCGCGCGGCAAGATATGAAGTTTCTTCATGCCGGGCGGCAGGACCCAGGGAGGATTCGCACCCTCCGGATCCGGACACGGAGGCGACGGCCTACGGATATTGAAAGGCTCTCTCAGCTGGTGGGTAGAGTGGGCCCCTCTCCAGTGTCCGTGGGGATGAACCGGTACCCTCGTCCTGGCACCGTGGCGATGTAGCGAGGTCGACGCGAGTCGTTCTGTAGTTTGGCGCGCAAGTTACGGACGTGCCGATCCACCACGTTGCTGTCCGCCACATAGTCGACGCCCCAGAGGCTATCCAGGATCTCGTCCCGGGTCAGCAATCGCCCGGCGTTGGCTGCCAGGAGGTATAGCAGATTTTGCTCGAGCGGCGTGAGGTGGAGCTCGCTCTCACCCGCCCGCACCCGGCGATTGAGGATGTCGATCTCCAGCTCGCCCAGCCGAATCGTCGGAGTGAACGAAATCGTCGCCCGATAGGTGCGACGCATGACGGCCAGGGTTCTGGCCAGGAGCTCCTCCGGTGGGAACGGCACGGTGAGGAGGTCGTCCACGCCCCAGTCGAAGGCGGCGAGCGTGGTCCTCAGGTCGCCTCGCCGGGTGAGCGCGACAATCGGCGTCCGGTTGGCGCCGGGAACGGTCTCACCCAGCTCTCCAAGGAGGCCTCCGCGGGAGATATCCATGTCGACGATGGCCATGTGAGGCTGCCAGGTCCGCAGTGACTCGGTGGCCTGGCTCACGTCCGGGGCGACGCGCGGGATGAAGACGCCGTGGTTCAGGGCGAGCTTGACGACCTCGGCCAGGAGCGGCTGATCGATCACGATCAACACGCGCGCCGGGGTGTGCAGCGCTTGTCGCTTCGCTCCCGTTGCCTCGGCCATAGAACTCTCCAGCGCTCCCAGCCCTGGTGTCATTGTAGAGCGGCGATCGGAACGGCCCGCGGTTGGCGAGTCATGCGCGGTGCCAAGCCCTGGCCTGGCTGGGCGCGGCCAGCTTCGGCATCAGGACTCGGCGGCGACCCCGGCTGTCCGGTCGAGGTCAACGTGGGCGGCGATCCAGCCGTCCGGGACCTCGCCCCCCGTGCGGAGGTACTCGGCGAAGTAGTCGGGCAAGCCGGCGGCAGCGAGCTGAGCGCACGCCTGCTCTAGATCGTAAGGAAGCCGCAGCTGCCGCGACGTGACTGCCTCCGGGGTGATCTCGAGCAGGCAGTATCCGGCTCGAGGGTCACCGTCCTTCGGACGCCCCACGCTTCCGCTGTTCACGAAGTGCGCGCCGTCTACCTCGCGGTGGTAGGGCACGTGGGTGTGCCCGAAGACGATCACATCGGCGTGCGCGTCCGCTCTACCTCCGGCGGTGAACTGTCGGAGGTAGCCGTCGGAGCGGTTCTCAAAGAGGTACTCCGTGTTGCTGCGCGGCGATCCGTGGCAGAGGAGCACCCTCCTGCCGCCGGCGCTGAAGCGGATCTCCGCGGGCAGTTCCCGCAGCCAGACCTTGTTCTGGTCGGTCGTGTGCTCCTTCGTCCACCCAAACGAGATGTCGCTCATGGCGATGTCGAGAGGCTTGATGTAATGGCATCCGCAGTCGGGTCCGTTGAATCCGACGTTCTGATCGTAGTTCCCCGAGATGGTCGGGTAACCGCCTTGCATTACACACTCTTGCACCTCATTGGGCTGGCCCCCGTAGCCGCCCAGATCGCCGAGGCAGTAGACGCCGTCGAACGGCCGCTCGGTCTGTCGCCGCTCGATGTCCGCCAGCACTACCTGAAGGGCGGGGAGATTGGCATGAATGTCGGAGAAGATCGCGTAGAGTGCCATTCGGGAGTCTCCGTAACCTTGGTAGTCGGTAATCGCGTCGCGCTTTGCACCTCTGCTTCTGCGCGGTGCGTCGACGCCACCGGCAGCGGAGGGCGACACCGGGCCGCGGCAGCTCGACCACCGCGAAGGGGGTCGCACCCTGCAAGACACTATAGGCCGAGAAGGCAAGCGAGACGCCCACCGCGTGCTCCTGTTTCGCTTCGTGTTCACCACCGGGGCGCTCGGAAGGCAAGAGTACTGAGCAGTTGAGCCATCTGGACACGCCAGTAATGCGCTCCCGAAGAATCGTTGCTGGGGAACGCTGCGCTGGCCAGGAGAGGCGAGGAACACCCTCAGGCGCTTCTGCCCTAACGGCTGTGTCCTCGGTACGCAGCGCCCTCTGACCTGCTAATGCCGAAAATGGCGCTCGTAGAGCTGCGCCACGAGCTCGCGTCGACTCCGCACGCCGACCTTTTCGAAGATGGATTTGCAGTGGTCCTGCACTGTGTCAGCCGTAATGTGGCATGTGGCGGAGATCTCCGATGTTGTAAACGCCTGTGCTATAAGGCGCGTGATCTCGCTCTCCCGTGGCGAGAGGCCATAGGTCTGAACGATGAGTGGGGCGATCTCCATAGGCTGGGCCCTATCCAGGATTACAGCGATCTGGCGCGTCTCACCGCCGGCCATACGCGTTGCGTGAACGGCCAGCCATTCCCCCCCTCGTGTCCGCACCCGAACGCGGGGCTCGCTAGCGTCACGAGCACCCATTTCCAGCTCACGGAGTCGTGCTGCCACCGAGGTCACGGCCCAGGGGAGCCCGGATGCTTGAGAGTCTATGCCGTCCAGGTCCTGGATCAGCCGCTCTGCGACCGCGGACATGGCGATGATGGAGAGGTCGTCGGTCAACAGCACGAGGCCCGGGCCGTCGTGCTCCAGAGACGTCTCGACCGCGTCCCGCGTGACGGCGGCGCGAAGACCAATCGCGATATGAGGCGCAACACGTGCCAGGAACGCCTGCTCGGCTGGGCTGAACCCGACCCGTGCTCTCTCACGGTGCAGACAGAGTACTCCCCAACATGCGCCGTCGACCATCAAAGCAGCTCGGAGCTCGTCACCAAGGGCAGCCGGCTCCAGGATTTCTCGGTAGCGCCAGCTTGCAGCCAGGACTCTGCGGGTACTTTCCAAGAGGCTGCTCACGTGCCCTCTACGCCTGGTAAGCTCGGCAAACTTGTTTGCGTCATCCTCGAGAAATTCATCCTGGAGGAACAGCGCCGTCTGACGGCTCAGGACATCATCGACCACGGCACTGGTGAACAGGAGTGTGGCTGGATCGGTGGTGGCGAAAAAGGCAGCGTCGATAGGGATGACTCGTTTCAGCGTCCTCAGGACTTCGCGTCTCAGGACCGTAGAATCCAAGCCCCTATGCGAGAGCCGCACGATGTCTTGACGAGCCCGCTGTCCCTGGATCTTCATGACGACAACAGTCTATAGCCTTTGGGAGACGGCGAAAATCCCAGCTTTCTGGGATGGTGCCGCAGAAGAACCGAACCTAGAGTGACCTTGATAGACCGTATCTCGAAAGGAGATGGCACATGACGATCGAGGACAACAAGGCGCTGGTGGCCCGGTTCGTAGACGAATTCTGGAGCAGTGGAAACGAGTCGGCTGTTGATGAGCTTATGGCGGAAGGCGTCGCGATCATGGTGAATAACCAGACGGTTGAGGATCCCCTGGCGCTCAAAAGCTTTGCCCGCTTGCTTCGGGGCGCGTTCCCGGATTGGCACTCTGAGGTTGAGGAGCTTGTCGGCGAGGGTGACCGGGTCGCCGAGCGGTGGACCGGGCACGGAACGCACGTGGGTGAGTTCCAGACTATTCGGGCCACAGGCCGGCAGGTGGCTGTCCCGGGCACGGTGTTCTATCGGATTGCGGCTGGCAGGATTGTTGAGTTCCGTGGTCAGTTCGACCGACTGAGTCTGCTGGAACAGTTGGGTGCCCTTCCGCAGACTGGACGCGCTGAAGTCCCCGCCTGATCGGGATTCAGCACTGCGTGGAGGCGTTCGGCCGTGTCGGGCGCCTCCGCATCCGATTTCTGCCGGTTTCCGGCAAGCACCCAGATGGCGGCGACAACATATCGTGGGTTGTCCCCGGCTCAGTCTGCGAAGGCTTCTGGACGGACGTGCAGTGTGTCTTCACGGCCGAGGTGAGAAGCGCTGGATCGATCGCGCCAATGGTACGGTCTAGGCGGGGGCCCTGCCGGCGATGATCTCCGGAACCAGCGAACGTTTGAAGGGTGACGGGCCAGGCTCAATGAGAAGGTATCTCCATGGCCGACGATAGTGTCAGTGCCAGCAAGGTCATCAACGCGCCGGCAGCCGCAATCTTCGCGGTTCTAGCCGACCCGGCAAAGCATGCCGCCATCGACGGCACTGGCTGGGTCTCCGAATCGCTCGACGACACTCCGCTAACCGAAGCCGGTCAGATCTTCCGGATGTCGATGTACCACCCCAACCACCCTGACGGAAGCTACCAGACGGCCAACCGGGTGCGGGTGTTCGACCCGCCGCGCGCCATCTCCTGGGAGCCGGGCTACGACGCCGGCGACGGGACGCTTGGCTTCGGCGGCTGGATCTGGCGCTACGACCTGACACCGGCCGGGCCCTCGACGACCACGGTCACGCTCTCCTATGACTGGTCGGCCGTCCCACGGTCCATCCGACAGCGCATCGGCTTCCCACCGTTCCCGCCGGAGCACCTGGACAACTCGCTTGCTCACCTCGCCGACCTGCTTACCGAGTGAGCAGCCCGCATTCGGGTAGCGCAAAATAACCGCTGGCCGGCCACCGATGGTGCCGGGATGCCTGAAGGCAGTCATGGCGAGACGGACGTCCTCGACTTGGACCGAAGGCTTTCCGAAACATTGCCCCAGAGCTCGATGACCCTAGTCCGAGGCGCTCGAGTTGTGGCGAGCCAACAGGCTGAGCCAGCTGCCTGCGGCTCCCACGATCGTCCCGATCAGCCGGCCGCCCAGCAGGTGAGAGAAGGCACTGTCGAACGAGCTGGCGATGGCAAAGGCGCGTAGATCCCGCCAGTGGCTCCGAAGAAAGTCTGGATCGGCGACAAGCTGATTCTCGAGATGGGGCAAAGCGGTGAATGTCAGGAGCAAGCCAAACGCGATTGTCATGAGCACGCAAGTTATCGCGCTCCAGATCGCCGCCACCACGCCCGAAGGAATCGACCCTGTCCGCTGCGCGGTTCGGAAGCCGGCGACACCCCAGAGTGCGAAGCCACCCAGCAAAAATGGTGCGGTCGCGAGCAGTTTCAGTGCGGAGAGATCGGCGAAGGTTTCGAGGGCGAGATTGATGATCCACAGCACACCCGTGACAACCCCCATCATGCTTCCGTAGTGGAGTGCCCGGTCGCGATCGGACGTGGTTGCTGCGGTGACCCATATGGTGATGAGCGCATAGACGAGCAAGAGAGCCACTGGTTCGAGGAGATAGGTCACACCGCCCGGCTGGGACAACAGCGGTGAATAAAGCATCGCGCGTCCGCCGATCAGGAGGAGATTGAATGCGATCGCGATCAGGAGCAGCGTCCGAGGACGATACGTCGCCGTTGCCGTGGGGGAAGCAGTTTGCACAGTCGATCACCCCTCTCGTCTACATTCAATAGCACCGCGCCCGCAAGAGATATGACAGCCAGTGCAGGAAGTGATCTCCACCAGGCTCAGCCCGGGCAGTAGATGTCCCATCTGGCTTTAATCTTGGTGCCCGATACTGGGGTTCGGGGCGAGTACGCCCTAGTTCCCCAGACACTTCGAGGAAGCGAATGCAAACCCGATCGCAATTCGGACTCGCCGCTGCGGTCGCCGTCGCCGTGGTGGCTCTCGTGTTCGGCGGGATCGGCGGGGCGGTTGTCGCCAATCATGTCAGTTCGCCAAAGATCATCCGCCAGGTCGTGCAGGCACCATCCGGCGGTTCCAGTCCCGTGGTCGACTCCAGCGCACCGAGCGCCGCTCCGCTGTCCTGGACTCAGGTGGCGCGCCAGGCCGGACCGGCAGTGGTGACGATTGTGAACCATCAAAAGGCTAGCGTTGATCTCTTTGGAAATAGCATTCCAGGCGCGGTGGACGAGGGCAGCGGCTTCATCGTCAACAGCCAGGGCGACATTGTGACGAACAATCACGTCGTCGCGAACGCCAGCTCGAGTACCGTTCAGGTGGTGTTCTCCAACGGAATCAAGACGACCGGCCATATCGTGCGGGCCGATCCACTGCACGACCTGGCAGTGGTCAAAGTAAACCCGCCAGTGCCGGCTGTGCTCCACTTTGCCGACAGCAGCAAGCTGCAGCCGGGCGAGCCGGTGCTCGCCATTGGCAGCGCTCTGGGCGACTTCCGGAATACGGTGACCTCGGGTGTGGTCAGCGCTCTCGGGCGCACGATCACCGAGCCGACCGGGGTGAGCCTCTACAACATGGTCCAGACCGACGCCGCGATCAATCAAGGCAACAGCGGCGGCCCGCTGATCGACGCGCACGGCCAGGTCATCGGGGTGAACACCGCGATCGACCGCGGAACGCAGTCGACGGATATCTTCGGTGGGAGCCAATCGGTTGTCGCAGTGGGGCTCGGCTTCGCGATTCCCAGCAACACCGTCAAGACGGTGGCGGCGCGTCTCATGCTCAACAAGCCCCCCGCCTATCTCGGCGTGCAGTACGAGCCGGTCGACTCGCAGACCGCGACGTTCTACAATCTCCCGGTCGGCGCCTACATCATGAAGGTCGAAGCAGGATCACCAGCGCAGCGGGCGGGACTCCAGGTGCGCGACATTGTCACCAAGGTGGATAACCAGTCGCTCGCGGGGTCGATAACCATCAGCGACATCGTCGCGCAGCACGCTCCCGGAGACAGGGTGACGCTCACGGTCTGGCGCAACGGGCGTACGTTGACCTTGAAAGTAACCCTCGGACAGAAGTAGCGGCGCGCCGGCCGGCAGCCCGGAGGTTGACCGCGTCTCACGTTGGGCGCCGTAGGGCCCTCTCCGTCGCCGCCTCACCCCGCCTCGCATGACCGGCGGTCAGGGCGTCGGCACCGCCCGGTGAACCACGGGCGGGTGGCCCCTGCCGGGCACGGTTCTTGCTGCATAGAAGCGATGCTCTCGCATCATGTGGCGAGAGGCACACAGAGGAGGGCCATGGTACTCGACGGAGGCAGCTTTGCCAGGCGGCCGGGAGAAAGGCGGAGACTGATCCGGCAGTATGTGAGCTTGCAGCGGGACCTGAGTGAGGAAGATCCGGCTTCATCGAGCTACCAGGCGACAATCCATGCGTTCCGGCAGCTCGGCCACGTCCTGATCCATGCCGGGCTGGAAGACGATCTCGACCGGCTGTTGCGCCTGCGCGTGCTGGACGGCGGCCTCGAATCTCCCTCGCCCCGCTCGAAGCGGCGAATCCCGCCAGAGCTTCACACCATCGAACGGCGCGCCCGCCTCTAGTCCGGAACCAGCACCAGCCGGGGAGAGCTCTCTACTTGTGGCAGCGCTTTCGCTGCCTCTCCTTCTTGCTGCAGGGCTTGTGATGGTGGACCGGACGCGGCGTTGAGGTGGGAGTGGCAGTCGGGGTCGGGGCCGAGACCACGAACTGGGTTTCGCCCCAGTCGTACGGCGTCGCGAGGAGATAGGTGCCCGGTGCGAGTCCGCTCAGGTCGACGGAGGCGTCGACCGCGCCGGCGCTGTCGGTTGGGCCGAGCAGGAGCTGGCCCTCGATCGCCCCGTTTGTGCCGGCATACACCGCCCAGACGTACCGGTTGCGCCGGTAGCATCGCAAGTGGATGGTCGTTGATCCGCTCCGAGATACCGGTCCGTCCAGCGTCATCGTGGAGCTCACCGGGTGCTCGCGCGCCCAGAAACTGGTTTCCAGACCGAAAGCGCCGACTCGCACGCGGTACTGACCGGCCGGAAAGAATGGGAGACCAACCTGTTCGGGCCACACGAATGTATCGAAGGAACCGCTCGCGTCGGTCGTGGTTCGAAGCGGACGATCGCCGAAACCACCGGTGAGAGTCAGAGTCAGGCCGATCGTCTGCCCGGGCGGGAAGCCCGTGCCGATCAGGCTGAACGCGGAGGTCGGCGAGGGCAGGACCGGCTCCTCCTCGAGCCGCGGAGCTCCATCCGACACGGCGAAGGTCGCGCTGACTGCGTCGCCGCCGGCTTGCGCCACGACCACGCGATACAGACCGAGCGCCCACGAGCCGTCCGGCGGCGTGAGGTGCAAGGAGACGGCACCGGTGGTGTCGGCCGTGGCCGGCAGTGGGCTCTCATTCCCCGTGGGGTCAAAGAGCCAGGCGATCGGCTGCGATCCGGCCGGCAGCCCGGAGAATGTGACGTCGCGCGGGGTGGTTGCATCGCCGTCCGCCGGACTCACCGACACGGCGACGCCGGGAGCAGTGTCGCCGTGGATCGCAGCCGGCGCCGAGAAGGTGGTGGCCGCGAGGGTCGCGGCCAGGACCAGTGTGAGGATCTTCATAGCGTCTGACGTTCGCAGAAATAAGCGTACCGCATGGGCGGCACTGACTCAAGCTCGGGGGTGTGGAATTGGGTGCAGGCGGCTCCGCTGCGTGGCTGCGGGCGCAGCCGGTCACGTGGTCAGTATCTCACGAACAAGGAGCTTGACGGCTTAGCGGCTCTCGCGTATTTCGGGCGAGCGCGGGACCTCCATGACCCGAGTGGCATAATCGGGGCAAGCAGAGGAGAGCGCCGGGTGGAGCGACGCACGCCGGGTGGCACCGCCGCCGTGACAGACGCGAATCCTGCCGAGCGGGCAGCCGAATCGTATCGAGCGGTGTTGCTCGCGGATGAAGAAGTGGCACGTGCCACTCACGAGGGATTGGTGGAGGCGCACCGGCGTCTGCGCCTCATGATCCGCGACCGCCGGCTCTGCAATGTCATGCAGCCGCGTTTCTTTGCGGCGGGGCAGGCGGAGACGTTGGGCCGGACCGCGGCGGTCATCGCGGGCCTGCTGGAGCGCGCCGGAGAGTTCCTGCTGCGTTCGGACGCGCTGCTCGACCAGGTGGGCGCCTCCACCGAGGAGCGCGAGCTCTGGTCGATCGATCCAGGATATCGAGGTTTCACAGTGACCTCCCGCCTCGACTCGTTCTCTGGACCGGACGGCATCAAGTTCATCGAGTACAACGCGGAGAGCCCGGCCGGCATTGGATTCTGCGATTGCCTCACCCAGGTCTTCGACCGGTTGCCCGCCATGAAAGCCTGGGCGGGAGACAGGCTGTGGTCACCACAGGCGCAGGGTCGGAGCCATCTCCTGGACGCGCTGCTGCGCGCCTACCGCGAGTGGGGAGGTGCCGGATCGCCGTCGATAGCGGTTATCGACTGGCCCGACGTCGTCACCGGCCGGGATTTCGAGCTGTGTGCCGAGCACTTTCGCGAGCGCGGCGTCGAGACCGTCATCGCCGATCCCAGACTGCTGGAGTACCGCGGTGGAAAGCTGTGGGCGGGCGATCAGGCGATCACCCTGGTCTACCGGCGCGCCCTCCTTCATGAGCTGATCGATCGAGCGCAGGAGGTCGAACCGTTGCTCCAGGCGTATCGCGACGGGGCGGTGTGCATGGTCAACTCACCACGTTCCAAGCTGCTCCACAAGAAGACCGTCTTCGCGCTGCTGAGCGAAGGGGTGCTGGACGTTGCGATGTCCGACGAGGAGCGGCGAGTCATGGAGGGGACGATTCCCTGGACCCGCCGGGTCCGCCCAGGGGAGACGGACTTCCATGGCCGGGCAGTCGATCTCTACCGGCTGCTAATCGACGAAAAGGACCGCTTCGCCGTCAAGCCGGCAGACGACTACGGGGGCAAGGGGATTCTGCTTGGCTGGGATATGGACGAGGAGCCATGGGAACGAGCGCTGGAGACGGCGTTCGCGGGGGACTACATCGTGCAGGAGCGCGTGCCGGTGCCCGAAGGGCCGTTTCCCATTTGGGATGATGGTGTCAAGCTCGTGTCGATGTGGGTGGATACCAATCCCTTGCTGTTCGACGGCCAGATGGGCTGCATTCTCACGCGCATGTCCGGGAGCCCGCTGCTGAACGTGACGGCGGGCACCGGAAGCTCGGCGCCGACGCTGCTGGTCGAGGAGGCAGAGTGAAAATTCAGACCGAGTTCACCGTCGGAATCGAAGAAGAGTTTCAAGTTATCGATCCCGAGACGCGCGATCTCCGCTCGTCCTTCACCGAAATCCTGGAGAGCGGCAAGGAGATTCTGCAGGAGCAGATCAAACAGGAGATTTTCCAGGCCATGGTCGAGGTGGGGACCGTGATCTGCCACGACGTCGACGAGGCGCGCCGGGAGGTGATTCATCTCCGCCGCACAGTCGGCGATCTCGCAGAGTCCGCCGGTGGACGCGTGGTGGCGTCGGGCACCCATCCGTTCGCGGCCTGGCAGGATCTCGAGCTGACACCCGACGACCGCTACATCACGCTGACCGAGCAGCTCCAGGAGATTGCCCGGTCTATCGCGGTGTACGGGCTGCACGTGCATGTCGGCGTCGACGACCGCGATCAGGCGATCGAGATCATGAACGAGGCGCGGTACTTCCTTCCACACATCCTGGCGCTGTCCGTCAACTCGCCGTTCTGGGAGGGACGGGATACGGGGATCAAGTCGTACCGTTCCGTCATCTGGGGCCGCATGCCGCGCTCGGGCATTCCGGACCAGTTCGCTTCATGGGATGACTACCGGAGGTTCGTCGATACCTTGATCCGGACCCAGTCAATCGACGAGCCGAAGAAGATCTGGTGGGATATTCGCCCGCATCCCAAGTTCAATACGCTCGAGTTCCGCGTCTGCGACATGCCGACGCGCGTGGACGAGACGGTGGCCTTTGCCGCACTGTTCCAGGCGGTGGTGGCCAAGCTCGCCAAGCTGCGCGTGAACAACCTGGGGTTCCGCATCTATCAGCGTGCCCTGATTGCCGAGAATCGCTGGCGGGCAATGCGCTACGGCATCGACGGCAACCTCATCGACTTTGGCAAGGAGCAGGAGGTGCCGATGCGCCAGCTGGCTCACGAGCTCCTGGAGTTCGTGGACGACGTGGTGGACGACCTGGGGAGCCGTTCCGCGCTGCGGGCGGTCGAGATGATCCTGAAGGAGGGCACCGGCGCCGATCGCCAGCAGAGGATCTTCGAGCAGTGCGGTGACTTGAAGGCGGTTGTCGACTTTCTGGCGGAGGAGACCATGCACGGCGTACGCGAGCCGGCAGGATCGGTGGAGGGCTGAGAAGATGGCGGACAGCACCAGAGTAGGCGTCATCGTCGGGCGAGAACGGGCCTTTCCCGATGCGCTGATCGAACGGATCAACGAGAAGGGCGGCGGCGACATCACCGCCGAGATGGCACGACTGGGAGCGATCCGAATGGATGCGACGATCCCCTATCGCGTCGTTGTCGACCGGATCAGCCACGAAGTGCCGTTCTACCGCGCCTATGTGGACAAGGCGGTAGCCGGCGGCGCTATCGTCATCAATAATCCGTTCTGGTGGACCGCCGACAACAAGTTCGTCGAGTGCGTGATCGCGGGGCAGCTTGGAGTAAACGTGCCTCGGACGGTGCTGGTGCCGAATCGCTCGTACGAAGCCGACATCATCGACGAGTCGCTGCGCAACCTGGAGATGCCTCCCAACTGGGAGGAGATGACGGCCTATACCGGTCTGCCGGCAGTCCTCAAGCCGGCCTGGGGAGGCGGCTCGAAGAACGTGAGCGTGGTGCGGAGCCTGGACGAGCTGCAGGCGGCCTGGGAGCAGAGTGGCCATTTACAGATGATCCTGCAGGAGTTCATCGACTACGAGAACTACGCCCGCTGCTTCGTCATCGGGCGGGAGCACGTGCTCATCTCCGGCTACGATTACTCGGCACCGTACTTCGAGCGGTACCGGCAGGACACCCGGCTCTCCCCGGCATTGCACGATCTGATTACCGATCACTGCCTGGCGCTGACGCGGGCTCTGGGCTACGACATGGACACGGTGGAGTTCGCGATTCGCGACGGGGTGCCGTACGCCATCGACTTCCTCAACCCGGCGCCGGACTGCGAGCCCGCGTCGGTGAAACAGTGGAACTTCGACTGGGTGGTGGACCGGCTCTCCGATTTGGTGATTCGCTACGCCCGCGAGGAGTCCCTCGAGCCACCGGATCCGACCGCCGCGGCGCTGACGTCGTTCGTGCCCGCCCTCACCGGAGTGGTGGAAAGCGTCACGGGTTGAAGAACTTGCGGGGCAGGGGACGCGGTAGACTCGCCGGCAGCGGGCCGCTGATGCGCGCGAGACGGCCGCAAACCCACACCGTGCAGACGGACAGGTAGTTCCATGAGGCTACTGATTATCGGCGGTACGGTGTTCCTGGGACGCCATCTCGTCGAGCGGGCGCTGGCCGCGGGGCACGAGATCACGACCTTCAATCGGGGCGTGCACAATCCGGATCTCTTCTCCGGGGTGGAACGGCTGCACGGCGACCGTGACGGTGGTCTCGCTCCACTGCGCGGGCGAACGTGGGATGTAGCGATCGACACGTGCGGCTATGTCCCCCGGGTGGTGCGGCAGTCGTCGGAGCTGCTGGCAGACGCGGTGGAGCGATACCTGTTCGTGTCGACGATGTCGGTCTACGCGCGGAGCGATGTATACGGTCAGGACGAGACCGCCCCGGTTGGCAGGCTGGAAGACGAGACGGTGGAGGAGATTACCGGCGACACCTACGGTCCGCTCAAGGCGCTGTGCGAGCAGGTGGTCGAAAAGACGCTACCAGGCCGGGCGCTGATCGTACGGCCCGGTCTGATCGTGGGGCCGTACGACCCCTCTGACCGGTTTACTTACTGGCCGTGTCGCTGCGCCGAGGGCGGCGACATCCTGGCGCCGGGGAATCCACGGCGGGCGGTGCAGCTGATCGATGCGCGCGACCTGGCGAGCTGGATGCTCGCGATGGCAGGTGAACGGAAGACGGGGGTCTACAACGCAGCCACACCCAGTGGGGCGATGTCGATGCATGACATGCTGGGTGCCTGCCTGAGGGGGACCGCAGGCAGCGGGACGCTGGTTTGGGTCGATGACGAATTTCTGCTGGCGGAAGGTGTTGAGCCGTGGATGGAGCTGCCGCTCTGGATCCCGGAGCGGGACGGCGGTGAGAACTTCCTCACCGAGGACAGCAGCAAGGCGGTCGCTGCGGGCCTTACGTTTCGTCCGGTCGAAGCGACGGCTGCCGATACGCTCGCCTGGGCTCGCACCCGCCCGCACGGACATGAGTGGAAAGCCGGCATGCGGCGCGAGCGGGAGCGTGAGCTTCTGACAATGTGGTCGAGCCGGGCGCGCCTCACCGAGGGGAAGGGGTAGCGGGCCGGCCGCGCAGGATGGCCCGTTCACGGCAGGTAGCGTCTACCCCGGCCCGCTCACGGCTCACGCTTCAAACACGACGAAGCCGCGCACGTCGGGCGCACGGTAGCCGTCGGGCCAGCTGAGGTCGAAGCGCTCCCAGGAGAGTCCGGCATCGGGCGAGCGGTAGACATCGCCGTCACGTGTGGCGGCATAGAACACCCCGGGCTCAGCCGGGTTCGCGGCGAGCACGTAGGCTCGCGTGCCCTGCTGGGGTGGAAGGCCGGCGCGCACCTCGATCCACACGCCATCGCCGGCGCGGCGGTAGATTCCGGCCTCTCCCGGCTCGCCGTGCGCCTGGCGAGGGCCCGGCGATGCCGACACGACGGCGGTCCCCGGATCACCGGGATCGACCGCCAGCCCCCACACGTAGGTCCGGGTCAGTCCGGAGTCGAAGCCCTGCCAGGTTGCGCCGCCGTCGTGGCTCTCGGCGAAGCCGCCTCCCGCCGCTTCGTACACGTGACCCGGGGCGGCAGTATGCGTGCGCAGGGTGTGAGCATCGTGCTGCGAGCCGGGCTTGCGATCCTCCCAGGTCTCGCCGGCGTCCAGGCTGCGCATCACACCGCCCAGCTCGATGCCGACGAACAGTCTCCGCGCTTCAGTGGGATCCGGTGCGATCCAGCGAACGTGGCTGGTCCAAGGACGGGGAGGAAAGCTCCAGGTTGGCGCCGAGGGGAGATCGCGCAGAGTGCGGCGCTCGATCCACTGGTTCCCGCCATCTTCGGAGCGGTAGGGCGCGCTCGGCTCGGTGCCTGCCCACACGACGCCGGATTCGCCATTGCGTTCGAGTGCGCTCACGGCGACCGCCGTAACCTCGGCGCTACCTATACCAGATCCGACCGGCGTCCACGAGCGGCCGGCATTCTCGGTCCGGTACAGTCCGCGGCCGAAGGTACCGCAATAGCCGATCTCGGGACGAGCCGGATCGACCGCCACGCACTGCGTGGGAAAACCCACCAGTTCCAGATCGGCCCGGAGGCGCCCGTTCGTGCTCCGAACCAGGGCGAGTCCATCGCCGGATGCCAGGTACATCAGCATCACGGTCGATTCTCCTTTCCGCGGTTGCCCTTTCGTCCCAACTATGCCACGCGGCGGCGCTGATGTTGCCGCCGCACTACCGGCAGGACGTACCCTTGGGAGTGGACAAGTGGTTTGCCATCGCCGCCGTCGTGGTGCTGGTCGTGGCGATGATCGCACTCTTCGTTGCGAATAGCCGCCAGCGGCCGCGGCCGCGAGTACTGGACGAAGATGCCGACGAGGTACAAGAGGCAATCGATCGCTTCGACGAGATGCAGACAAGCCGGGGACGCTCGCAGTTCTGGCGGTTCTGACTGACGGGCAGCCGGCTATGAGCCGGGCGGCATGCGTCGATGCGCCTGTGGGGCGTGTGCGATCGTCAAGATAGTGGGAGATGCTGCCGGGACCTGGAGCCGGCAGTCAGGGGGCTGACGATGCGAGTCAAGGACGTGATGATTCCGGTAGTGGAGTGCCTGGAGCCCGAGATGGCGCTGCGCGATGCGTCGGAGCGAATGAAGGCGCTGGACATAGACCCAATGCCGGTCTGCGAGAACGAACGGCTCGTCGGACTCCTCAGCGGGTCCGCCGTGATGGCGGTCGCGGCGCGGGAAGGGCTTGCCGCCGGCTCGACCATAGTGCGAGCCGCGATGACGACCGACTTCGTCTGCTGCTCAGGGGATCAGTCGCTCGCCGACGCGGTACGGCATATCTGCGAGACGTTGGGGCCCGATGCGCGGGGCCGCGTGCCGGTGACCGATGACGCCGGAGATCTCGCCGGCATTGTGTCGATCGCCGACCTCAAGCGCCGAGCGGAGGAAGATGTGACGGGCGGCGTCACGGCAGCCGGCGAAGTGGAGGCGGTATCCGATCTCGTGAGCTACAAGGAAGACAGGGTCGATTACATGAGCGACGAGTCGTTTCCGGCGAGCGACCCCCAGCCGCCGCCCACGGCGATCGGGCCGTCCAATGGCGGCAGCGACTGACCCCGGTCACACCTTCAGCGGGGCGCTACCGTTCGTGCCGTGGTCGATTCCCGGCCACGGAATCACGATGATTGACCGGCGCAGCCTGGTCGGGCGCGCGTGCATCTGGCGCGGGCGCGAGAACGTCGTGGTCGAAACATGATCGAAGGGCTGTTCTCGCTCTCGACGCACACCCTGCAGAACCTGCTCGATACGTGGGGCTATCTGGCGGTTTTCGTCTTCGTCGCCATTGAATCGAGCGGCATTCCCTTTCCGGGCGAGACCATGCTGATCACGGCCGCGGTCTACGCGGGGACCGGGCATCTGCATATCGTGGGCGTGATCGCGGCGTCCTCCGCGGGCGCCATCACCGGCGACAACATCGGCTACTGGGTGGGACGTACCGGCGGGCGGGAGCTGGCGTTACGGTATGGGCGCTATATCCGGCTTGACGAAGGCAAGCTGGCCGCAACGGAACGGTTCTTCGTTCGACACGGCGACAAGACCGTCTTCTTCGGCCGCTTCATCGCCGTACTCCGCGCCTGGGCCGCGTTTCTTGCCGGAGTTAACCGGATGCCGTGGTGGAAATTTGCAGTGTTCAACGCGGCCGGCGGCATCGCCTGGTCCACACTCTATGGAGTTCTTGCCTTCGAGCTGGGCAAGAATCTGCCGCTGCTGCACCGCATCGTGGCCGTCATCGGCTACGGCGGCCTGGTCGCGGTACTGGTCCTGGCGATCGTGCTGTTCTTCCTGCACCGTGGAGGCCACTTGCAGCGCTTTTTCGGCTCGCCGGGGCCGGCCCAGGCCGGAGCTCCCACAGGGCAAGGCGCGAATCCTGGCGGCGAGCCGGCGTCGAAACCTCCAGCGGTGCAACGACCACTGACGGCGCCGAACAACGGCGACCAGCCGGGCGGGGTTCAACCGGCGGACGAGTAGCGGGAAGGGGCCGACCGGTCGCCGGATCTTGCGGCCGGACGGGCCGTAGACTGGTGTACCGATGATTCGTGTCAAGCGCGCCCAGGACCTTCCGGAGGACGACGATGGCCTTCGTGTACTCGTCGATCGGTACCGGCCGCGGGGCCTCAGCGAGACCGCGGCACGAATCGACGAGTGGTGCCTGGACCTCGCGCCTTCACCCGCGCTCATTGCGTGGTACGGACGCAAGCCGGAGCGCTGGGAGGAGTTCGCGTCTCGCTACCTCGCCGAGCTGAGCCGGCCGGAAGCAGCAGCGGCGCTTACCAGGCTGCGCACAATTGCAGAGGTGGAGAGCGTTACGCTTCTCTCCGGTGCCCGCGACCGCGAGCACAACCCGGCTCGCGTGCTGGCCCGGCATCTGCAGCCGTCACTCTCCCCGCAGCTACCGCGCCTTGGCGTGCGGCCGAGCCCGCCACCGGTATGGCGGCGGATTCATCTGAGCGCCATTCTGGAGTGGAGCTGGCTGTTTGCTGGGTTGGCGGTACCCCTGCTGGTGCTGGCGCTCGGAGCCGTCCTTATCGGCTGGAGATGGCGCGGCGCGCTGGTCGTGGGCGGTGTGCTTGCCGTGCTGAGCGGCGCCACGGTGATCCACTCCGCGCTGCAGGAGCGGCGCGCGAGGTTGGCATTGGGGGCCCTGCCGGAAGCCCGCGACGGAGCGGAATCGATCTGGGTGCCGGTGCGTGAGCTTGGCGTGGCAGCATCCGGCTTCCTCATCGGCATCCTCGTTTTTGCTGCCGCGGTTGCCGCGATCGGCGGGCTCGGCCGGCATCTGCATTGAAATGACGCTTGCTTTTTATATCGTTCCAAGATAAGATCGGAATGGGAGGACAAGCGCAGCTCTCGATTCCTGGACACGATGGCCACATGTCGTGTGACGGCCGTGCCACTTGGGGACGGCTGCACCACATATATGCACGCGTGGGCGCTTGGAGCCCGGGCCGTTACCTCTCCCGACAACTCCCGACGGCCCGGCCCCTCCCTCATCCGTGGTGTCGAGACACGACAGGGGGCCTCACGCTTCGCGCCGCAGTTCCGTCCAGTGCGCGAGGGCGAATCCCAGCCGCCGCCCCGGAGCACCCCCTTCGTCGACCGTCGGGGCGATCGCGATGGCGGCGCCGCCCAGCGTATCGATCCGTACCGTTAGATCGAGCTGCACCCGGTGGGACCGGCGCCGCGTATCGCCGGTATCGAGCGTAAGCGGGAAGAGTGCCTGCAATCGGCCGGCGGCTGACGTGAATTGGTCAGCACCCGCCGCCCGGCCGCCCAGCGTGCATCGCAGGGTAGCCGCGGCTTCCAGCTCGATGGGAATGTCTCCCTCGTAGGTACGCACCGCGCCGCTCCATTTCCCGGCGAGTGAGTCCGGCCGGGTTGGGCCAGGTGCGGGTGCGACGTGAGGCCGGCCGGCCTCACGGAGCCGCTGCTCCTCCAGCTGGTCGCGGAGCTCGGGCAGAAGGGTCGCCGCGGCGTCCAGGGCAGCTTCAAATGGAAGGTAGTCGTTGGGCCGGCTGGTATTGGTGAGAACCGCCACCGCAACGCCGCGAGTCGGAAACAGCAGCAGCTGCGTCGTCACCCCGCCGCTTCCTCCTTCGTGTCCGACGGTCGGCAGGCCGCAGGCCAGTTCGGAGGTAGTCCAGCCGATTCCATAGCCGGTGTTCTCTCCGGTGTCGGCGGTCGGAGTCTGCATGTCATCCAGTGTTGCGGGGAGCAGTATCGGCTCCTGGTCGCGCTGCGGTTGCTTGAGGTGGAACATCCCGAACCGAACCACGTCATGCACGCTGGCGTAGATACTCCCGGCTCCTGGGTGGTCCGTGGTCTTACGAGGATAGACGACGCCGTCGGCGCCGTATTCGCGGGCCGCCCACCGGGCTAGCTCCGGCGCAACCCAGACCGACGACCTGGTCAAGGCGAGCGGCTCGAAGATCTCCTGCCGCAGGAACCGCTCGTAACCACGTCCGGATGCAAGGGCAATGAGGTGTCCAAGCACGCCGAAGCCCAGGTTGGCGTACTGGTAGCGCTCACCCGGCGGGGTGACGATATTGCCGTAGCGCCGGATCGTTTCCTCCACGCGGGGTGGGTGCTCGGGCTCGTCGGCGTAGAAGTAGTGGTAGTGAAGTGGTAGACCGGCGGTATGGTTGGCGAGTCGGCGAAGCGTCGCCTGGCTGGCGTCGCCTACCCATGCCCGCAGTGGCGATTCGGCGAGATATCGGTTGACGGGCGCGTCGAGGCTCAGCAGTCCGCGCTCTACCAGCACCATGAGCGCGGTCGCCGTCACCGGTTTGGAGATTGAGCCGAGCGAGTACAGAGTGCGTGGAGTGGCGGGGACGCGCCGCTCGCGATCGGCCCAGCCGAAGCCCTCCTCCCACACGATCTCACCGTCACGGGCCACGGCGACCGCGGCTGAGGGCAGATCGAAGGTGTCGAGTGCAGCGCGAATCCGCGCCGCGACCGCGTCGAGCTTGCGGGGCCGTCCGCTCGGAGCCACGCCGACATGATAGAGGGTCGCGATCGAAGGAGTATCATGGCGCTATGATCGGAGGATCGCTGCACCCACCGATTGAGGCCGCGGCGGACGGGGCGAACGCGAGGAGCATACCGGTAACGGGCGAGCGCGCGGTGGTCCACGCGCGCTGGGTTTCGGTCCCGACAGCCGCACGCATGCTCGGGATATCGGAAGCAGCGCTCCGCCGGCAGATCCGCGACCGGATGCTCACCGCGGTACGGGCGGGGCGGAGCTGGCGGGTTCTCCTCCCTAGTGATCCACCGCCGGCAGTCGACGAAAAATCCGAGTCGACCGAGATGGTCGTGCCCCGGCAGCCCGAGGGTGACCACAGCATCGCGGTCGAGCAGCTCGAGTCGATGGTTGCACTGGTTCGGGACCTGCAACGGCAAAATCTCGCGCTGGCGGGGCATATCGGTTTCTTGCAAAGCAGGCTCCAGGGAGAACAGGAGCGTGCCAAGCTGGCCGACGCGCGCCGCCAGCAAGTCGAGCATCAGCTCGAAGACGGGGCACGGCTCGATCCTGAAGAGCACCAGACGGCGCTGGACGAGATCGACACGCTGCGGCGTCGAGTTGGTGAGCTGGAAGAGCAACTGGCGTCGAGCAAGCCGGTCAGGCGTCGCTGGTGGCGCCGGAAGTAGGATTGGGCGCCATCCTGGCGCTGCGGCGCTAGGGCGAGGATGTGCTGGACACTCCTGGCGAGCCAGGCTCCGTCGGTTCGTCGCTGAGGGCGTCGAGCTCGGCTTCGACGTCGGCTTCGGTGAGAGCACGACTACGTGGCGCGTCCAGCGGTGGTATCGCCTTCGGCAGGGTGGCATTCACCACGTTGGCCACCGTGCGTTTGGCGCGGCTCAGCTTGCTTCGTTCCAGCGACTGGTCGTAACGATCCAGCATCTCGCGCAGGCTGGTCGTCAGGCTCTCTTCCTCCGCCCAGCGCTTCAGAATGTCGGTGTAAATGTCACCTGAGGTGCGCCCGCCGGTTGTCGAGGTCAGCTTCCGGCGGCGTATCTCGGTAATGGTGGGTAGATACTGGCTACGAAACCAGACGCGGGCGGATTCGGGGAGGGTTACCTCACGCCCGCGGGAGCGCTCCAGATAGAGCCGGTATCCCTCGACGTGGTGCTGGAGCAGGTGGTAGCGCCACGCCGCGGTGAGCCTGATGCCCTCCAGTCCGGTTGCGCGCTCGAATTCCCGGCGCGCGTAGTAGGTGAGATTGACGTTACCTTCCTTGCGGGGCAGGGCCTCGATGACGTCGGCGTCGATGAACTCGATGCCGAGCGTTCGGGCGGCCGCCACACGGGTGTGGCCGTCGATAACGTAGTAGCGGTTGCCCAACCCGTACACGGTGATGGGTGGCAGGTCGTCGCCCCGCTTCATGGCGTTCAGGATATCGCGGTAGTTGCGCTGGGCGGGCCCTGCTTCGAGTGGCAGGAAGTCGGGCCCGATCTGATTCGCCTTTCCGGCACTGCCGACGATCCGCTTGACCCGGATCGGTCGCACGCCGAGCGGCATGGTCGAGCTCACTCGGGCTCGCGCTGCGGCGGCCTCGTAGGAGTATGGTTGTTTCGCGCGCGTTACCGGCATAAATTCTCCGCACTCTGAAGAAATGCTAGCAGCGCGGCGCCGCCGTGCCACAGCGAATGAGTTCAGATCGGTCCGCTACAGTTGACAGTCGGCAGCGAACCTGCTACGATATGGGACAGACGTTCTATACCTGGAAAGGGACTATTGATGAGGAGCACGGGGGAGCGGATGCGGGGGCGCATCCTCGACGCTATCGCGGAGCTGACTGAGCTCAATAACCGGCCTCCTACCAATCGCGAGCTCGGGCAATATCTGGGCGGCAAGTCGACCGGACACATCGATTACCACCTGCGGATACTCAAGGAGCAGGGAAAGATCTCGCATGACCCGAAGAAGAGTCGCGGGATTGCGCTGGCCGAGTCCGCACGCGACGCGGCGCCGCAGCGAGGGCGGCAGGTTCCGGTGGTTGGCACGATCGCGGCGGGCCGGCCGATCGAGGCGGTACTCCAGCGCGACGAGTATGTGACGGTGCCGCAGGCGCGGGACGACAACCTGTTCGCATTGCGGGTTCGGGGCAAGTCGATGATCGACGACCTGATCGACGATGGCGACATCGTGGTGTGCCGGCGCCAGGATACGGCGCAAAACGGAGATACCGTGGTGGCGCTGATCACCAGCGGGCCGTTGGAGAGCGGCGAGGCGACGCTCAAGCGCTTCTATCGCGAGCGGGACCGTATCCGGCTCGAGCCCCGCAATCCGTCGATGAGCCCGATCTACGTGCTGCCCGGCGAAGTTCTCATTCAGGGCAAGGTCGTCTCGGTCATTCGCGAGCTGTAAGTTATTTGCGGCCGGCCCTCGGGTGCTCGCGACGTATCCGCGCAACCGACCGACCGCTAGCGCAGGGACGACGGAAGTATGTCGAGCTGATCGCGGTACTTGGCGACGGTGCGCCGGGCGACGCTGTAGCCGTGCTCGCGCAGTCGCATGGCGATCTCTTGGTCGGTGAGCGGCTCTTTCTCGTCGGCGATGATGTTCTTGATGATGTCCTTCACGCTCAATGAGGCGGTGAAGAAGTCGCTGAAGGGGATCACCTGACCGCTGGGTAGCATCACGTACTTTGCCGCGGTTGCCCGGCTCACCGTGGACTCGTGGATACCGGTCTGTTCGGCGAGCATGGCCCGGGTGAGAGGCTTCAGCGCGCGAATGCCGTGCTTCAGAAAGTCTGACTGGTAGTCGACCAGGAAGCTCGTGATCTTCTGGATGGTTTGACGCCGCTGATTGATGTTCGCGATGAACATCTTGGCGCGAGACACGTAGTGCTGAATGTGCTCGCGTTCCTCCTGAGAGTAGGAGCCGGCGTTGCTGCTGACCTGCGCCAGGATCTGCTGGTACATCGGATTGACCGAGAGGGCGAATCGTCTCGACTCGATGACCTCGACATCAAAGCCCTTCTCACCGGCGCTGATGATCACGTCGGGCAGGATGTAGCCCTGCACCGGGCGGGGACCACTGCGGGTGGGCACGCCGTCAGAGCTCTGGGCGGGGTGCGGATTGAGCTTGGACTTGATGAACTCCCACCCTTCCTCGACATCTTCCGGCTTGACGCTCAGCTCCTGCGCGATGCGGTTGAACTTGTGCTTGCCGAGATCCTCGAGGTGGTCGCGAACGAGGTCGATGGCGAGCGGATGTTCAAGACCTTGCGAGGCGAGGTACTCGAGCTGCAGGATCATGCACTCCCGGATATCGCGGGCGCCGATTCCGGGCGGCTCGAGGCTCTGCAGCTGCCGGATGATCCCCTCGACGCGCTCCGGGTCGGCGTCGAACTTGGAGCACACCTCGTACGTCGAGCAGCGCAGATAGCCGTCGCTGTCCAGACTTCCCACCAGGTATTCGGCGATCGGCATGTCTTCCTCGGGCAGGATTGCGCCGAGGTCGGCAAGCAGCTTTTCTTCGAGCGTCACCTGGGCGGCGATGAGGGTCAGCGGATCAAAGTCCTCGTCGCGAGTGACCGACGAGGTGTTCCAGGCCAGGTTCTCGAGATACTGCTCGGTCGGATCCGGAACGCTCGTTTCGTGTGGCTCTTCCGTCTTCCTGACACAGCGCGGGCAGACCTCGCCCTCGATCGGCTGACCGCAGGTAGGACAGATGACCAGATCGACCATGTCGAGAGCCGGATTGTCTTCCAGCTCCTTGGAGATCGTCTCGGAAAGCTGCTGAGACGACATCTCGAGGATGTGATTGGCGGCGATGAGTCGCGGCGAGACCCGGGTCTGGAGAGTCTGCTGCGTCTCCTGATTCAGTTCCATCATGTTCGAAGTCTCCAGAGGTGGGCGCTACGCGGTTGGCGACGAGCCGTCTCGCAGCCACACCGAATGGGCGACTCCATGCCACGTCGGCCGCCTCTTATCTCAGTGTACTGTTCCGGCGAGAGCCATGACGCCACGCCGGCCGCGGCGCGAGCTCGGTTCTAGCCCAGCTCCTCGGCACTACTCAACGTGGCCATCGAGCACAACGCGTCGCCCTTGTTGAGCCGCATGACGATGACGCCCTGCGTGGCTCGCCCGGTCTGGCGGATGCTCTTCACGCTGGTGCGGGTGACGAGTCCCTGGACCGACATCATGATGACCTCGGCGTCGTCGTCGCTCACCACGCGCGCTCCGGTTACCGAGCCGGTCTTCACCGACACCTTGACGGCGGTAGAGCCCTGACCGCCACGGCGCTGCACCTTGTACTCGGAGAGAGGACTGCGCTTGCCGTAGCCGTTCTCGCATACGGCGAGGAGATACTTGCTCTGGTTGCCCACGAGATCCATGCGAATGACCGCGTCGCGAGGGCGAAGCTTGATGCCCTTCACACCGGCTGCTTCCCGTCCCATGGCCCGGACCTGCTCCTGGTCGAAGCGGATAAAGAAGCCCTGGTGCGTCACAAGCATGATGTCTTCGTCGCCCTCGGCGACCTCGGCCCAGGCCAGCTCGTCCCCTTCGTCGAGTGTGATGGCGCGCAGCCCGTTGCGGCGTACGTTGCGGAACTGCT
Organism: Chloroflexota bacterium; assembly: GCA_035295425.1. GTDB lineage: Bacteria > Chloroflexota > UBA5177 > UBA5177 > UBA5177 > DATGJB01. Next base: position 13,498 of record DATGJB010000114.1, on the reverse strand, counting down.
CGAGCGCGGTACGCTTCACGGTACCGTTGCGGGTCGCCAGGATCATGTAGCCGCTGGACTTGCCATGTGGCAAGGTCAGGACCGACTGCACAGCCTCGTCGGGGTCGAGCTGGACCAGGTTGACGACCGGCGTCCCCTTTGCCTGACGGCTTGCATCCGGAACGTCGTAGACACGGAGCTGAAACACGCGTCCCCGATTGGTGAAGAAGAAGATACTGTCGTGGGTGTTGGTGACCATCAAGCGCTCGACGGCGTCGGCGTCGCGGGTTACCATGCCGATGATGCCCTTGCCGCCACGTCGCTGCGGCTTGTAGGTGGCGCTCGGAATGCGCTTGATGTAGGACTTGCGGGTCATCGTCACGACGACTTCTTCGTCGGGAACGAGATCCTCTTCGCTGAACTCGCCGACCTCGGCCGCGATGATGCGCGTGCGGCGCTCGTCGCCATATTTGTCACGCAGCTCCTTGAGCTCGTCCTTCACCACGGCGTCAATCTTGCGCGGGTTGGCGAGGAGATCTTCAAGGCGGGCGATCGTTTTCAAGATCTCGGTGTACTCGTCGATGATCTTCTTGCGCTCTAGCGCGGCCAGCCGAGAGAGGGTAATGGCAAGGATTGCCCTGGCCTGAATGTCGGTCAGCTTGAACTGCGTCATCAGGTTCTTCTGCGCCGTCTCGGTGGTCTGCGACCGCCGGATAGTGGCGATGACCGCGTCGAGATTATCGAGTGCAATCTTGAGACCTTCCAGGACGTGAGCCCGCTCCTTGGCCCGCTCGAGCTCGAACGCGGTACGGCGGCGAATCACCAGCCGCCGGTACGCCAGGAAGTGGCGCAGGATCATCTCGAGGCTGAGGACGCGCGGCTGCTGATCGACCAGCGCCAGCATGTTGATCGAGTAGGAAGTCTGGAGACCGCTGTGTTTGAAGAGCTGATTGAGCACCGACTTCGGTTGCGCCTCGCGTTTCAGCTCGATGACGATCCGCATCCCTCGCCGATCGGATTCGTCTCGCAGGTCGGAAATGCCGGTCACCTTCTTGTCGTGGTGTAGCTCGGCGATGCGCTCCAGGAGCACCGACTTGTTCGTCTGGAACGGTAGCTCGGTGACGACGATGGCGAAGCGCCCACCGCGCACCTCCTCGAGGTGATGGACGGCGCGAACAACGATCCGGCCGTGTCCGGTGCCGTACGCCAGGTCGATCCCCTCGCGGCCGAGGATGATACCGCCGGTCGGGAAGTCGGGCCCTTTGACGAACTCCGCTAGGTCGGCGTTGGTAGCCTCCGGATGGTCGATCAGATGCCGGGCGGCGTCACACACTTCGCGCAGATTGTGCGGAGGGATGTTGGTTGCCATGCCCACCGCGATGCCGGCGGCGCCGTTTACCAGGAGGTTGGGGAGGCGACTCGGCACGGAGAGCGGCTCGCGCTCCCGCCCATCGAAATTGGGCTGCCAGTCGACGGTGTCTTTCTCGATGTCGGCGAGTAGCTCGTCGGTAATTGCCGCCATCCGACACTCGGTGTACCGCATGGCAGCGGCGGCATCGCCGTCGATCGATCCGAAGTTTCCCTGGCCGTCGACGAGTGGATAGCGCATGCTGAAGTCCTGGGCGAGCCGGACCAGCGTGTCGTAGATCGATGCGTCACCGTGCGGGTGATACTTCCCCAGCACCTCGCCGACGACTGTCGCGCTCTTGCGATAGCTGGAGCGAGCAGTTAGCCCGAGCTCGTGCATCGCATAGAGGACCCGGCGATGCACCGGCTTCAAACCGTCGCGAACGTCCGGTAGAGCGCGCGAAACGATTACACTCATGGCGTAATCGAGATAAGATTCGCGCATCTCCTGCTCGATATTGATGGTGTCTATGCGGCCCGCATTATCCATTCAGCCTGTACCTATTCCCCCGAAACCTTCGATAAGTGTGCAGAAAGACAGAGAATTGTAGCGTATTTCCCACGGGTTCGTCAACTCTCGGGGAGGCGCCGCGGGCTGGACCGGGTTTGGCTTTTCGACCGGGTGCAAGTATACTTTGCGCGACAGTGCCCGCTCTATGAACGACGACCTCGTTCTCCTCACCTCGTACTTCAACCTCTCCAACGGGCGCAGGCAGGACTCTGCGGACACGTTCCGGGTTGAGCCCAGCGTGCCGTCGCGGACTTCACCGGACGGGAACGCTGCGCTGTACATCATGACCGAGGCCTCGGCGAGCGGCCACATGGGCCCGAGGGCCCGCCGGCAGACCGCCGACACGATTGCCTGGGAGTATGCGTCGCGCGGCGATGAACCTCCGGCGCCCCGGCTGCGCGCGGCGTTACGCACCGCGCACGAAGAGATCGCCCGCGAGTTTGACGGGCACGTCTCGGTGGGTGTGAGCGTCATCGCGGTCGAGCGCAACGACGTCTTTCTCGCCCAGGTGCCGCCGGCGCAGGTCTACGTGCTGCACGAAGGCAGCCTGCACTCGATGCCCGCTGCGGCCGGAGGATCTTCCCCGTTCGCTCGAGCCCTCGGCTCGAGCACGGGACCGCAGATTTCCGTATACCGTGACCAGATTGCCGCCGGGGACGTGCTGGCGTTGTGCTCGAGCTGGTTCAACCGGACTGCCGATGCCGACAGCTTGCGCGAGTGCTTCGGGGCCGGCTCGGCGGACGATATCGCAGCGTGCCTGCTCGATCTGGGAAAGGATCACGGCATTCGGGATGCGACCGTCATCGTCATCGAAGCGATGCATGCGGCTGATCTGGACGAGGGCGAGGGAGAGTCTCAGACCTTCATGGAGCAAGTCGACATGGCCGTTCAAGCGCTCGCCGGCGTGGGGCGAATGCTGATGGCCGAGCTTCGGCCCCCGGCCAATGACCGTTCCCGGAACGGTCACGACGGGGCCGACTATGAAGCCGATGAAGACCTCGCGCTTGCCGGGATCGCTGCCAGGGAGGTCGAACGCGGCCCCACCCAGAGGCGCCGCGTGGCGCCGGAAGATCTGACTCACGAGGTCCCGGCGGTAACCGCTGAGCCCGGCGACTTTGCTGCCGGATCTGCCTTTGCGGACGAGGCGCCGCTCAACGACGCTGCTCTGGAGACGATGCCTCCAGAAACTGTGCCGAGGCAGGAGCAGGCTACCGATGAAATGTCCGCGGTAGCCGCGCCGGAAGCGATTGATGAAGACGAACCCGTGGGCCGCGAGGAAGGCGACCGTACCGACGAACCGGAGGCGCCGAGACGCCGCTGGCCGGGCTCGCGAAGGTCGGCGCAGCCGGGGTCGGAGATCGATGCGGTGAACTCGCGCCTGCAGGCGGGCTCCGACATGGCGGATGTCATTCCACCGGTGCAGGCGTTTCCCGACACCAGCACTGAGCCGGAGCGAATCTACGCGACGAGCAAGGACATCCGGCACGTCAACCGCCGCCCGCGGCGCTTCGGCGGTATCTCGCGTCCGCAGCGGGACGAGGGCGCGCCGATGATCCGTCCGGGTCTGGCGAACATCGACCTGCGTCGTCCCATGCCGCGCGAGGCGCCACCGACTCTGGTCTGGCTGGGCGCGGCACTTGTGGCCCTGCTGGTGATTGTCGCCGGAGTGCTCTTCCTGCGTCACCGTCATGGCACGCCGGTGGCTGCGAACAACCCGTATCCGGCTCTGGTGGCGGCAGAGATACGCAAGGCGCAGGCGTCGAAGCTGCCGTACCAGCAGGACGCGCATCTGAGGGCGGCCGCGCGCGACATCCGGCTGGCGCGTGAGAACGGATCAAAGCCGGCAAAGCTGGCGGCGCTGAATCTCCAGCTGCAGACGGCGCGCGACGGCATCTATCGGATTACTCGCGTGTCGGCCCCGGTGATTGTTTACAGCTGGTCGAAGACGCCAAATGCCCAGCCGGGTCAGCTGGCTTCCGGCCCGAACACGCTCTTCGTGCTGGACAGTGGTCAGAAAGGTGTGTACTCGCTGGCCCAGGGCTCCAACTCCAGCCCGTCGCAGATTGTTCAAAGCGGCGAGCAGGACAGCGGAATCACTATCGGAACTCCGACGCAGCTGACCAACGCGCAGTCGGTCGCCCTGGTTCTCGACAGTAACAACTACCTGGTGCGCGATGACGGTGGGACCAAGACGGCGGTACTATTACCCGCGCCCTCGCCCGCTCAGAAGATCGCCTCCATGGCAAACGTCGGGCAGACGGTGTATACGCTCGATGTCGCCGGCGACCAGATCTGGCAGTACAGCAACGCCGTTGCCGGAACCCCGTCAGCGGCCAGCCCGCTCCTTTCGAACGGCGCCTCGAGCCTCAGTCAGGGGGTGTCGCTGACAACCGACGACAAGTTCGCCTATGTGCTGACGTCCGGTGGGCAGATCCTGAAGTACGACCTCTCCTCCGGCACGGCGCAGGCGTTCAAGCAGCCTGCGCAGGCGATCCGCAGCGCGCTCCCGCGGCTGCACGGCCCGGTGTCGGTCTTCACCGACGTCGGGCTACCGTATGTCTGGGTGGCGGATCCGGCAAACAGCCGAATCGTGCAGTTCGACAAGGCCGGAAACTACATCCGCGAGTACAAGTCCGGGGCGGCCGGCATGGACCTGTCCCAGATCAGGGGACTGGTCGTTCCACCTTCGGGCAAGTTTATCTACGTCGTCTCGGGCAAATCGCTGTTCCAGTTCCCGGTCGTATCCTAGCCGGGATGGCGCTCGCCTTCCGGGTTCTCGCCGAGGATTCGGGTACTCGGGCCCGCCGCGGCGAGCTCACCACGTCCCATGGGCCTATCGCAACGCCGGTGTTTATGCCGGTCGGCACTCAGGCGACGGTAAAGAGCCTGACTCCGGATGACCTGCGAAAGGCCGGGGCCGGCATCATCCTCGGCAATACCTACCACCTCTACCTTCGACCAGGCTCGGAACTGATCGCCCGCCTGGGTGGCCTTCATCGGTTCATGGCATGGGACCGATCCATACTGACCGACAGCGGCGGCTACCAGGTATTCAGTCTCGGCCATCTGCGGACGATCGATGAAGGCGGGGTAACGTTTCGCTCCCACATCGATGGCTCGACCCACCGCTTCACACCGGAGAGCGTGGTACGCACGCAGGAGGAGCTGGGCCCGGATATCGCCATGATTCTGGACGAGTGCACGCCCTTCCCCTGCAGCGAGGATGAAGCGCGGGCGTCGTTCGAGCGCACCACGCGCTGGGCGGCGCGGGCCAGGGAGGCACACCGGCGCGCGGACCAGGCGCTGTTCGGGATCGTGCAAGGGGGAATGTTCGCGCCGCTGCGGCGCGAGAGCGCAGGCCAGCTGACCGAGCTCGATTTTCCCGGCTACGGGATCGGCGGGTTATCGGTTGGGGAGCCGAAGGATCTGTTCTACGAGATGCTGGCGGTTTCGGCGGCGTCTCTTCCCGCGGAGAGACCGCGCTACGTGATGGGAGTCGGCGCGCCGGAGGACTTGTTCGAGGCGGTCGCAAACGGGGTCGACATGTTCGACTGCGTTCTCCAGACCCGCTTGGGCCGGAACGGCGGCCTATTCACGCGGACCGGCCGGCTCAATATCAGGAATGCGCGATTCCGCGAAGCCGACGAGCCCGTGGATCCGACATGTGACTGCGAGACCTGCCGCACCTTTTCACTCGCCTACCTGCACCATCTCTTCCGTACCGAGGAGTTGCTGGCGTACCGGCTGGCAAGCGTGCACAACGTGCGCTGGACGATCAAGCTGGTCGAGGAGATGCGCGACGCCATCACCGCCGGCACCTTCAGCGCCCTGCGCCGCGAGTTCGTGGCGGGATACACGCCCCCCAATCCGGCAGTGCGTGATGAGCAACGCGCTCGCTGGCTGGCTTCGCGCCGCACCAGCTGAGTCGTCCGCACCCGTGCTCGCCTCCTCGCCGAGCAGCGAGGGCCAGCGCCAGATGCAGGATAGCGGCGTCAATTGAGGCCGGACGCCTCCGTGCCTGGGGCGCTGGTTGCAGGCGGACCAGTGTGCTGGACGCGTTCCTCGATCGCTAGGATGCCGGGTAGGATGACTGTAGACGGACCACGTTGGGAAGCGGTGAGATCCAGGCCGCCGACGTACGGGTGAGCGATGACGGAGCTAGAGCCCGGGGAGAGTTCCGGACAGCAAGCGGCGGCCCAGGCAGATGTGGCGGAGCGCAGACGGCCGGTCGCTCCGCCGGCCCGGGGCGTGCTGATGCTGGGGGCGCTTGGCGTGGTGTACGGAGACATCGGCACGAGCCCTCTCTACTCGATGCAGTCAGTTTTCGCAATCGACAACGGAGCGGTGCACCCGACGACCGGTGATGTGCTTGGAGCGGTGTCGCTGGTCGTCTGGTCAATTGGGTTGATCGTGTCGTTCAAATACATCACTTTCATACTGCGGGCAGACAACGACGGTGAAGGCGGTGTCATGGCGCTCGCCGCGCTGGTGCGCACGATCCTCGCCGGGGCAAGCGCACGCCGCACCGCGCTGGTGCTCGGGCTGGGCGTGCTCGGTGCGTCGTTGTTCTACGGCGACAGCGTGATCACCCCTTCAATCTCGGTGTTGTCGGCGGTTGAGGGATTGGAGGTGAGCACCCCGGCGTTGTCCCATCTGGTGGTCCCGGTAGCAGCCGGGATCCTGGCAGTGCTGTTCGCGGTGCAACGGTGGGGAACGCACCGCGTCGGTAGCTTCTTCGGGCCTGTCATGTTGCTCTGGTTCTTCACGCTGGGCGTGGTCGGCGTGCCGCAGATTATCGGTCATCCGGGTATCCTGCGCGCCCTGTCCCCGACCTACGGAATCGTCCTCATAGCCGTCCATCCGCTGACGGGGTTCATCGCCATGGGCGCCGTCGTGCTGGCCATCACCGGCGCCGAAGCGCTGTACGCCGACCTCGGGCATTTCGGGCGCTCGCCGATTCGCTGGGCCTGGTTTCTCGTCGTGTTCCCGGCGCTGCTGCTCAATTACCTGGCGCAGGGAGAGCTGATCCTGCACCATCCCTCCGCTCGATCGAACCCGTTCTTCAACCTGGTCCCGGCGTGGGGTCAGGTGCCGATGGTGGTGCTGGCGACCGCGGCCACCGTGATCGCCTCACAGGCCGTGATCTCGGGGGCGTTCTCGGTCTCGCGCCAGGCGCTCCGGCTGGGCTTTCTGCCGCATCTGAGGATCCGGCACACCTCGCAACGTGAAGCTGGCCAGATCTACGTGCCCAGCGTCAATTGGCTCCTCTTCGTCGCCGTGCTTGCCGTGACGCTGACGTTCCGCGCCTCGGCGCGGCTGGCGGCAGCCTACGGAGTCGCGGTGACCGGCACGTTTCTGATCACGACGGTGCTCTTCCTGGTGGTGGCGCATCTTCGCTGGCGCTGGGCTGTCTGGAAGCTTGTCCTCTTCGCGGTGGTGATTGGCGGCGTGGAACTGACGTATTTCAGCGCCAACCTCACCAAGGTGGTGGACGGCGGCTGGCTGACTCTCCTGATCGGACTTGCCGTTTTCACCGTGATGACGACGTGGCAGCGCGGCCGCGAGATCGTCACGGCGCGCCGGATGGAGAAGGAGGGTAGCCTGGCGGAGTTCATCGCCGACCTGCGCCGCCAGACGGTGTATCGTGTTCCAGGGACAGCCGTGTTTCCCCACCCCACGAAAGACACGACACCGCTCGCGCTGCGCGCAAACGTCGAGCGCAACCACGTGTTGCATGAATGCATCGTGGTCATCTCGGGGGAGACGGCGAACGTCCCCCACATACCGTGGGAGGATCGCCTCACCGTTTCGGACCTGGGGGACCCTGCGGACGGAATCGTCCACGTCGCCGCGGAGTTCGGGTTCCAGGATCCGACCGACTTTCCGGAGGTCTTGCGCCGCGTCAGCGCCCAGGGAATCGAGGGACGGAAGGTCGATCCGGAGGATGTGTCCTATTTCATTTCCAGGATTGCCGTGCGGCGCACCGACCGTCCGGGCTTGAGCCGGTGGCGCAAGATGTTGTTCATCTGGCTGGCGCACAACGCGGCGAGCCAGGCGGAGTATCTCTGCCTGCCGGACGAGCGAACGGTCGTCATGGGGGCGCACGTCGACATCTGACCGGTGGCGTCGCTGAATGGAAGCGATGAACCGGGCGCCTGGGGACGGCCCACGTATATCCGGGGCCGCGGGCTTGGCAGTGCCCGCGGCCCCGGCAAGGTCCATGTACGGGTGAGCCCCTATTGGTCGGGTTCGATGATCACAGCGGTGCCGTACGCCACGATCTCGCTCATGGTCTGCCCGATCTCAGACGAGTCGAAACGCATCATGGTGACGGCATTCGCTCCCATGGCCCGGCAGTTCTCGACGAGGCGGTCGATGGCGTGGTGCCGAGCCTGCTCCAGCAGCTCGGTATACTCTGTGATTTCGCCGCCACCGAGCGAGCGGAGGCCGGCCATGATGTTGCCGGTCAGACCACGGCTGCGCACGACCAGACCAAAGACTTCGCCCTTGACCTCGACTACCCGGTGGCCCGGGACATGCTCGGTGGTGACGATCAGCACGTGCCCTGCATCGTCAGTGCGCTCGTTCGTGATGGTATCTTCCGTGATGGCCATGTGGTCCTTCCTTTCTCTTGCCCGAAGACTCAAGCGTGTCCCCGGTGTTCTCGTGTACTCGGTGATTCGTCATGCTGAGACCGTGAATGACCTGGTAACGATGGTAGGGTCGCGCATCTCGAACATCGCCGGCATGGTGTTTGCCGGTCGCGGCGCGATCGTCATGCCGGGAACCCGTGGCAGGCCGTTTGACCGGTCAGTGACGATAAAGTGGAGGGCCCGAGCAGGCGACACCTGCAAGGTGAGACGGGCTCCCGAGCGCTGGAGACCGTAATACTCCAGTCTTAGATTGCCTGGCTGCTGGGTGCTGGCCGTCCCCAGATCCACCGACCGCCCATCGACCCAAGCGGCCGTGATCCGTCCGGCTGTCCGCACTTTAACCTCGACATTGGGAGCCCCACGTGGCGACGTGATCAGCAACTCGATACGGCGGACCCCAGCCCTCATTCGATTAGAGACCACCGTCGCCTGCGGCGCAGGGAGATCGGCTCTGGGTGCGGCCGACTGGAGGGCAGGGAAACCCAGATCAGGTTGCTCGCTCGGCATGGCGACAAAGGTCATCTTCTGTCCCCCGTGCGGTAAGAATTGCCGCGTCCAGTTGTCGGTCTGCTCACCCACACTCACCCAGGACGCCTGGCTGGTATCCGCATTCAGCACATAGGCAACGCTATCCGGACGGGGATGGGCAGTGTCGAAGCCGCTCGTGACGCGGGCCGAAACGATGAAGCCCAGGCCAATGGTCAGCGCCACCGCTGGAAGGATCCACCGGCGCGGCGTGCTCAGGAACTCCAGGTGCGGCAGGAACAGGGCGAGGAGCAGGATCGCAGGGAGCAGAGCCAGTTCGACGAAGGGTAGAGGCGAGAGCATCTCGGCGCGCCCGACGTACTCAAAGAGGAAATAGACCACTGGAGTCACCAGTACCAGGCTCAAGACGCCAGGCACGGCGAGGAAGGCCGCCCGCATCCAGGCGTTCGGCGCCGCGTCGGCAGTACGAAGCGTCCAGCCGAGCGCTAGGAGGGCAGCCAGCACCGGCCAGGTGAAGAGGTAGCTCATTCCCGGCAGGAACGCACTGGTCACCAGCATGATTACGATGCAGAGAGCCATGGCACCCAGGGCCAGGTCGTGCGCGCCGACCCGTCGCCGGATCGCTGCGTAGACCGCCGCGACTACCGCGAGGGCAATGGCGGCGAAGGCGGGCAAATGCAGGTCGTTGCTGTACGGAACGTCCTGCAGGAACACTCGGTAATCCGGTGTCACCTGCTTTATGGCCCACCAGATCAGTCCTACGACGAGCAGCGAGGCGAGACAGGCACCGACGAAGGCTCCGAAGCCGGCGAACAGCCCACCGGGGGTGACGCGCTTGCGGCGGAACCCGAGCACGAGCACGCCTATAAAGAGCAGGGTGACCAGGATGGCCAGTGGCAGCGCCAGGGACGCGGGATAGATGATTCCGCGGTCGGCAGTCACATTGAAGAAGACCGCATCCCCGCTGTGGGACGCCGTGGCCAGGTTCAGATTGCCGAAGTGCCGGGTGAGTGCGAGGATGTTGGAACCCTCGTGCTGGAGCGTGCCGCGGTCCAGGCTGGCAGGATTATCCAGATTGGTATGGTACACCTGCGGGTTGCGGAAGTTGGCCGCGTCGATTCCCATCGCGCCGTCGCGGATGTAGTTCTTCAGGTCCATGCCCATGTTGATGCGGCTGAACGGATCGACGAAGAACGAATAGGACAGCGGGTACGGCGCGACACTGAAGTACTGTGTCATGAGCCAGTTGTTGTTGCGACTGGCGAAGTACGCCGTGGACGGACCGTGGTTGCCCATGGAGTCCACGTTGAGGGCAAATCGGATGTCCTTCGCCCAGGGGTGCTGGTCCATGAACCCCTTCGACCCCAGCGTCTCGTGCTCCTCTGCATCCGCCAGCAATACGATGACATCGTTCTTGAGCGGCGGTCCCGCTTTCAGCGCGCGGACGGTCTCCAGCACAGTTGCGACGCACGCGCTACAGTCGGCAGCACCAGGTGAGGTCGGCACTGAATCGTAGTGAGCTGCGATCAGTACGGCGCCGGTGTTGGCCGTCCCCGGGATACGGGCGACGATGTGCTGCGCCCGTGCCGCCCAGATAACGCCTGCGCTATACGGCACGGTTGCCGTCATGGATGCAACCTGCGGGCGCAGACCGAGCACTTTGAGCTGGTTAACCAGGTATCCCACGACAGTTGCGTGCGCAGCCGTGCCCATGGGATGGGGCGTTCGAGCGACGACCGCGACCTGCTGAGAGGCGCGGTCCGCCGAGAACTGCACGGCGGGAGCAGTCGCCGGGACAGGCCGCGGTGTCCCGAGCTGGGACATACCGAAAATGATGGCCGCCAGCAGAACGGGGAGGAGCGCGAGCTTGGGGAGCAGGGTCCTCCACCGAGGTTGGGGTGAGGGCCGATGAGTCAGGGGTGGACGTTGCTGGTCTGGGAGCCTGGCGGGAGAGAGGATGGTAGCCATTTCTGTGCCTTCCTGGCGGCTAGCCGGCCGGGTGACCGGCACCGACAACGCTTCTCGCTCTCGCACGGCCGTTCGTCGCACGTACCCACTTGAATGATCGCGTGGCGGAACCGGAAGCGATATCGTACTGTTCATGGTGAACGTCTCTAGAGGGGCCGCCGGCTCGTAGCCGGGCCGGCGGCTCGGTTAGCGGTCAATGGGGCCGTAGCGCGATGGGTGTGCCTGGTGTGTGATGCACGGTCATGCTGACGGCGGCGGTCACGAACGCCATGAGCACCGCCGGCGTAAAGTAGATCCCGATGCCGACACTGTCAGCCGTATTCGTATGCAGCGCAGTCGGCACGAAGGCAGTGGTGCTGCCAGGCAGCGTGATCACCGCGCCTACCAGCAGCGCTGCTGCGCTGAACCAGAGGATCGTTGCTCCTTCGGTCAGTGCCCCGTTGCTCCGCAGGTAGGCGCCCGCCGAAACCGCAAGCGAGGCGAGAAGCATAACGCCAAGGTAGAAGACGGTCGGGGTATCAAGTCCGTGATCCCAGAGACTGGAAGATGCCGCGGTCATCCAGTCGGTGCCGTAGCTAAAGGTGGCGGGGCCGAAGATCGCAAAGGCGATCCCGATGACGCCCAGGGCGCTGGTGACCAGGCCCATGACGATTTCGATGCGGTGAGACATGATGGTACCTCCTCGGAAGTGGGCAATGGGCGCGCTAGTCAAGCATCTCGGTAACGAAGTCCTCCGGATCTTCCAGACTGACCACCACTCGCCGCGGCTTGACCGGCATTCTCCACATGCGTGCTGTGGCCGGCGGATCAATGTCGATCGCCACCAGGTTGGCGAGTGAGCGGTTGAGCCACCAGATGCCCCGGAAGTTGCTATGCGCGATGAACAGGGGAGGGAGCCAGAACACGAGGCCCTGATCGCCTGCCTCGGTGCGCCAGACCCTGGTGATTGCCTGTCGCGGAATGCGCACCTTGCCACCGGGACGAATCCGCACGACCACCTCTGCGTCGCTCACCACGAGGCCGGAGCTTTCGAGTTTCCCGGGAAGCACCTTCAGGAGGACTCGCATCCAGGAACCGTGGTGCAGGGCGAAGGACAGCTCCTTCCCGGAAACGCGGCCCACGGAATCCTCGGTTCGTACCATCGGTGCGCCTCCTGCGTGGATTGAGTGAGGACCGCGTCCGGCCAATGTGGGGCCCCTTCTTCGCCCTCCAACTTCACTCTAGGCGTGCGCTTCGTGCGGGTACATCGGGGATCACCCTGACTGCAGAACTAGGGTTATCACCCGATGTGCCGGTCCTGTGAAGCGGCACCGAGCCCTCCCGCCGTGCCGCGCCGTCGCTATGCTCCGGGCAGATCACACCTTGATCCTCCCGCCACCCCAGCGAGCCGGCCGATCAGGGCAGTGACCAGCATGGCAGCCTGAATGACAGCCGCGAGAGACCGCTCGATGCGGTCCCGGCCGTCACCCGGCAGGAGAGGACAGCTGATCCACGCCGAGGAACCGTTCAAGGAGCCGGGCACGCCAGGTGAGGCGGAGGACCAACGTCCAGACCAGCACGATGGCGGCGATGGCGAGATATGACTTCATGTCGAGCGGGACCAGTCCGAAGAAGGACCGAAGGGGCGGCAGAGCGAGCACACCGACGAAGCTGAAAAATAGGCCGATGGCCAGGTACGTGGGTCGCCAGTCCCCGGTGAAGGCACTCACTCCTTCCCACCATCGCGTGGGAGGTGACACAAAGGGAAGAAGTACCAGGCCACACGGCACCGCCATCACCGTCAACGCGGTTTGCGCGATGCTGGCCACGTTCTCCCGTGCCGTGAGTGCGACGAACACATAGACGGCGATTCCGGCAATTGACAGAGTCAGCGCTGCCGGGAGCACGAAATGCATAAGTGCCGGCGTGACGCTGCCACGCGGTGAGCGACCCGGCTGCGCCCAGGTGGCAAGCGCGATCGACGGGATGCCGACGGTCAGCGTTGTGAGGATTGAGATATGTTTGGGATCGAACGGAAAGCCACCCAGGATCATCACCGCCATAAGCAGGAGGGCGACGGAAAGCACCCGGGAGAGAAACAACTTCAGTATGTTTCGCAGGCCATTGCGAATCCTCTGCCCCTCCTCTACCGCAATCGGGAGCGCGGCGAACGAGTCGCAAAGCAGCACAATATCGGCGACGGCCCGCGTAGCTTCCGAGCCGCTCTGCATCGCGATCCCGAGATTGGCGCGCTTGAGTGAAAGGACATCGTTAACACCGTCCCCGATCATAGCCACGTAGTGTCCGTTCCGCTCGAGAAGTCCGACCAGCTCCTCCTTCTGATCAGGGGTAATCCGGCCGAAGATCGTTGTGGTTTCGACCGCGGTCGCGCGCTGAGGCGTAGCCATCTCCGCCAGCTCCGGTCCGGAGATGGCCTGAAGGTCAGGGCCCAGTCCCGCCTGCGTCGCGAGGGCTGCCACGGTCTGGGGATTGTCACCCGAGATGATCTTGGGGG
>DATGJB010000113.1:0-16990 GCA_035295425.1 Chloroflexota bacterium | reverse complement strand
CCCAGGGCGCCTCGATATCGCCGCGGCCGAAATGCCCATATGAAGCCGTGGGCTCGTAGATGGGACGCCGCAGTCCCAGGTTCTGGATGATGGCCGCCGGCCTGAAATCGAAGTACTCGTGAACGAGATCCAGGATCTCGCCATCCGGGATTCTGCCAGTCCCGAACGTCTCGATCATGATCGAGAGCGGCTCGGCCTTTCCGATAGCATATGAAACCTGAATCTCGAGCCGGTCGGCGAGCCCTGCCGCGACGAGGTTCTTGGCGGCGTAGCGAGCGTAGTAGGCCGCCGAGCGGTCCACCTTTGTCGGGTCCTTCCCCGAAAACGCGCCGCCGCCGTGGCGAGCCATGCCGCCGTAGGTGTCGACGATGATCTTGCGCCCGGTAAGGCCGGCATCGCCGTGCGGCCCTCCGATGACGAACCGGCCCGTTGGATTGACATAGAACCTCGAGTGCTGGTCGAGTAGATCGGGAGGAACGACGTGGCGCACCACGTGCTCGTAGAGGTCAGCCTCGATCTGCTCGCGCGAGACGTTTTCGTCGTGCTGAGCGGAGATGAGAACTGCGTCGACGCGAACCGGCTTTCCGAACCGGTACTCGATGGTGACCTGTGCCTTTCCGTCTGGCCGGAGGTACGGCAGTACTCCGGACTTGCGAACCACGGACAGTCGGCGGGCGAGCCCATGCGCGAGCGCAATGGGTAGGGGCATGAGTTCCGCCGTTTCGTGGCAGGCGAAGCCTATCATCATTCCCTGGTCTCCGGCGCCGATCTCGCTGATCTCAGTCTCTGAGAGGCGCGACTCGAGTGCGCTGTCGACTCCTCGCTTGATGTCCGGCGACTGTGTATGCAGCATGACGTTCACGTCGATTGTGTTCGCGTCGAACTCGAGCTCGGCGCGATCGTAGCCGATGCGGGCCACCGTGGCTCGAGCGATCGCCTCCGGGTTGATGTCCGCCGTCGTGGTCACCTCGCCAAAGATGAGGACGAACCCAGTCGCAGCCGAGGTCTCGCACGCCACTCGGGCGTATGGATCCTGCTCAAGGATTGCATCGAGAACCGCGTCAGAGATCTGGTCGCAGATCTTGTCCGGATGCCCCTCCGTAACCGACTCCGAGGTGAAGAACAGTTGCGGAGACTGCATGAAGGTCGTCGTCATCTCAACTCCTCAGGCGTCTCACCGCCGCACGCAAAATAATCCGTACATTATAGCGATGTCGGCGGAGAGCGTTGACAACGCCGGCTCAACATTCGCCCACACCGGGCCACGGGCAGAGCCTCGTCTCCGGGGCCGCCGTACCACCGATAGTGTACGCTTTCAGCATGTCGTCCCGGCGCTCATGTCGGGGCGCGGAGAGAGACAGCGGGTGACTCAGAGCTCGCCACCCCTCCGCTCCCCGGTTGGCGGACTAGATGCATCCACGGCTCCGGCGCGGACAGAGCGTGGAGGGTTGCGAATTTTCGCCGCGACTCTCGCTGCCGCGGGAGTCGTGGCCGTATTCGTCGCCATTCGCCTCCATCACACGCCTCCGGCGCTGTCGGTGGCGACTGCCGGGCGCGCAACTCACGCCGTGGTGTTCCTGATCGACGGAGCGTCAGAATCCGACGTGACAGCTCCCGGTCTTCCCAATCTCCGGGCGCTCATTCGATCCGGCGTCACCTATAACGACGCCTGGATCGGTCAGGCTGAGGCAGTCGCCGCTTCCTCCGCGGCGACCATCGGCACTGGAGAGTATCCCCGGGCCACCGGGGTGGTGGGACCGGTGTGGACCGATGCCCAGACGGGTCAACCTTCCGGTACGCTCTCGCCGGGATCAATCCTCAGCGGTAGTCTAGACGCGCTGATGCAGCCGCGGGCGCTCCCGTCGCTCGCGGGAGAGGTGAGAGCGCGCTTCTCGGGCGCGACGGTGCTGGCCGTAGGCGGAGCCGACTGCCAGGTAGCGGCGGCGGCCACCTGGAGGGCCAACTACATACTCTGTCCGGCCCGAGACGGAAAGCGCTGGAGCCCGGCCGCCGTGGTGGGGCACTCTCACCCGCCCGGAGCATTGCTGGATGTGAGCTGGTCGGCTCCGGTCGCGACCGGACCGACTCTGGGACCGTCCGTGGAAGGCTGGCAGGCCGGTCAGGAGGATGCCTGGATCGGGCGCTACAGCGTCGCTGCGATTCGGGCGATCCGACCGTCGCTCACTTTCATCGAATTTCCCGAAGTGCGGATGCTCAAGCCGTATTTGAGCGGCACGCAAGGTCGCCGGGTATTGAGCAGACTCATGCGCGGCATCGACTCGGCCATCGGGGGAGTCGTACGAGAGACGCGCCGCGACGGCTTCTACGGCCAGTCAGCGTTCGTCGTTACCTCGGGTGAGACCGTGTCTCCCCTGACTTATACGGTCTCGCGTGCGGCGCTGAACAATGCCGTCCAGGCCGCCGGCGGTCAGGAGGTATACCTGACCGCCGACGGTTCGGCCTTCGTGGGGTTGCAGGATCCCCTCCAATCGCAGCCGGTCGCTCAGGCCATCGAAGCCGCAAACATACCCTCGGTCGATGCCATCTATTACAAGTCGCGACAGGGTGCGGGTTGGACGTACACCAACAGTTACCTGAGTCCCGAGCTACCCGCCAGTTTTCCGTCCGGCGCCTCCTTCCTGCTCGGCACGCTGGCGTCAGCCGCCTCCGCCGACGTCGTCGCGCTGTATGCGCCGCACACCGGCGCCGAGAATTCAGGAAGTCAGTTCGCACCGGCGGGGTGCGCAGGGGGCCTGCAGTGGGATACCCAGCGGATTCCGCTGATCATCTCCGGCCACGGCGTGTACGCCGGTGGCTCGTCGGATTTCCCGGCTCGGCTGGTTGACGTCGCCCCGACCGTGGCGGCGCTCATGGGGCTCGATCAATCGCGATCTGAGGGAGTTGTGCTGGCCGACGCTATGGTTGATCCGCCAGGCAATGCCGTGGATGCTCAACACTCGGCCGCCTCCACGCTCAGCGGCCCGGTTGATGCACTGCAGCGGAGACTAGCCGCCGCCGGCGGCTGACGGCGACGACCGCGTTCGCGCGGACGGCCGGAGAGCGCTCAGCAGCTCGCCGGCCCGCCGCAGCGTCTCGAGACGCTTCGGAAAGGCGAACCGAACGAGTTGAGAGCCCATTCCCGCCTCTCGGTAGAAACTGCTACCCGGGACGACCGCAACCCCCAGCTCCTCCACGAGATGCCGAGCGAAAGCCACGTCGTCGGAGAATCCGAAACCGCTGATATCGCACATGGCGTAGTAGGCGCCGTGCGGCACGAATGGTCGTAAGCCTACCTGGTCGAGGATCGCCACCAGCAGATCTCGACGTTCTTCGTACTCGCTGCGAAGCTGCACGTAATAGCCGTCCGGCATCTGCATCGCTACCGCCCCGGCCTCCTGAAGCGGTGCGGCGGCTCCGACGGTCAGGAAGTCGTGCACTTTTCGAATGGCGCCGGTCAGATCGGGCGGGGCGATTACGTAACCGACGCGCCAACCGGTAACACTGAAAGTCTTCGACAGGGCGTTGATGACAACCGTCCGCTCCCGTAGGCCCGGCAGTGAAATAGGCGATACGTGCGTCCACCCGTCGTACGTCATGTGCTCGTAGATCTCGTCGGTAATGATGAGGCAGTCATGCTGGCTGCACAGCGCTCCGATAAGCGTCAGCTCGTCACGACTGAAGACTTTGCCGGTTGGATTATTGGGTGTATTGATCACGATCGCGCGTGTCTTCTCGCCGAACGCTGCCGCCAACTGGGCGGGATCGAAGGACCAATCAGGCGGGCGCAGGGGAACGAATCGTGGGACGGCGGCGGAGAGGATGCAGTCAGGTCCGTAATTCTCGTAGAAGGGCTCGAAGATCACAACTTCGTCGCCGGGATCGAGGAGCGCCAGCATCGTTGCAATCATCGCCTCGGTCGCGCCGCACGTCACGGTAATCTCGGTCTCCGGATCGACATCGATCCCCAGGAACCGCCTTGATTTCGCCGAGATGCCATCGCGGAAGGACTTCGCACCCCACGTGATCGCGTACTGGTTGACGTCGGCTCGGATCGCCGCTTGAGCTGCCTCCTTGAGCTCCTCGGGTGCAGCGAAGTCCGGGAAGCCCTGGGCGAGATTGACGCCGTCTGTTGGGTGATGCAGCAGGACGAGCCTGGTCATCTCTCGAATCACCGACTCGGTGAATCCTCGGGTACGCGCCGCAACCCGTTGATGCATCACGGAGCCTCACCCGGGAAGAGGCTCAGCTGCATCGGGCGAGTTGAGCCGTTCCAGACCAGTGACGGCCGGTCCCGCAGCGCGACGTCGACACGTACTTCCGACTTCCCGGCTCGCTTCAGATCCGTCCGGGTGGTCTGGATCGCCAGGAAGGGGCGATTGTTTTCCTTGCTGAGGTGAGCCAGCCACACTTCCACTCCCCTTCGCGGCCGGATGTTCTCGGCCAGAATGGACGCCGCCTGCGCATTGGACAGATGGCCGGTCGGTCCGGCTACCCGTCTGCGGAGGTGATAAGGGTAGCGGCCCTGGTGAAGCATTTCGGCGTCATGGTTGGACTCGAGCACGACCAGGTCCGCCTCAGCGACCGCACGCGCCACCGGACCGGACGGCCTGCCGAGATCGGTGGCGATCGCGATCGATTTGCCGGCCACGTGAATGAGAAAGCCGACCGGATCGACGGCATCGTGCTCCACCGGAAACGTGGTCACGGCGACGTCTCCGAAGATCGTGGTTGTTCCCGTCTCCATGACGCGCGCCGAGTTGAGGGACGCAAGCCCGGCGGCCCTCAGCACGCCGGGATTCGCCCACACGGTCGTTCCGTGCTGCTCGGCGATGTCGCGGACGCACCCGCAGTGGTCGCGGTGCTCGTGGCTGATGAGCACGCCCGATACGCCATCCGGTGCGATTCCCTCGGCGAGTAGAAAGCGCCGGAGAGTAGACCATCGCAGGCCGGCGTCGAACAGCAGTGAGACCTTGTCGGTACGGAGGAGGTACGCGTTACCCGAGCTTCCGCTCGCCAGCGCCCGGAAACGAAGCACGTGGATGAGCCTTTCGAGGGATGCGAGTCGATAGTATCAGAGCCCCGTGGCCCCACCAATTCATGTCTGTTCGTGACGTATAGTTGAACGGAAAGTGGTGCGCCCGCATCCGCATACGAGAGGGGAGAACGCCGCATGACATACGTGATCACTGAACCGTGCGTGGGAGTGAAGGATGGCTCCTGCGCCGATGTCTGCCCGGTGGAGTGCATCCACACTCTTCCGGGAGACGATATGTACTTCATCGACCCCGACGAGTGCATCGACTGCGGGGTCTGTGTGCCGGAGTGCCCGGTGGACGCGATCTATCCCGAGGAAGAGGTCCCCGAGAAGTACGACCGGTTCACCCTCTTGAATGCCACATATTTCGAGGATCACGGCGACGAGTTCCGGTAAGGGATTGCCACCCACGTGATTTGGCCCCATTGTGGACACCTTCGCGGATAAAGACGTGAATTGCGGTTCATCCGGGGTGGGCTCGGCAAACCGGCGCGGCACCATGGCGACCGCGCGCCCTGCTCGTTACACAATCTCGACATAAGTATTCGCGCTCTTTGCGCCCGCCGCGACCTGCTCCCACGTGGTCCGCCACGCTCGTATAGTTGTCCGGATTCGAGCATCGCGGAGGGTACGTTGACTATCTGGACACTGTCGTTCATGGCGCTCGGCTTCGCCTATCTCCTCATGCCGAAAGGGAGCCCAAGGCGTTGAATCAACGCGAGGCCGAGGTGAAGCGGCGGATCGCAAGTCTCGTCGAGTCGGTTGAGGACGACCAGGATGGCTCGAAGGAGCTGTTCCACTACGTCTGGACGATGATCTGCGTGCGGCGCGGCCTCTTGCGCGTGGTTCGGGAGGTGAACGGCAACGGCCGGACCCAGCTGGTGCTGGAGGAAGTGCGCACCGGCCAGCACCGCATCGTTCCCCGCCCGCGCGGACTGGACAGCGAGATCGAAGGCCTGGCGGTGCAGGCGCTGGCCCGTATTCTCGGAGAGATAAAGATCGCCCAATAGAGCCTGGACCGATGAGCCCCGAAGGCTGAGTTCCGGCGTCACCTATACTCTGGTGGCGTTTCGGAGGGCAATGTGGGGCGTGTCATTCTGCTCGTGCAGTTCGGCGATGTCGGGGACATGGTGCTTACCATACCCGCGATCCGGTCGATTCGCCACCGTTATCCCGCCGCGCACCTCCTCCTCCTGGCGAAGGAGAATCCGGGCCGGCTCGTGACGCGGCTCGGTCTGGTGGACGAGCTGCTCGCAACCGACAAGCACGCATTCGATCGGCTATCGTCGCTGCTCCGCCCGGCCGGCATTGCCAGAGCGTCGAATCTTTTGCGCACCTTGCGACGACGCGGGATAGACACTGCAGTCGTCTTCCACCATCTGGTGACTCGGTGGGGCTCCCTCAAGTTCGCCGTGCTCACCCTTTCGACCGGGGCGGCCCACCGGGTCGGAGTGGACAACGGACGAGGGTGGTTCCTCACACAGGCAGTACCGGATCGCGGGTTCGGAGATCGGCATGAGTCGGAATATTGGATGGATGTCGCGGCACTACTGGACGCCAGGTCCGACCTCCGACTCGACTTTCCACTGACATCTGAAGACCGGGCCGCTGCTTCGGTACTCCTGACACCTGCGGGGCGAGACCTGCCCGTGATAGCCATTCATCCCGGCACGGGGTGGTATGGGCCGGGTCGGCGCTGGCCCGCGGAACGTTTCGCTCAGGCGGCGTCGTTGATTTCCGAGCACCGGAGGGCCACGTTCGTGGTAGTGGGTACGGACGAAGACAGGTCCGAAGCGCGGGTGGTGCTGGATCGGTTGCCCTCCGCCGTCGACCTCGTGGGCCGAACCACGTTACCGCAGCTAGGTGCCGTGCTTCAGCGCTGCGACCTGCTGCTGGCCAACGATGGCGGAGTCGCTCACGTGGCGGCGGCGGTGGGTACTAGAGTTGTCGCGGTGTTCGGTCCGTCGAACGACCGTGCCTGGCGCCCGACCGGGGCGCGGGTGGTCGCCGTCGACTTGCCATGCCGGCCCTGTTTCTACCGCGACTTTGAGCGCGGTAAACCTGCCGGATGCGGCACGCGTGAGTGTCTCACGGCAGTCAGTCCGCGCATGGTGGCGGATACCGCCCTGGAGGTACTCGGAGGTCAGCCTGTTGTCGCGTGAGCGAATTCTTCTGTCCGGCGTACCAGTCAATCCGGTGACTGTGGATGAGACGCACGACTTCATTGCGCAACGGGTGCACGATCGCGCACCCGCTCAGGTCGTGACGGTGAACGCGGAGTTCGTTGTGCGCGCGCAGTCCGACGCCGCTTTTGCAGCCGTGCTTCGAGGCGCCGATCTGGCCACCCCTGATGGCGCCGGCGTTCTATGGGCTTTGGGGCGTCGAGGCATCCACCTCACCGAACGGGTTGGGGGGTCGGATCTGATCTGGAGCGTGTCGCGCCTCGCCGCCGACCGGGGATTCCGAATCTTCTTGCTCGGCGGGGCAGAGGGTGTCGCGGATGCCGCGGCGCGCAAGCTCGAAACCGCTTATCCCGGTCTCCTGGTAGCAGGAGCCTTTGCCGGGAGCCCGGCGAGGCGGGACGAGGAGGCCATTGTAGACTTGATATGTCGGTCTCGCGCCGACATTTTGTTTGTCGCATTCGGTGCACCGGAACAAGATCTCTGGATTGCTCGAAACCTCGGGGCAACCAGGGTTGGCTGCGCAATTGGAGTAGGGGGAAGCTTTGACTATCTGGCGGGAACAGCACGCCGAGCGCCCTTGTGGATGCAACGCAACGGGCTGGAGTGGATGTGGCGTCTGATCCGCCAGCCGTGGCGCTGGCGTCGGATGCTGGCTCTGCCTCGGTTCGTCTGGCTGGTGCTCCGCACGACTCCCCGGTCGGCAAGGACCGAACGGAGGACGACGTGATCGCGGATGCGGCGGCGACGGTCGATGCCCTGCGACGGCAGGATGCGGCAGTTGGCGTGTGGGGGTGCGGCCATATCGGCGCCAGCGCGATGTACTACTTCAGCCGCCAGGGAGTTCGGTGCGTGGGCTACGATATCGCGCAGTCGCGCGTCGACGAGATCCAGCGCGGTCAGTTCCTCTCAACCGACGTCGTGCCAAGCGGACGGTTGCGCGCGGAAGTGGAGAACGTGCGGGCCACGACCGATTGGCGGGAGCTCATTGACCAGAAGATTGCAGTGCACCTGGTGTGCGTGCCTACAGAGCGAGGCGCGGAGCCCAGCTCCGCCTCTCTCGAAGACGTCATGCCCCTGATCGCGGAAGTGGTCCGCGCGGGCCACCGCGGCCTGACTCCGGTGGTGATTATCGAGAGCACCATTCAGCCGACCTGGCTTGATACTGTTGTTCTCTCGCAGCTCCAGGCGGCGGGCCTGCGGCCGGGAGTCGACGTGCACGTCGGCGCCGCCCCCCGCCGGGACTGGTTCTCGGGCACCGAGCACAGCCTCGAGAATCTCCCGCGGATAGTCGGCGGCGTCACGCCCCACGCCACGAAGATCATTACGGCTTTCTATGGCCTCGTCTGCCGAGAAATCGTTCCGGCGAGCGATGCGTATCATGCCGCATTCACCAAGGTGATCGAGAATCTCCTTCGCTTTCAGGGCCTGGTCCTGGCCAACTCACTTGCCCTGGCATACCCGCAATACGACATGACGCATGTGCTGGCGCTGGCGAGCACGAAGTGGAACATTCCCCTCTATCATCCTTCGCTGGGAGTCGGAGGCCACTGCATTCCTCTCGCTCCTCGGTACGCGCTTGCTGAGGGCGGGCCCGACAACCCGTACCTCCGGCCAGTTCGCGATGCAGTCGAATTCAATGCCCGATACTTCGCCCGGCTGTACCAGGAACGCCTGCGCGATCTGCTACATGACTGCCGTTCGATCGTAATCCTGGGCCTCGCCTATACGGCGGACGCCAAGATGCACAAGTTATCGCCGGCGCTGGACGCACTCGAGTGTCTTAAGGACACGCCCCGCTTACGCGTTCACGACCCGTACTACTCGGCCGAGGACATCGACGACATTTGCGGCGTCGCGACCCTCGATTTTCCGGAGGACCTGCACGACTGTGACGGCATCGTGCTGGTGACACCGCATACCGCCTATCGCCAGGCCGATGTCTCCCGCGTCATTCGGCCCGGCGCCGTCATCGTGGATAATTTTGGGACGTGGCGCGACGCCGACCTTCCCGCCGGGGTACGCTACCACGAGGTCGGGCGGCGATACCCGGAAGACAGCCGCCCGTCGGTGTCCGGTCGCGAGCCGCTCTCGGCACTCACCGCCTGAGCGAGGAGGGGAAACTGGTCCACCTGGCCGCCAGCTCACCGGCTGTCTGGGTCATTCCCTTGCTGGGTGCCTTCGCGCTTGGGGTGCTACTCACTCCGGTCGCCCGAAGTTTTGCGGTGCGCTGGAACGTAGTCGACCACCCCGTGGGGGACAAGATCCATCGGGTGTCCACGCCGTTACTCGGCGGTGTCGCGGTTTATCTGACATTTGCGATCGCGTCCCTGGTCCTTCTGCCGCTCAGCGCGCCGGTAGTTGGCATACTCGCCGGCGGGTTCGTGGCCGTCGCTATTGGAATCCTCGACGAGGTTCTCACCCTCCGTCCCCTCGTGCATCTTGCCGGCCAGGTCGCGGCGGCGCTGGTCGGGATCATGGCGGGGGTAGGCGTGGTCGCCAATATCAGCGATCCAGTCTCCGCGCTGACTTCGCCGGGATGGGCAGTGCCGGTTTGGCTTGGGCTTCCCATCACCGTCTTCTGGATCGTGGGCATGATGAACACGATGAATTTCCTCGACGGAATGGATGGGCTCGCCGCCGGCGTCGCCGCTCTCACGACGCTGGTACTGGCGGTCTGGGCCTCCGAGCCTCAACGCTTCTACATCACGTCCACGACGCATCTGGAGCAGGTGATCCTCCCGGTTTCGCTAGCCGGTGCCCTCCTGGCGTTTCTCGTGTTTAACTGGCATCCGGCTCGCATCTTCCTGGGCGACTCCGGAAGCATGTTCCTCGGCTTCTCCCTGGGCGCACTCTCTATCGTTGGGCCGGCCAAGCTTGGCACGGCACTTCTGGTCCTGGTCATTCCTATCCTTGACGTTGCGTGGGCGATTGTCCGCCGCCGGATGCGCGGCCGAAGCTTCCTCACCGGCGACAAACAGCATGTGTACCACCGAATGCTGGAGCTCGGCCTGAGCCACACCACAACTGTCCTCTTGCTGTACTTCCTGTGCCTGGCCCTCGCCGGGATGGACTTGCTGCTCTTCAAGGTGGCGAAACTGGTCGCCTTCGTCCTCCTCGCGCTCGTGACCGGAACGACCTTTGTGGTCCTGGAAGTTCGCGCGACGCGGCGAAACGCGGCACTCGTAAGCCGCCAGGCGGTAGGGCGCTAACCGACCGCCGTACCGAGCCGCACGTCTGACGGCCGGCACAACCATCGAACTGCCGCGAAAATCGCCACGGCATACACGTACCCGGCGATGGCATCTGTTACCCAGTGCTCACCCAGGTACACCACGGTGAAGAGCACCCAGGCAACCCAGCACGCCAGGATTGCGGCCACCCAGCGCGGCGCGCACAATCGGAAGGCCAGGAGCTCGAGCAACGGGAAGGCGGCATGCTCCGACGGGAAGGCAGCAATCGGGTCGCCTGAAAGCTTGAACACGTAGAAGATGGGGGTTCCGTGGAAGGGCAGCGGATGCGCGCGCAGGACCGGACCAAACTGATTCACGACGCCGACCACTTTGCCGTAGCGCAGCGCCGCCAGCCACGGTGGGATCGCCGGAAACAGAATGAACGTCACGAAGCCGGAGACGAGCAGGACGAGTACGCATGCGGCGAACTGGAGGTAGATTGTGCGATCGAGCCGCCACAAGAAGTAGCCCGCAAGGTACGGCTCGGGCAGATGCATGTTGTAGGCAACGGCGGTCGCCACGTCGAGCGGCCCAACGTGACCCGGGTGTAACAGGCTGTGCTGCAGGATGTAGACCGGGTCGTGACCGGCGAACAGGATACGATCGATGCGCCACATGAAATCGAGGTGGGCGGGAAACGGCGAGTGTGCCGCCACCGGACCGCTCAAGTTCCACATGACAAGGCCCAGCAGCAAGAACCACCAGTCCCGCACGAACTCCGCCGGCTTTCGCGTGATGACGACCGCCGCGGCAATCACCGCTACGGTCATGATCTCCACCCCGGCGCGCACGTTCGCGAGGTCGAGCGCGGCGATCAGGAGAGCAAAGTATCCGGCGAGCAACGCGAGCTCGCGCCGTGATGCCCGATCGGCACGCCCGGCGTGGACCGCCCTTCCCGTAGCGGGGGCGATCGTGGCCCGCGCGCCGGGCGTCAGGAAGCTACTCCTGCGCCGCGCAGAGCAAGCAGGCCACCGTCGACCGCGATGCACTGGCCCGTGATGTACGCGGCGCCGTCACCTGCCAGGAAGACGACCAGGCTCGCCACCTCGTCCGGAGTCGCATACCGACGCATCGGGATCAGACCAAGCCACTGATCACGCTGCTCCTTCGTGAGGTGGGCCGTGGCATCGGTCACGATATAGCCTGGAACAACGCAGTTCACCGTAACGCCGCATCCGGCAACGCTGACCGCCAGCTCCCGCGTGAGTCCCAACAGAGCTGCCTTCGCGGCCGCGTAGTTTGCCTGCCCGGCATTCCCGGCACTGCCCACGACCGAACCAACACTTACGATGCGCCCTCCGCCTCGCTGGCACATTCCGGCCGCGGCTCGTCGCATCAAAGCTCTGGCGCCGGCGAGGTTCGTGCTCCACATGGCATCCCAGTCGTCGCCCGTCATCTGCACCAGCAGGCGATCCCGGGTGGCTCCTGCATTGCTCACGACGACGTGCAGGGGTCCCAGCGCCTCCTCGGCCGCGCACAGGAGCTCGATAGCCTGTGCCGGATCGCTGATGTCCGCCTGAATGGCGATAGCCGTGCCGCCGGACGCTTCGACACTCTCGACCAGGCGTTGCGCTTCGAGCTCAGAGGCGCGATAGTTCACGGCCACGGCGAAGCCGGCCCGCGCCAGCGCTGCCGCAATCACCCTCCCGATTCCGCGGGATGCGCCCGTGACAAGGGCCGGGCGGACACCCTGCGAACCGCTCAGGACCATGGCTCTGGTATTCTAGTGCAACGCTGTGCGGTGTGCGGAGGGAGGCAAATGGCCGATGAGGCGGTAGACTACACGTTCGAGGCATTTGCCCAGCACGATTTCTATCGCACTGTTAACGAACACCTGGTCGACCTGACGCTGCAGGTGCGTGAGCGTCTTGCTCAGTCTCCCGTTCACCGGGCGGTCGACCTTGCCTGCGGCACCGGCGCCGTCACTCAGGTCCTCGTCGACCGCGTGCGTCGGCTACGTGAGCCGGTTGAAGTGATTGCGGTGGATCCGTCCGAATCTGCTCTCGAGAAGGCCAGGCGCCTTGTCGGCAGTGCGGCGCGCTTTGTTCGCGGCACGGCGCAGGCGTTCTCCAATGTAGTCGGCAGCGTGGACGTCATCGTCTTCTGCAACGCTATTCACTTGCTTCCGGACAAAGAGCGCGTCATGCGGGAAGCGCGTCGTTCCCTGAACAAGCAGGGTGTGCTGGGCTTCAATACCTCGTTCTACGAGGGCTGTTACGCGCCGGGAACCGAGCGGTTCTACAAGCTCTGGATGCTGCGGGCGCTGCAGCTTCTCAAGCAGGAAGAAGGTCTCAAACCCGATCGATCGAAGGTCGAGGCGATGCGGTGGCTCACACCCGAGGAGTACCGCGCTCTTCTCCAGGACAACGGGTTTGACGTTGTCGATATGCGGACTGAGGAAGCGCGGATGACCTGTGAGAGCTGGCAGGATATAAGCCACTATTCCGAGTTCGCCACCGGCGCTCTGCCTGGCGTGCCCGTCGACGTGGCGATTCCCATTCTGCAGCGATCCGTCGCCCAGGCGTACGACGAGTTGAAGATCGAAACGCTTCCCCGCAACTGGCTACAGGTGGTTGCCCGGGCGCGATGATCTCGCGGCTGCGGTCGGCTACGGCCACGCCCGTGGCCCTCGGCGTGTTCTTCCTTGCCGTCTATCTGCTCACTGGCTCCAGTGACCTCAATCACAACGGCGACACTGATCTGAGGTTTCAAACCACCCAGGCCATCGTCGATCACGCTCGCCTCTGGATAGATCACCCGCGCTGGCTGGACACCAGGGTAGCCGTCGGGCGGGGTGGCCACCTCTACGCCTTCTATGCGCCCGGCCAGACCGTCATGATGATCCCGCTCTACATTGCCGGCAAGGCGATCGCGCACCACCTCAATCAGCCGTACGACATCACGACGCTTTACGCCGCTCGCTCGCTGGATCTCTTTCTCGGTGCGGGCCTCGCCGTTGCGTTCTTTGCCTTCTCGCTCGCCGCCGGCTACTCGCGCCGGGTAGCTGCCACCCTTACCTTGGTCCTGGGCCTTGCCAGCGTCGTGTGGCCCGACGCGCAAAGCGCACTGGAGCAGACGCCGGTCGACCTGTTCGTCCTGGTGGCAGCGCTCGCGGC
This sequence comes from Chloroflexota bacterium, assembly GCA_035295425.1. Classification (GTDB taxonomy): domain Bacteria; phylum Chloroflexota; class UBA5177; order UBA5177; family UBA5177; genus DATGJB01. Next base: position 3,426 of record DATGJB010000113.1, on the reverse strand, counting down.
GTGGATGTTCGTGAAAGGCGGAATGTCCGGCCGGAGGTGGCTGCTCCTTGCCGGTGGCGCACTCGGGCTCGCGGCCTGCACCCGGTATGATGCGGTCATCTTCGTGCCCGCGATCGCTCTATACCTCACTTTCATGCGATTGCGGGCCGGTTCAGTGCGGTCGGCGGGCATGGACATGGCTGGCTATGCGGTAGCGTTGCTGCCGTTTGCCGTCCTGCTCGGAATATGGGACTGGGCACGCTTTGGCTCTCCGTTCCTCACCGGGCTGCACGAGCAAACTTTTGGCGGTCCGTATCTACAGGATCTGGCCGGGCTGACCGTTAGCCCTGGGAAAGGGCTCCTCTGGTACCTTCCCCTGATCCTGGTTTCGCCGTGGGCGGCTGCGCCGTTCTTCCGGCGTTGCCCGCAGCTTGCCAGCCTGTGCGGCATCATGGTGCTCGTACCGGTACTCTTCTACTCCGCAATCAAATACTGGCACGGTGATCCCTCCTGGGGACCGCGCTATCTCTTCGTCGCCGTGCCGTATCTCGTGCTGCCGCTGGGTGAAGTGCTGCGCAGTTGGGGACGCGTTCGGGTCCCGATCCGGCTCTTGTTCGTTGCCTGCGTTGCATCCGGCGTCATCCTCAATATCGCGGCTCTTTCGGTAACGCAGTGGAGGTTCTGGTATCGACTCGAGGTGCAGGCGGAGTCCAGGGTCAATCCTGCTACCTGGAGCGGCCAGCCGTTTCACTGGGGCGCGCAGCACTACCACTACTACTGGAACCTGAGCCAGTCTCCTATCCTGATCCAGCTGGACAACGTGTCTCAAGTTGCTCGCCTCACGCTGGGCGACACCAGCTACCGGTACACCGCCCGCCCGGATCCATACGTCTCGAACCCGGCGGAGAACTATCCGATCAACAGCTTTGCCTTCTGGTGGACCGATACGATGCATCCGCTGCTCGGTGCCGGCGACCGGGAAGGTCTGGCCGCGCTATTGATGCTCCTCTCGCTGGCGGCTCTCGGCGTCACGCTGGTCTCACTAGAGGCGCCGACCGGTGCACGATCCCGGCCCCGCGAGGACTCGGTGTCGACGTTTGCGGGAACGCTACGGAGCTGACGGCGTTACGATTGCCCTTCCGCCAGCCGGGACTGCTTCGCACGCGCCGGAAGGTACAGAACGTACGGGGCGATCGAGATGCGCCGAAACCGGTGGGAGCGTGGCCCCAATCGGCTTCGTAGCTGCGCCGCCTCGACGGACTGCTCCAGGAACACGTATGCGGGGTATCGGCTGGACCGCACCGCTACTCTGTATGGGCCGTAGCGGTCAAGGGACGGTCGCAGTCCCGGACCCAATGCGGCGCACATTACCGCCTCCTTCGTCTCGAAAGCGAGCCAGTCACAGATCCAGTAGTCGGCATAAACGCGCCGATCCCCGGCCCTGAGAAGCGTTGTCGAAACCGACGCAAACTGGTGGTTGAGCCAGGGCGTGTACCGGTCATCGAAGTAGGTTGCAGTGCCGAGAACGAGCGTCGCCAGGACCAGTGCGCCGGGTAGGACGCATGTCGCACCGGATACCGTGAGTCGCCCGCCCGTCTGGGGCAGGGCCCGGCTGGCAAGAGGACCGAGCACGGCCGGAACCGTGACCCATAGTCCGGTGAGGTACCGCACGTTGTACCAGGGCGCGTGCGCCGACGCCGGACTCAGCACGAAGAATCCGAGCGTGAGAGCAGCCGGGGCTAGAACGGCCAATTGGGTCAGGGCGCGGCGCCGATAGAGTGATGCGGACCCGACATGAATCTCACCGCGACCGTAACGCCGTTGTATCCTTGTCACCGACCTGGTCCCAGTCCACGCCGCAAGTGCCCAGAGTGCCGTGCCCGAAACGCTCCACGCCCCGTGGACTCCGGTACACACCAGCACCTGCCGGCTGGAATGAACGGTGATCGGCCACGCGTTCTGTGGAGGGATCCGGCAGAGGGCGTCGCCGCCGGTTTCGACAGGGATGCTCACCAGAAATGCCCCAGCGATTCGCTCCAGGAAGGGGGCCGGCGATGGCGAGGTATGGCCGGAGCCTCCGGCTGAGACGATGTGCCAGAGGGCCCGAACCGTCGCGCCGGATCCCAGGTTGTACAGTATTGCCGGAGAGAGGCCAAGCAGCGCGCCCGACACGAGAAGGAGCGCGTTTCGCCTTGTCAGCTCGCGCCCGCAGCAGATGGCCAGAAGCAAACCGGAGGAGACGACGAATGGAAGGGTGAGCGGATCACTCCAGATGCCCGCCCCGGCCAGCAGTCCCCACAGAGCGAAAGCACCGGCTCGGCGGCGGTCTGGTAGAGCCGGTACCGCCGTCTGGGCGAGCCAGGCCGCGACCAGAAGCAGGGAAGCGCCGAACAACAGCAGCTCTGGGTACCCTCCTACCGCCTTGTCCTCGCGGCTCAGAATCTCCTGCGAGCCGAAAACCAGCAAAGGCAGGCCCAGAAGCGCAGCGCGCCGGTCGTACGCGATCCGAAGCAGTGAGTAGCTGGCGACCACAAACATCGCATACAGCGGCAGGAGGCCTGCCCGTAAAGAGAAGTCAGATGCGCCGAAGATGCGAAATGCGATTGCGCCCAGGTAGGCTTCGAGGCTGCCCATGTACGGCTGCCCGTAAAAGAAGGCGGGCCATTCGCCATGATGGGCGACATGCAGCGCCATGATGCCCATCGTTCCTTCGTCGCTGTCGAATCTCGGAAGACCGTCCGCGAGCAGCGCGAGGCGAACGCCCACGCCGGCCGCGATACACGCCACGGCTGCGGCGGGCGCGGCCCAACTTCGCGTCGCGCCGGCGACGGGCTGCCGGGACTCAGGGGACGTCGCCTGCAAAGGCGCGCGCTAACCGGACGATCCGCGAAGTTCGGCGGCGCGGCGGGTGGCGGCCAGAATTGCGTCGATGACCGCGGCTCGAGTGGCTCGTTCTTCCAGCACCTTCACTCCCTCCACCGTCACGCCACCAGGGGTGCAGATCTCATCCATGAGCTGCGAGGGCAGCTTGTCGGTGGCCTCCACGTTCCGTGCCGCTGCCACTACTTGCTCAATTGCCCGGGCATGCGACGCCTGGTGGCGCAGCCCGACGAGTGATCCAGCGGTGATCAGCGCATCGAGCAGGAGATACACCGTCGCCGTGGTCGTTGAACCGAAAGTGGTGAAGGCATCGATCTCGCTTTCGGGCAGTACGATGACGTTTTCGCTGATCGTGCCAAAGAGTCTTGACGCGAGCGCCAGGTCTTCCGCACTTGTAGCATGGTTCAAAGTGAGGCCGGTGGTGCCTGCCTTGATCTGACCGAAAAACGTCGGCATTGCGCGCACGAAAGGTCGGTGGTTGCCGAGGGTACGCTCGTAAAAGGCGATCGGCAGCCCCGCCGCGATGCTGATCAGCAGCGGACGCTCAGGAAGGGCCGGCTCGATCTC
>DATGJB010000112.1:0-7149 GCA_035295425.1 Chloroflexota bacterium | reverse complement strand
AGAGCATCTTGATCGGCGCCTGCCGCGCCTTCTCCTCGGCACGCTGGCGACGTTTCACCCGCAGCTCGTCGGACTGCGATTTCAGCACCTGCGACACGCCGATACCAAGCTGGTCGGCCTGGATCATCGCCGCTACGAACTGCAGCAGGTCCTCGACGCCGGTGCGCAGGGCGAGGTCGCGAAACGCCTCTCGCCGGGACTTCCCTGCCTGGACTTCGAGCCGGAAACGATCGAACTCGTAGGTGAGCGCGTTCTGTTTACGCGACGACAGGGTGGAGAGCGCCCCGTCGAAACCCTGTCCGGCCTCGACGCTGATCGCCAGGATGTCGATCGCGTCGGCGAGGTAGCGCTGGATCTCTGCCTGCCGGCGCTTGATCAGCTGCCTGACCCACAGATCGGGCAAAAAGAACCCGAGTACCGCGCTCACAGCCAGGAAGAGTACGAACTTCGTGAAGCTGGGATGGAGAACGAACGTCATTGCGAGAAATGCAAGTCCGGCGAGCGCCACGGCTGCCATTCCCTTGGCCCCGAGGAAGTCCTGAACTGTGAGATTGCGTGGATTTCCTGCCTGGGCGAGGCGCTCCTGGATCTTCTCGATGGTTCCACCGGGAGTGAACTGGCGAACGAACCGGGCGAGGCGCCTTCTCACCGGGTTGAGTATGCGCTCCACGCGCGGCATCTGGAGCTCGAGCTCGACGAGCGAGCGCGAGGGCTTCAGGTTGTGCCGGTTGAGACGGCCCAGTAACGTGGCGTCAGCCTGCCGTACCGTCATGGCCCCGTAGAGAGACAGGCCCGCGCCGATGAGCACGCCGACCACTATAAAGAACGTCATGGCTGTCCCCTAGACCTCGATGTTTGCAATGCGGCTCAGGAAGAAGTACCCAAGGCCGATCATGAGCACGGCACCCCCGACCATCACGTGTCCCACCGGGTCCCTGTACAGGTACGACTCGTACTGCCGATCCAGGAAGTTGATCACGATGGCAACCGCGACGGGTAGCGCGGTGATGATCCAGGACGAGTACCGGGCCTGAGCGGTGAGAGCCCGCAAGTCGCGGGAGAAACGCACTCGTTCCCGCACCGTCCGGGCGATGACCATCAGGATCTCGGCGAGATTACCGCCGACCTGACGCTGGACGTTGATCGCGGTGATCGCCAGCGCAAGATCCTCGCTTGGTAGGCGCTGCTCCAGGTGCGCCAGAGCCTGTTCCAGCGGGAGGCCGAGCTTGACCTCGGTCGTCACGCGCTCGAACTCCTCGCGAATCGGGGGTGGCCCCTCGGCCGCGACCAGCTCCATCGACTGGATGATGCTGAAGCCGGCCCGCATGCTGTTGCCCATCATCTGGGCCATGTCGGGCAGCTGCTCGAGAAACTTGGTGCGTCGCTTCGAGGCGCGGCGGCTCAAGTACATCCACGGAACCACCACGCCGAGGAACCCGAGGACGAGAAGGCCCAGCGTCCCCTTGATCAGCAATCCGATAAACATGCCGACGAACATGACCGCGATGGTGGCCACGACGAATTCGCCGGGGGTCCACTTGAGGTCGGCCTGCTCGAGCCGGGCCGCAATCTTCCGCCCGGTGGCCCGCCCCTCGACTGCGCGGTCCATCACACGGCTGACGGCGCTCTGCTGGCTGCGCTGCCGTCCCACCGTCGCGACGGCGTCCCCGACGCTCTGGGCTACTCCTGCCGCCAGCCCGTACCGGCCGAGCCGGACGCCTATGGCTCCGGGGTCCCCGACGGATCGGCGAATCACGATCCAGCCGCTCCCGCCGGCGGCGAGCAGCAAGGCGAGAAAGAGGATGAATGTCATGCCGGCCCCCTACCCATTTAGCAGCACCTTTCCGAACACGCTCAGCGGCAGGTTCACACCGACCGCCTGGAATTGGTCGTAACACTTGGGGCGCGCTCCGGTTGCCCGGAAGGTTCCGTACACCTTGCCCGACTCGAACGCGGTCTGATCGAACTTGAACAGATCCTCCAGGGTGATCGTGTCTCCTTCGAGGCCCTGGACTTCCGAGATATGGACGATCTTGCGCGTGCCGTCTTTGAGGCGCTCCTGCTGCACGATCAGGTTGATCGCCTTTCCGATCTGATCCCGGATGGCCCGGACCGGCAGGTCCATGCCCGCCATGAGCACCATGGTCTCCAGCCGGGAGAGTGACTCCCGAGGACTGTTGGCGTGGACCGTGGTCAGAGAGCCGTCGTGTCCGGTGTTCATGGCTTGAAGCATGTCGAGAGCTTCACCGGAACGAACCTCACCGACGATGATCCTATCGGGGCGCATGCGCAGCGTGTTGCGCACGAGATCGCGAATCGCCACCTCACCCCGCCCGTCGATGTTCGCGCTCCGCGACTCCAGAGTGATGACGTGACGCTGCACGAGCTGAAGCTCGGCCGCATCTTCGATCGTCACAATGCGTTCGGTTTCTGGAATGAACGACGACAGCACGTTGAGCAGTGTGGTCTTCCCGGAGCCGGTACCGCCCGAAACCAGGATGTTCAGGCGCGCCTGCACCGCCGCCGCGAGGAAGTCCGCCATGTCCTTGGTCAGAGACCCGAGGCGAACGAGATCGTCAACCGTCAGAGGCTGTCTCGGGAAGCGCCGAATGGTCAGTACGGGGCCAACCAATGAAAGGGGCGGGATGATGGCGTTGACGCGCGACCCATCCGGGAGTCGCGCGTCGACCATCGGTGACGCTTCGTCCACCCGTCGACCGAGAGGCGCCACGATCTTGTCGATGACGCGCATGACGTGTTCTTCGTCGTCGAACGTCACCTCGGTGAGGTAGAGCTTGCCGAACCGCTCGACGAACACCTGGTCGAAGCCGTTGACCATGACCTCAGTGCAGGTCTCGTCGTCGAGAAGCGGCTGGATCGGTCCGAAACCGAGCACCTCGTTGGAGATGCTGTCGAGGATGCGCATGTAGTCGACGCGGGCCGGCTGGATGCCTTCCTGCACCAGCGCCTCGTCCAGCATCGAGACGATCTGGGCCTGCACTGCCTCACGGTCATCGAGGCGGAGGTATCGATTGGACTCGCGAAGCAGGTGCGTCTGCACCCGCTCGCGGATGTGACGAAACGGGTCGCGTTTCTTGTCCTGTCCCAGCTGGAAGCGCCGAACGGTGTGGTCCTGCTTCGGCCCGGCCTCTTCCTGCATCATCATCGAGAGGTCGCCATTGTTCTCGGGCTCGGACTCGCGGGGCACGTTCATCGGCGTGCCGGGCAGGGTCTGGCCGGTCGTGCCGGTTCCTATGCGGTCGAGGAGTCCCATACCTCTTCCTCCATCGCTGTCCCGATCAATAGCCCGGGTCGGTCTTGAGCGTGTTCGTGCCCTTGACGAAGAACCAACGATCGGTCACCGGCTGGGTCTGGAAGTGCGGTATGTCGGTCTCCTTGGGCGAGCGCAGAACGACGCTGAGCTGCCATCCGAAATCCTTCAGGTGCTGGATCTCGAGCGCCTGCTGGAAGCGGACCAGGAGGATGAGGCTACCGCCATTGGCCTGGTTATTCGACGTACTGCCAGGAGAGCTACTTGAGTTGCTCGAGCTGTTTGAGGTGCTCGGACTGGTTGTGCCGCCCGGCACGACGGGTGGGCCGTTCACGGATATGACCCGCAGATCGTTGAGAACGAACTGGGTTTGAGGCGGCGCCTTCAATCCCGCAACCTTCTGGCCGTGGTAGCTGGCGATGAGGTCCACGTCGTCACCCGGGAAGACGCTGCCGTACACGCTGTTTACCGGGTCGAAGTTCACGGCGATACCCACGTACCCGTACGGCAGCGCAAATGACGGGCTCACTCCCTGCCGGTACTGACCAAGCTGCGTGAACATGCCCGAGACGACCGGCGAGTTCTGGTAGATGGTCTGGGTCGTGGTGATCTGCCCCTGACAACCAGCGGCGCGAACCGGACCGCAGCCCGGCGTGAGCGTCAGGTCGGTAATCTGCTTGACGGCCTGGTAGGCGCCGAAGGGGACCAGAGTCTTCGGGGCCTGCTTGACGGTGAAGTATTGCGAGATCGGGTCACCTGCCTTGAACACGGTCCCTTGCGGGATATCCTGCACTGCGACCACGACCGGGAGGGCACCGGAAGCCGATGCGTTGGAACTCTGTCCGCCGTGGTTCGTCAGCAAGAATCCGGCTACAAGGACGACGACGATCACGCCGACGCCGATCAAGATGAGTTGCCTACCGTTCTGTCGCTGCTGCATCTAGTCGTACCTCGATAGAGAAGATTGACTGGGGCGTCGGCCTAACGAGACGGAGCGTCCAGTCGCCGAGCACGCTTCTGTGAGTCTGTCATCCGTGTCCAGCCGGTCGGTGCACTGTCGTCCTGCTTCGCTTCCATAAATTTCGTACCGCCGGCCCCAAACATTGAATGAGGGGACGTCGAGCAAGTCGACGCCCCCTCGGTCTGACTGAAACGACTACTACGCGGAACCGAGACCGTTGACGACGTCCTGGAACAGGTTCTTCAGGTACGGGCCGATGAGGATGATGATGGCGATGGCCACGATCGAGATGAGCGCCGCGAGCAGCGCATATTCGACCATGTCCTGGCCCTCTTCACGCTCGAGGCGCGACACGCAGCTCCGGAGCCAGTCCGCGAGTTTCAGCTGGGCTTCGACGATGTAGGTCAAGGTGCTCATTCCTCCCTCACTGTGTTGGTGGTTGCTACCTGGGGGCATTCAACCATTGGCCGCTGCGGATGCATAGGGCCCCGCGGCCCTTCGCGAGCAGGACTTTGGTCCCGCCGGACCGAGTCGGCTCCTGGCATGAGCGCGCCGTCCGCTGGACGGCCATGGAGACCTTGTTTGCGCCCGTCTTGCGCTGCCTCCACACGGGCCCCGGCCCGCGCACGCCCAGGGTCAGGCGCTCGCCGAGGCGCTCCGCAGGACGAACACGACTGCCTGCGGGTCCGAGTAGACGCGCCGCCACGAGGTGCTGAGAGTCAGCACCTGGGCGAGGGGCGCTCGCGGTTCAACGACCACAACCTGCACTTTACGTTTGCGCAGGATGCCGCGCCAGCCAGGAGCTGCCGAGTACGCATCGAGATAGTCGTACAGGATACGCGTGTCGAACACGGCGTTAGCGCGTCCATCGATGAAGTCGCGGTACCGGCCGGATAGCGTCCATGTGGCATAGCCTCCCCAGGCGTACGACGTGAAGACGTGAGGCGGCAGAGCGTGGGTCCGCAGGTAGGACATCGCGCCCGCCGGAAAGCTCTGGCGCTCGGCGCGTGCCAGTGCGACCGGACCAATGAATTGGGCCGACTCCACGGCGAAGAGCAGGCTGGCGATTGCGATCAGTGCGAGGTTCAGCGCGGGCCGCTCAGAGGAGCGCGCGGGCCGCGCCGTCGCAGGCGCGATAGGGCGGCCGCCGGGATCCGTCCCATCGCCGGTACGGGCGCGCAGCCAGGTTTGTATCCCACGCGCGAGAGTTGGGGTAACAAGGACTACCCAGACGGCCACATTTCGTCCCTGGCTGAGCGCCAGGTACGTCGCCATGAGGGTCACGCAGAGGGACGTCCAGTCGGGTCGGCCGCGGGAGGTGAGGGCGATGGTGATCAGGAGCAGCAGCAGAGCCTCAAAAACCATCATCTGCGGCATGTGGAAGTCGGGCGAGACCCATTCATTAATGTGGTTCGTAAACGCGTTGGGCGTCGCCAGCGTGAATGGAAAAAGCAGCTGGCGCCAGCCGTTTGGATTGAGCGCGGTGACCGCGGCACTTGCACCCGCCGTCAGCAGTACCGATCGCAGCTCCCCGCTGGACAGCGAGCCCTCACGGCCTGAAGCGCGATTGAGCCACTCGCCCAGCGACCATGCCAGAAGCAGGGCAAGCCCGAGCGGGTACCCGCCGTGAAGATTTGCCCAGAGCAGCATCAGAATGGGGAACGCGATCAGGATACGCGTCTCTCGGCGCACGCGATAGAGTCGGAGCAACGAGGCGTAGGCGGCCAGGAAGAGGAGTGTGAGCATCTGGATCCTGGCGCCGATGACCGCACTGCACGCGCCGAATCCGCAGGCCACGACAAATGCAGCGAGAAGCCGATTGACTCCGGCTGTCGCCGTCTCGACATAGACGAGACTGAATGCGGCAGTAATCACCGCGGCGAAGAGCAGGATCGGTCCCCAGAGGCCCGCAGCAGCATACAACCAATACATCATCAGCTCGGCCAGCCACTCGTAGTCGGTCCACGGTTTTCCCGCCGCCGTGAACGAAAAGGAGTCGCGCGTGGGTACCGCGTGATGAAGCGCTATGTACTGACCGGCGCGCAGATGCCACCACAGGTCGGTGTCCAGGTGCGGAGCGAGGCCCACGACGAAGATGGCGCCAAGGACGGTCAGCGCGGCCACCTGGTGCCTCGTCGGAGCAATCCGCCACAGAGCTCGTTTCATCAGGACGGGCACAGAAGAGGTCGCGGCCGCTTGCGGTCGGATCATGTCCCCACTCCGACCATTGGTGTGCCGCGATCAACCAGAGTTATGGCGCGACCCCTGCGGCGCGAGTGCGGCACCTGATTGAGGCTCAGCGCCAGCCAGATGGCGAACGCCACCATGGCAAGGACCGCTAACTGAATCGGTGCTACAAACAGCAGTCGCTGACCGGCGATCACGGCCACGTAGCCGAAGACGAGCAGGGCGCGAAGACTGCGAGGTGCGCCGCCGGCCGGGGCGATTGCGACTGGAAGCAAGAGAATGGTGAGATCATGGACGAAGACGTGTGGCGAGATCAATAGTGCCGCTACCGTCGCCAGCGCCCATGAAAGCTCGAGCTGCCGGCTGCGCCACGCCAGCCGGACGAACACGCCGGTTATGAGTATCGCCGTCACCAACCAGGCCACGGACGAGATGCCGGAAGGCAACGAGAGCGTGAAGGCTCCGGACAGGCTCTGGTTTCGCTGCGGTGCGAACCCGAAGAGCGCGTGCCAGTGCGACGCAAGCTGTACCTGGCGTCCGTAGGCGACCACTGAGTTGAGGCCGCCTGCTGGGGCGCCCGCGACCAAGAGTGCCGCACTGCCTCCGGCGAAGGAGAGCAGAGCGCGGTAGTGGCCGCGAATCGCGAGAAGTAGCAGGAACACCGGTAGGTAGAACGGCTTGACGGTGGCGAGGGCCAGCGCTGCACCCGCGATCCCTTCGTGCCCGGCCC
>DATGJB010000111.1:0-3864 GCA_035295425.1 Chloroflexota bacterium | reverse complement strand
GCTGCGGGAGGCGTTCAGGCCGATGGCCAATGCCACCGGAGATTTGCTCGGCGAGGAACGCATCCAGTGGCTGCAAACGCTGCCCCGGGAGTGGAAGGGCGACGGTGTGGGGCTGGTCCATGCCGTGCCCGGTAACCTGTGGACCGTGGTCCCGCCCGACGCCGACGACGACACCCTGGCGGCGACCTTTGGGCCGCTCGGTACGGCACTGGCGGTCTATGGACATATCCATCGCCCCTACGTACGGCGGCTGCCCAATCTCGTGATCGCGAACTCCGGTAGCGTGGGTTTCCCCTTCGACGGGGACACGCGTGCCTCGTACCTGCTGATCGAGGACGGCGAGCCGGAGATCCGGCGGTTGGAGTACGATCTCGAGCGCGAGCTGGCGCTCCTGGCGGCATCGGGCTATCCCTTTGCCGAGGCCAACATCGCCGCCCGGCGACAGGCTACCCCGCCCGTCTGGCGGTAGCCCCGAACCGCGGACGCGCGGCCATCACCGGCGCTGGGCCTATCCGGCCGCCTCGGTTTCGGCCAGCCCCGGTTGCTGGTAGATGCCCAGCACGTTTCCGGCGGGATCGCGGAAGGTCAGGTAGACCTCGGGTGAGGTCGGGTCGATAGGCTGGACGATCTCGCCACCGGCGGCGACCACCGCCTCGCCGGCCTTCGCCGCATCAGCGACCATGATGTAGACGAGCAGTCCCGGCTCGGACATCGGCCGGCGTCCGCGCACCCAGGTGCCACTTACTTCGTTGACCGTGTCGTCGAACGCCATCGCGCCATCATCGCGCCGGCGAATCTGCCAGCCGAACGCTTGCAGGTAGAAGTCGGCCGAGCGGGCGATGTCGGTGGCCGGGATCTCGACGTAGCAGATCTTGCCGGTCCGGTACGTTGGCTGGGTCATGATCGTGTTCCTCAGCTCCCGAGATGGTGTGCATCTCCAGTATGGGTCAGGGACCTATCGTGCCTGGGCATCCGCAGGATTCCTTCTGGGTGACGCACGCGATACGGCGTGGTCCATTGCAGGGCCATGCTGCCGAGTCCGGCAGCATGGCCCTGGAGGACTGTGCGATTGAGGGGGCGCGCGCCCAGGTTAGGCGGCTTCGGCCTCCGAGGCCCTCACCGGCAACCGTGACGGCTCGACGCGGAGCAGGCGGGCAGGCAGGTGCGGCAGCCACCAGTTGTAGCGGCCAAAGATGGAGACCAGCGCCGGCACCAGCAGCATTCGCACCACCGTGGCGTCCAGCAGGATGCCGGCAGCCAGACCGGTCCCGATGACCTTGATATCCGTCTCCGGTCCCGAGGCAAGCGCGATGAAGGCGAAGAACAGGATCAGGGCGCCGCTGGTCACCAGCCGTCCGGTGCGGCCGATTCCCTTGATGACGGCATCTCGCGTTGTGTCGCTGCTGTCGTACTCCTCCCGCATGCGCGCCAGGATGAAGACCTCGTAGTCCATCGAGAGGCCGAAGAGGAAGGCAAAGACCATGATCGGGACCCAGCTGGTAATGGCACCGGTGGACTTGATGCCCCAGATAGCCTGCGAGCCGTAGCCGTTCTGCCACATCAGCACCATCACGCCGAAGGCAGCACCGACCGAGAGAATGTTCAGGAAGACTGCTTTCAACGGGAGGAGGAGCGAGCGGAAGGCCCGCGCCAGCAGGACAAAAGTGATCAGCGCTATCAGCGCCACCATTAGCGGGAAGTTGCCGTACACCGCGTCGATGAAGTCGAAGTTGCCGGCGGCTGCGCCACCGATTCGCGCGCCAGGGACGCCGTGAACTACCGGGCGAATCCGGTTGAGGACACTGTGCCCGGCTGAGGTATTACTGTCGACGGTAGGCATCACGTCGACGAGCGCGGTACCGGCGCGGCGCCAGGATGGGCCGGCGGGGGCAATCGCGCCCCGCACGCCGGGTATCCCGTCGATCCGGTTCGCAAGGCTGCCGGCAGCGGTATCATTGACCAGAATCTCGAACGGGCTCAAAGGCCCCACGCCGATGCCGGATCGCTCGAGGGCGACGAGCCCGGTGTGCGCATCACCGGCCTTCGACAGGGCGTCGGCTCGGGTCTGACCCAGCACAATGGTTGTGGCGGACGTCACGAGTGCGCCGAGGACGACGAATCCGGCCAGTGCTGCCAGCCAGCGGCCCCGCACCACAAGGCGGGCCCAACCGGTCCACCAGCGGCCCGCTTCGAGGCCGCCGACGCGCGGCCAGTCGAGGCGCGGGCCGATTGTGGCCAGCGCCACCGGAAGCAGCGTGACCGCGACTGCAACTGTGACCAGCGGGATGAGTGCGCCGCCGTAGCCGACGCTGCGCAGGAACGGTACCGGAAGGACGAGGAGCGCCAGCAGGCCGATGGCGACCGTCGTGCCGCTGAAAATCACGGACTTGCCGGCGGTTTCCATGGCTTTCAGGACAGCCTGCTCATTCGGCACGCCGGCGGTATGCTCCTCGCGCCAGCGCAGCACGACCAGCAGGGAGTAGTCGATGGCCACCCCCAGACCAATGAGCGCGACCAGGAACTCGACGATGAAGGAGATATCCGTGATCGCCGTCAACCCCCAGACCAGGAGAAACGTGGTTGGAATCGCCACGACGGCCATGAGGAGCGGCATGATCGCCATAAAGGAACGGAAGACGAAGATCAGGATGAGGAGCGCCCCCACACCACCCAGGAGAACTTCGACCAGCACGCTCGGGCCGCCGCTCCCCCCACCGCCACCGGTGGCGAGTGGAGCGAGCCCGGTCAGATAGACCGGCGCGCCCGCAACTGTCGCGCCGCTGAGGGCAGCCTTTACGTCGTTCATGGCCTTCGTCGGGCCGCTGAAGCCAAGACCCTCCACGGCATAGACCAGGCCGAAGGTGGTGCGGCCATCACGCGAGACAAAGGCCGGATTGCCGGTGGAAGCATAGGAAACGATCCGCGCCCCGGGTGTATGCGCGGCAATGCGGGCGAAAACCGCGGCCAGCTGAGCCCTGACACCGGGCGAGTGGACGGTGGTGCCGGACGGCAAGGTGACGACCGGCACGAATGGAGGGTTGTTCGGATCGTTCCCGTAGATCCGGAGAATCGCGAGGTTTGCCTGGTAGCTCTCCTTGCCGGGCAGCGAGAATTTCTGGGAGAGGGCGTTGGTTGCCGACTGGGCCGAGGCCATGCCGACAACTGCCAGTATCAGCCAGAAACTCGCCACGATGAGCTTGTGAGAGAGGACCCAGCGGGTGAGTGCGGTCATATGAATCTCCTTCTACGCGCTCCGGTGGATGGTGGCACCACCGGCGATGCGGCAAGAGCTCGTCGCGCCCAGGTCTCGGCGCCCTGCAGGCGACTCCACGCTCCACCGTATCGAGCCGGCAGCGGCTCTTGCATCGGACGAAAGGGTCAGCGGCCCTCCGCCAAAGGTCGGAGATGCTGACCAGTTCGATTATTATATGCGAAGCGCAATAGTTGCGCAATGCATGTAATTGACGTAACATGGGGTGTGTCGAGGGAGGGGTGCTTGGAGGAGTTTGATTCGGCGGGCTCGTGGGCGATACCCGAGCTGTTCATTCGCTTTATCCGGGCGACCTATGAGCTCAACCGGTGCGAGCTGCGACATGATGGAGGGCTACCGGTTCAGCAGATTCGGGCCCTGCTCTACCTGGTTCAGCACGAAGGGGCGACGATCAAGGAGCTGGCCCAGGCTCTCAGCCTTTCCGAGGCGCGTACCAGCCGCCTGGCCGAGGAGCTGTCCGAGACGGGCCATGTGCTCCATCAGCGGGACGCCCTCGATCGGCGGCAGGTGCGGCTGCACGTGACCCCGGCTGCCGCTCAGAAGGCGCGGCAGATGTACCACGAGCGCGCCGGCGCCCTGCGCGCCGCCCTGGG
>DATGJB010000110.1:0-19618 GCA_035295425.1 Chloroflexota bacterium | reverse complement strand
TGGACGGGGTTTGCAGCGCATTTGCGCGGTCGGCCGCCACCGCGGCCGAAGCCGGTTTCGATCTGCTGGAGCTGCAGTTCGGCCACGGCTACCTCATCGCCGGGTTCATCTCGCCTCTTACCAACCGTCGCGACGACTGTTACGGCGGGAGTCTCGAGAACCGGCTGCGCTTCCCTCTGCGGGTGCTCTCGGCAGTGCGCGAGGCATGGCCCGACGCGCGGCCGCTCGCGGTCGCCTTTTCAGCCACCGACTGGAAAAAGGGCGGCCTGAGCGGGAGTGATGCCATCGAAACCGCCCGCCGGCTGCGAGACGGTGGCGCCGACGTCATTCACGTGGTCACCGGGCAGACCACATTCGACGCCAATCCCGCGTACGGCCGCGCCTGGGAGGCGCCGTACGGCGACGCCATCCGAAACGATACCGGAACCCGTGTCATGCTGGGCGGCAACCTGACGTCGGCGGACGAGGTGAATACCCTTCTGGCAGCGGGCCGCGCCGATCTGTGTATCGTCTCCCCGCTTGCCCCGGCAGGTGCTCTCTAGGACGCGCCTCGCTCGGTGAGCCGGTTGCGTGCTTCCCACAGCTCGGGGAAGAAGCGGTACCCAAGCGTGCGGCTGAGGTAGGTACTTCCGGGCGATCCCCCCGTGCCCGGCGCTTGGTCGCCGATGATGCGCTCCACCAGTTGCACGTGATGGAATCGCCAGGCCTGAAAGCGCAGCTCGTAGTCGCTGAGCGCTTCCGCCAGGAGGTAGAGCTGGGGCCATTCGTCGGGATCGCGATACAGCGCCATGAGGGCGCGGGTTGGGTCGGGAGCGACCGAATCGAGCGCCTTCACCAACCCATCGTGAAGGCTCACCGGCCAGCGGTCCAGCACGGCGGGAAGGTCGAGCAGCTTGCCGACCATCCGGAGGTACGCCTCGTCGCGCAAGCCGGACGCGATCTCGAGCTCGCGGAACTGGGTTGACTGCAGGCCGCTGGCGGCGCGCAAATACCCCCGAAAGCCGTGAAACTCGCGCAGCGGGATGGTCTCGAGCACCTCGCTCTCCCCGCTCAGAACGGCGAGGATCTGGATCGCTCGCCGCAGCAGGCGTACCGCGTCAAGCAGCGCGCCTCGCTCCAGGTCTGCGATGACCAGATGCAGATCGTGCAGGATCTGCTTGAACCAGAGCTCCTGCGCCTGCTGCCCCAGGATGAACAGCATCTCGTCGTGGACCGAGGGCTCGGCGAGCGGTGTCTGCAGATCCAGCAGCTCGGGAATGCGGAGATATGACCCGTACGTCAGCGGCTCGTCGGCACGCGTCACACTCACCCGGGTCGGCCCTCCTCGACTGATAGTAATACGGGTAGGTCTCGCCCTTGGTGAACTCCTCGAAGCCCTCGGGAGCCGGACACGGAGGCTCCGACGCAAGAGAGCTTAACGCAGCCGGCCCCGAGGCGCTGGCGTGCGGGAGTTGTGAACGGGCCGGGCACAAAGGCTCCGGCCTACACGCTGTGGACGGGACGGGCACGGAGGCGCCGGCCTGCGCGTTTCGCAGGGAGCTGCTATAGCTCGAGTATGCGGAACGGGCGGCCCGGGTCCAGCTCTCGCATCAGTGGGAGGGCGACATTGTATACCGGAACTCCGCGGGAGGTGGCGCCTTCCGGGCTGCCATGGTGGGCATGGCCGTGAAACGCCGCCGTGACGTCGAAGTGGTCGAGCGGATCGGCCAGCCGCGAGCTACCAAGGAACGGGTAGATCTCGAGCGGCTCGCCCTCCACGGTCCGCCGAATCGGCGCGTAGTGGAGTACAACGATCTTGTGCCGGGTCCGCAGTCTGGATAGCCCGCTTTCCAGCCGCAGCGTATCGTCGACCGTCTCACGCACAAACTGCTTGATCGCGTCTTCCCCGAACGGCGCCAGCGCATGCTGATCGAATCCCCCGCAGAAGCCCTTCACACCCGCAAAGCCCACGTCACCCACCTCGTGAGGCTCCTCATCCAGCATCACCGTGCCGGCATCACAGAGCAATCGCAGGATCTGGTCCTGCTGACCCGACTCGAAGTCATGATTGCCCAGGATGCCCACGACCGGAATCCGGGCGTGAGACAACCCTTCGACCAGCACCTCGGCCTCACGCGGTAGCCCGCGGTTGGTCAGGTCGCCCGCCAGAATGAGAACATCCGCCAACGCGCTCATTCGATCCACCAGCTCGCGCCAGTCGGCGCGGGACGACTCGTTGACATGCACATCCGCTACCGCGGCAAGACGGGTCATCAGGTCGGCTTGTAGCCCCACTCCTCGTAGTCCGTCTCGTACTGGCTTCTGGACAGTATGCGGCCGCGACAAACGCGATCGTGCGACCGGGGAAGATCGAGCTCCAGCGTTACCCGGTTGAGCAGCTCTTGCACCAGCCAGCGCGGCACCTTCTCGCGATCGGCCGGATAAACGAAACGAAAGAGCATGATCTGCTCGAACAGCACCTCCCAGAGGGCTTCCATGCGATTGAGGAGGCGGCGCCAGTCCAGTGTTTCACCCTCCTGCCGGATGATGTGCGCCACGTCGGCGCCGTCGAAGCGAAACCGATCCTGAACCATGGATTTCGACCAGATCATCTCCTCAGCCGGCACCAGCTTCACCTGGTGGTTCAGCAGGTCGCAATCTCGCGCCTGCTCGAACCAGGTGTCGTCTACCAAGCAGAGGCGGTTGGCGGAGTTGAAGATTATGTCGACGTAGTACTCGCCGAGCCTCGCCTTGGCGAGCCAGTTGGGATTGGTCAGTTCCGTTTCGAAACCCTCCGCGGCCAGGGCGGCAAGCAGCCGGGGATAGTCCCCGGCTTTGCAAAACACGTCGAGGTCTTTGGTTTCTCGCTGGATGCCGGAATACGTGCGGAGCGCATACGCCCCGCCCACGAGGAAGGGTGCGCTCGAGCCGGTCAGGGCGTCGAGTGCCGTGCGATAGAAATCTTCGGGACTAAGAGCTTTCTTGCGAGTCTGGGTTGCCACGCCTGCGTCCTCCGGCTGCGCGTCTCGCAGCGCGAACTCCTGCGCAAGATGAATGCCATGGTGGCCATCCGCAGCTGGTTGAAACCCGTCTCGCTACAATGCCTGGCATGACCATTTCCGATCTCACCAGCAATCACCCACCGCTCATGGCCATCGGCGATGAAGTACGCGATGCCCTCGACCGTGGCGGGGCCGTGGTGGCTCTGGAGTCGGCCGTCCTTACCCACGGCCTGCCCGAGCCGTACAACGTGCAGGCGCTACACGCCATGGATGACGCGGTGCGCGCGGCAGGGGCAATCCCAGCGCTCTGCATCGTGGTCGACGGCTGCCTGCATGTCGGAGCCGGCCACGGGCTCGCGGCGGGCGCCGCGGCCGATCCACGCAGGCAAAAGGCGTCGGTCCGCGATCTCGGCCATGCGCTGGCGAGCGGTGCGACCGCCGGGCTGACCGTCGCCGCCACATTGTTCGCGGCCGGGCACGCGGGTATCAGCGTCTTCGCCACTGGAGGGATTGGTGGAGTGCATCGGCCGGCCGCGCTCGGGGATATTTCCGCCGACATCGGTCAGCTGGCGATCTCGCCCGTCATCACCGTGTGTTCCGGGGCCAAGTCGATACTCGACATCCCGCGCACGCTGGAGAGCCTGGAGACGGCGTCGGTTCCAGTATTCGGGTTCGACACCGACACCTTCCCAGCTTTCTACCTGCGATCGAGCGGGCTTCCCGTACCCCGGTTAAGTGATGTCGAGTCGGTAGTGGCCGTAGTGCGCGCACAGCGGGTTATGGGAATCCCGGCGGGCCCGATCGTCGCGAATCCGATTCCGGCGGCTGCCGCGCTGCCACCTCGGCTCTGGGACGAGTGGCTGGCGGCGGCGCAGCGGGAGGCGGAGACGGCTGGCATCCGCGGCAAGGAGCTGACGCCGTACCTGCTGGACCACGTTGCAGTGTCGAGCGGCGGTCGCACGCTGGAGGCAAACCTCGCCCTGCTCGAAGCGAATGCCTCCCTGGCGGGGAGAATCGCGGTGGCGCTCGCCTCGTGATTCTGCTCGCCGGCGACATCATGCTGGATATCCTGCTCCTTCCGGAGCTGCGTGCCGCGGAGCAGGCGACGGGAATCCTGCTGCGCGGCGGCGGGTCCGCCGCCAACACCGCGACATGGGTCTGCGAGCTGGGCGCAGAGGCGACGCTCGCCGGCTGTGTTGGGAATGACGGCATCGGCTCGATGCTGATACGCGAGCTCGAGGATAGCGGCGTGAGAACGTGCGTCCGTCGCGTCGCCGGCGCCGAGACGGGCTGCGTGGTCGTCGAGCTGAGCCCCGAGGGGGAACGCGTGATGCGGTCCGCCCGCGGCGCCAACCAGGCGCTGGCGCCGGAAGATATCACCGCGGCCGCCGCTGAGACGCAGCCGGACGCCGTCCATGTCACCGGGTACGCGCTGCTGGGACCGCATGGCTTGACACTGCTCGATGCCGCGGCGGACATCGCGCGCGGCGCGCGCGCGTACCTGTCGTTCGATCCCTCCTCCGTTGGAGTAATCAGGCGCCATGGCACTGACCGGCTTCTCGCGACACTGGCGGATCGAGGGGTGACCGTGCTCCTGCCGAATGCCGATGAGGCGCTCGCGCTCGCCGGCTGCAAGTCCATTGACGAAGCAGCTCGGACGCTCAGCCGCGCCATTCCGGCGGTAATCGTGAAAGACGGTTCGCGCGGCGCCGTCGTAGCCCAGCAGGGTGAGGTAGCCACCGTCATGGTGACGGCGCGCCCGGCGCTCGATTCGACCGGCGCAGGAGACGCGTTTGACGCCGGAGTGCTAGTCGGACTTTGCCGGGGTGAGTCTTTGCAAGCCGCCTGCCGGTTGGCAAACCACGCCGCCGCCCGCGCGATCGCTGCTCACGGAGGTCATCCGCCTAGAGCGGAATCGTCAGGCTCTCCAGATCACGCGGGTAGTACGTGAGTCGCTCGATTCCGTCGTCGGTGATGAGCACCGTGTCGGAGTGGCGAAAGCCACCGAGTTGCGGCAGGTAAAGCCCCGGCTCGACGGTGAACACCATACCCGGTCTCAGCTCGGTGTGGTCGCCGATATCGAGGAACGGGCCCTCGTGGTAGCGCAGGCCGATGGCGTGGCCGGTGTGATGTTTCCAGGACTGCATGAGGTCGTGCTGCTCGAAGTAGGCGCGAACCGCGCGATCGACGTCTGAGCACCTGGCGCCCGGCCGCATGGCCGCGAACGCCGTGTCCTGGAGATTGACCATGTGATCGAAGAACTGTCGCTGCGCGTCGGTGGCGGGGCCGATGATCATGGTGCGCTCCAGCTCCGAGTTGTACCCCCACATCGCGGCGCTAGCCCCCGTCACCAGCACATCGCCCGGCTGGAATGTGATGTTGTGCGACAGCGCATGCGGGATGGCCGCGTTCCTACCAATCTGCCCCCGGTATCCGGCGCCGGCACCTTCTTCGAACGGATTCTGCGCCTCGTACAGCGGTCCGAGCGTTTCTATCATCGCCAGGGTCGCCTCCTGGCTGGCCCGCATGCTCACTTCGGTCTCGGTGGCTCCCGGCGCGGTGTACTTCTGGAGGAGCCGGTGGGCGAGGTTGCCCCACTTCACGCTCTCCTTGATGAGCGCGATTTCATTCACGCTCTTGATCGCCATCATGTCTTCAATGCAGCCGGCAATCCTTGTAACCGTGCCGCCGGTGAGCTCGCTCAGTGAGGGGCCGCGATAGCCGAGGACCCATGGATAGCCGTCGCTGTCGGCGCCGATTCTGGAACCGATCCCCATCTCGCGAAGACTTGCCTTCAGGATCTCAGCCGGATGAGGATCGGATGGGTACTCGAGGTAATGATCGACGTGCTCGAAACCGGTCTGCGCCTTTGCGTGCTCGACTTCCAGACGCGGAACGAACAGCGCGCGCTCGCCACTGCTGTTCATCAAAAACGCGATCGGCCGTTCTGTCGGAATAAAAGCGAAGCCGCTGAAGTAAAGGATGTAGAAGTTGTCGAACAGCACTACGCCGTCGAGTCCATGACCGGCGATGTGCTCCCGCAGTCGTTCGGCCCGCGCCTCGAGCTCGGAGCGCGGAATGCGTATTGACATTTGCATGAGCCCCCTCCTGAACTGCACGACGTCTCAGTCTAGCGACTGCTTTCGGGTGCGCTTCCCGGCGGCCCCGGCGCGGCACGCTAGGATGAGAGAGGAGGAGGGATGCGCATGCCTTCGCAGACAATCGGCACCTGGGTGCGGCGTGAAGACGGGGAGCGAAAGATCACCGGGCAGGCAAGATATGCCGGCGACCTCCGGTTCCCCGGCATCCTGCACACCCGTCTGGTCCTGAGCCCATACCCACATGCCCGCATTCTGCGCGTCGACGTCGAGGAAGCCAGACAGGCGCCCGGCGTGGTCGACGTGGTTACGGCTGCCGACCTGCCGCTGGCCGAGCCCGAAGGCCTGACCCGCTCAGGAGACCCGCTGGCGCGAGAACGCGTCTACTTCGAGGGGCAGCCGGTCGTCGCAGTGGTCGCCGAAACCGCGGCCGCGGCCGAGGATGCGGTGAATCTCGTCTTTGTCGAGTATGAAGAGCTCGAGGCGGCGATCGATCCGGTAGCCACGCTCAATGACGAGCGGGAACTGGTCCACGATCGCGAGGCGCTCGGGATTCGTGACGATGCCGGGGCGCACACCACGGTCGACGGCCACACCCAGCAGCTCCCGCGGCCCGCCAACGCCGCATCGGCCGACCGGTACCAGCGTGGTGACGTCGAGCTAGGTTTCGCGGGAGCCGACGCCGTGGTAGAGCGGGAGTACCGCACGCCATGGGTGCATCAGGCGTACCTCGAGCCACAGTCGAGCGTGGCGGTGCCAGATGGCGTGGGTGGTCTGACCATCTACTCCAGCACTCAGGGCGCGTTTTTCGTCCGCTCCGAGGTGTCCAAGTCGCTCGGCATCCCCGAGCACCGCGTCAACGTGGTCGTCGCCGAAGTCGGCGGCGCCTTTGGCGCCAAGTACGCGCTCCTTGATCCATTGACTGCCGGTCTCGCCTGGAAGCTGGGCCGGCCAGTCAGTCTGGTGTACACACGTAATGAGGATTTTCTTGCCGGCTGTCCCGCCCCCGGAGTCGTGATGCGCGTGAAGACCGGCGCCCGTAAGGACGGTACGCTCGCGGCGCTGCAGGCGACGGTCATCGTGGACACCGGCGCCTATCCCGGCGGCACGGCCGGGATCGTAGCTCTTCTTCTCGGTGGAACGTATCGCTTCCCCAACCTGCGCATCGACGCCTACGAAGTGCTCACCCACCGGCCTGGCTGCGGCGCCTACCGGGCGCCGGGCGCGCCGCAGGCGTGCTTCGCCATCGAGGGACAAATCGCCGAGCTGGCCCAACAGCTGGACCTGGATCCGCTCGAGTTCCGGCTCAAAAACGCCGTAACCGATGGCGATCTGATGCCGGCCGGCTCGCCCTGGGGACCGCTGGGTGCGCGCCAGGTGCTCGAGACGCTCCGCGACCAGCCCGCCTGGAAAGACCGGTCTCGAAAGGGGCCGGATGAAGGCGTGGGCATCGCGCTCGGTGGCTGGCCGTCCGGAACCCAGCCGGCTTCGGCGACCTGCCGGCTCGACGCCGACGGCACCCTGGCCGTCGTCGTCGGCTCCGCTGATATCAGCGGAACCAAAACCGGCCTGGCGTTGATTGCCGCCGACGCCTTCGGCAGCTCCGTCGAGACGGTGTCGCTCATTACCGGCGACACCAATACCGCTCCCTACGCCGGGGCCAGCGGCGGCAGCAAGATCACCTACACTGTCGGCGCGGCGGTAATGAAGGCCGCCGCCGACGCTCGCCGCCAGGTTCTGGCTATAGCCGCCGATCACCTGGAAGCCGCCGTGGAGGACCTCGAGATCGTGGACGAGACGGTACGAGTGCGCGGGGTGCCGGACCGCGGCGTGAGCCTACGCGAGATTGCCAGACTGAGTACCGCGTTTGGCGGTAGTTACGAACCGGTCCTCGGCCAGGGCCGCGTCGCGCAACCGCAAGCGGCGCCCGGCTTTGTCGCTCACCTGGCACGCGTCCACGTGGACCGAGACACAGGGCAGGTACGCGTGCTGGACTATGTGGCGGTGCAGGACGTCGGCCGCATCATCAATCCGGCCGGCATCGAGGGACAGGTTCACGGGGGTATCGCCCAGGGCATCGGCTGGGCGCTGCTGGAGAAGCTGGAATACGACGAGCAGGGTCATCTCCGTACCGCGTCGTTCGCCGACTACGATGTCCCCTCGGCCCTCGAGATGCCCTCGATTACCCATGTTGCGATCGAGGTACCCTCGGCCGATGGCCCGCTCGGCGTGCGCGGGGTGGGTGAGCCTCCCGTCGTGCCGGGAGCGGCCGTGATCGCCAATGCGATCTATGATGCGGTCGGGGTCCGCCCCACGGAGCTCCCAATGACGCCCGATATCGTGCTCGAAGCTATCGAAAGCGCATCAAGCCCGGTCGCAGGCGTGCGCTGAGAGGACACGAACCGCGTTCGAACGCCGACGCAAGCTCCGGTGCTCGCGTCCACCCGTACGTTCTCATCCGCGCTCGACGCGGCCGTCTGCCGATTTCATCATGCCCTCACGCTCCACGTCCCTCCCCACCGGCTCAGTCGTTGCACCTGGCGCGCGGCCATTCGTGCCGCCCACCGCCATGGTGCTGCTCGCCGTGCTCTCGGTCCAGCTCGGGTCTTCGGTGGCGAAACAGCTGTTCGCGCAGCTCGGCACGCCCGGGACGACGTTCCTCCGCGTCGCCTTCGCCGCCATCGTGCTGCAGGTCGTGTGGCGGCCGGGCTTGCGGCGCTACGGGGTCAGAAGCCTGGCGGTGGCCGCGCTGTTTGGCCTGGCGGTTGCCGGGATGAACTTTTGCTTCTACGCGGCGCTCGATCGCATCCCACTCGGGATCGCCGTGACCCTGGAGTTCGTCGGACCGCTGGGGATCGCCGTCGCAGGTTCTCGCCGGCGGCTCGACGCGCTGTGGATCGCTCTCGCCGCCGCCGGTGTGGTGTTGCTGACCCCCTGGGGCGGGCTGCATCTGAACGCGCTTGGGGTGTTTTGCGCGCTACTTGCCGGCTCCCTCTGGGCCGCCTACATCATGCTCAGCGCAAGAGTGGGACGAGCATTTTCCGGCGGCAGGGGACTGGCAATCGCGATGAGTGTCGGCGGCCTGGCGCTGCTTCCGTTTGGGGTGGCGTCGGCCGGAGCCAACCTCCTCCAGCCCGGGCTGTTGCTGGGCGGCCTGAGCGTGGCACTCCTTTCCGCGGTGATTCCGTACTCACTCGAGCTCGAAGCGCTTCGCTCCATTCCTACCCGCGTCTTCGGAATCCTCATGAGCCTGGAACCGGCGGTGGGAGCGCTCGTGGGCTACGTCGTGCTTCGGCAGACGCTCGACACCCGCGCCCTCATCGCGATCGCGCTGGTTACGCTCGCGTCGGCCGGCGCCACCCGCCGCGGCGCCATGAATGCGATTCAGACTTAGCCGCTGCGGACCGGCTCGGCCGTCCAGGAGCACGAAACCGGTTGACCCTCGGCTGTCCGAATTGTATGGTGAGAGTACCGCTTGTCGCGCTCAACACTAGCCGCGGCAGAGAGAAGGAGGAGCGGACGGGCGACGGCGCGCGGTGACACCACGGCTCGAAGCCGGATCCAAGCACTATCCCCAGGAGGAGGAGAAGCGATGCTCGGTTTCCGATCGAAACGTTTGCTGGCGCTGATCGGCGTCGCCGCGATGCTCGTGGCGCCGGTGCCGGTCAAGTACGCGATCGCGGCGAATAGCCATGCGGGTCTGCCTGTGAGTTTCTTCGGCGACTGGAAGGCCGGAGAAGGACAGGACTTCCAGGCGATCCTCAGCTACTGCGACTCACACTACGGCATCAACGCGTCGTACACTACCGATGTCTCCAATCTCGCCACGGAACTGGCGACACGAGTTCAGGGCGGGAATGCGCCTGATGTGGCAAGCGTGCCGACCCAATCGAACCTTGTCCTTTACGTCAAGGGCGGGTCCGTGCAGCCGCTCACGTTCCTGAACAAGGCGAAGCTCCTGAAAGCCTACGGCCCGGCCTGGATCAATCTGGGCACGGTCGGCGGCAAGCTGTACGCCATCTACATGAAGACCGACATGAAAGCCCTGGTCTGGTACAACCCGAAGAAGTTCGCCAAGGGCCACTGGAAGATACCAAAGACGTGGGCGCAAATGGTCGCGCTTTCGCAGAAGATGGTCAAGGCAGGCCTGCATCCGTGGACGTTCGGTGGAGGCGGCACGCCGCCGTCCCCCTGGACGATCTCCGACTTCTTCGACAACATGTACTTCCAGGTGGCTGGCGCCAAGAAGTACGACGGCCTGGTAAATCACACGGTGAAGTGGACCGATCCGACTGTCAAGGAGACCTTCGTCGCGATGAACCAGATCGTCGGCAACAGCGCCATGATCGCCGGCGGCCGCACGCGCGCGCTTAGCCAGTCCTGGGACCAGGCGGCCAAGCAGATGGTCGACGATCCAGGTGCCCAGTTCTTCTCCGAGGCCACCTTCGTCGGCGCCGGATTGCGCACCGACCTCCCCAACAAGAAGGAAGGCGTGGACTACAGCGCGTTTCCTTTCCCGCAGTACAAGAGCAACCCGGCCCTGCCCGTCACGGTTGGTGTCAATGGGGTGTTCATGTTCCACAACACCCCCGGAGCGCGGGCCCTCATGAAGTGCCTGACGGATCCCAAGGCGCTGGCCCAGTGGGCGAAGCGCGGCGGGTACCTCTCGCCGAATACGCAGCTCCCGCTCAGCGCGTACCCGGACAACCTCACTCGCACTATCGCCAAGGTCCTGAACGCGTCGAGCAAAGTGGGTCTGGTGCGCGTGGGTGCGGACGACCTGATGCCACCGGCGGTCGGCGGCTCGCCCAGCGGCTGCATGCCGGTCGATCTCACCAAGTGGTTCCAGAATCCGTCGAGCTACCCGGCTCAGATGCGAGACCTGGAGTCATGCGCCAAACGAGTGTACGGACACTAGCGGTTCGCACGAGACCGTAAGCAAGTCGATGGGCGCCGGACGGCCGTCCGGCGCCCATCCAATCTCGGGAGGATTCGATCGTGGAAGTACCGTCCCCTTCAGTCGCCTCGCCGGAGAGTAGTGCCGCGGCGGTGGTTCCCGGCACCGCAGTCGCCCCACCTCGACGTCGGGGGCTGAGGAGCGGAAACTTTCTCACGGTGCTCATGTTCGTCGGTCCTTCACTGGTCCTCATTGGACTGCTCGTCGTCTACCCGTCGGTCCGAACCATCTACAACAGCATGACCTCGACCAACGGCATCGGATTCAACGTCGCGACGACCTTTGTCGGTTTCGACAATTACCGGACGATGTTCAACGATCCGGCACTCGGCACCGCCATTCGGAACAACATTCTCTGGCTTGTGATCGTAACGCCGTTGACGGTGGTGCTTGGCGTGGTGTTCGCCGTGCTATTCGACAAGGTGCGCTACGAGGCGATTCCAAAGTCGATCGTCTTCATCCCGATGGCGATCTCCGCCACCGCCTCCGGCGTGATCTGGCGATTGATGTACGCCGACGACCCGAATACCGGCACCATCAATGCCATCCTCGGTTGGTTCCGCGTGGCCCCGATCTCTTTCCTGGGAGACAGCAATTTTGTGAACTGGGCCCTGTTCGGCGCCCAGATCTGGGCCGGGCTCGGCTTCGCGGTGGTCGTGCTTTCGGCCGCGCTGAAGGCGATTCCCGCCGAGCTTACCGAGGCGGCCCGCATCGATGGCGCGAACGCCCTCCAGATCTTCCGGCACATCACCGTCCCCATGATGTGGCCGACGATCACGGTCATCGCCACCCTCACGATGATTGGCGTGCTGAAAATATTCGACATCATCTACACGATGACGGGCGGCGGTCCCGCCGGCGCCAGTGAGGTGCTGGCCACGCAGATGTACACCCAGTCCTTCACGAACTTCAACCAGGGATATGGCAGCGCCATCGCGGTGGTACTCCTTATCGCGGTGTTGCCGATCATGGCAATCAACATCCGGCGTTTCCGCACCGAAGGACAGAGGTAGGAGGAGGCAAGCTATGAGTACGACGACCGCCGAAATGTCCGCCGCGACAGCCGCCGATCAGGCGATCGTCGGGCACGGACCGCACTGGTACACTCGCGCCCCCCTCCACTTCGTGATCATCGCGATCAGCGTGGTGTGGCTCCTTCCTACCGTGACGCTGCTCTTCACCTCGGTGCGGCATATCCAGGACATCGAGAGCTCGATGTGGTGGACCATCCTGTGGAAGCCACACCAGTTCACGCTGGACAACTACAACACCGTTTTCCACACGGCGACCTCCATCGGCATGGGTCAGGCATTTCTCAATAGCCTGATCATCACGCTGCCCGCTACTGCCGCACCGATCATCATCGGCGCCTGGGCCGCCTACGGGTTTGCGTGGCTGCGCTTCCCCTTCCGCAACACGATCTTCCTGATTCTGGTAGCGCTGCAGGTCATTCCCCTGCAGATGCTGCTCATTCCACTGTTGAAACTGTTCACCAGCTGGCACATCGTCGGTCAGTACCCGTCGCTGTGGATAGCGCACACCGCGTTCGGGCTCCCCATCGCGATCTACATCATGCGCAACTTCATGTCCGGTATTCCGTACGAGCTGCTGGAGTCCGCACGCATCGACGGAGCCGGCGAAGTTCGAATCTTCTGGAACATCATCTTGCCGCTGACCACCCCGGCGATCGCCGCCATGGCGATTTTCCAGTTCATGTGGGTGTGGAACGATCTTCTGGTGGCGCTCGTGTTCTCGGGCCCTAGCACCGCTCCCATGACGGTGGTGGTGCGGTCACTCGTGAACGCCTACGGGGTCGGCTGGCACTTGATGACGGCCGCGGCCTTCATCTCGATGGCACTGCCGCTGATCATCTTCTTCTCGCTGCAGCGCTACTTCGTCACTGGTCTGACCGCCGGCTCGGTGAAGGGATAGAGGCGAACGGTCCAGAGTAGACTCGGGCGGACCTGTCCGGAGTAGCCTCCGGTCGATCCCAGTAACGACCGGGGGGTACTCGTTGCCACGCTGGCAGCGCACGCTGTACGTGATGGCGGTTGCTCAGGCGTTCTCTATCCTGGGCTTTTCCTTCGTCATTCCCTTCTTGCCGCTCTACGTGCAGCAGCTGGGCATCCACGGTGCGGCGCGTGTCACGCTGTGGTCCGCGTTCCTGGCCGGCTGCACCGCGGTGGGCATGGGATTCGCGGCGCCCATATGGGGAGCGCTGGCCGACCGGTACGGACGCAAGATCATGGTGGTGCGTGCCTCGTTCAGCGCTGCGGTGTTGGTCGGGCTCATGGGGCTGGCGACGAACGTCTACCAGCTGCTCGCGCTGCGCTTGCTCCAGGGCATGTTCACCGGCACGGTGAGCGCATCGCAGGCGCTCGTCTCGTCCCAGACGCCGCGCGATCGGCTCGGGTTCGCCCTGGGACTCATGCAGACCGCGATCTTCGTCGGCAATTCGAGCGGACCATTGCTGGGCGGATTGGTCGCTCAGTGGGTGGGCTTTCGGGCCTCTTTCGGCTTCGCTGCTCTGTTTCTCATGACCTGCGCGGCGCTGGTGGTGTTTTTCGTCCACGAAGAGCCGCGCTTCGCCGAGCCGTCCAACGCGCCGCGGCCGCGGCTTCTCTCGGGGCTGCGCGAGACTCTGACCGCGCCCGCGCTCCTGGCGATGATCGCGGCGCTTTTCGCGGTGCAGTTCGCGGTGACGCAGGTCTACCCAATCATTCCCCAGCTTGTTCAGGTGCTGCAGGGCAGGTCGGGCCACGCCGCGCTAGTGACCGGTGCGATTCTGGCGGGCGCCGGCGCGGCTGGGGCGTTGTCGTCCACCGCCGTCGGCTGGTTCTCCGACCGGATCGGACACAAGACAATTCTGGTGATTGCGGCGTGCGCGGCGTGTACGATCTCCATACCCCAGGCGTTCGTCACCGCGACCTGGCAGCTGGCTGTGCTGCGGGTCGCAGATGGCTTCGCACTGGGAGCGATGTTGCCTTCGGCCAGCGCCATGCTCGCCGGGATGGTCCGCCCCGAGCGCCGCGGCGCCGCCTACGGCCTCGCCGGCAGCGCCAACTCGATCGGTATCGCAGCGGGGCCGCTGACATCCGCCGCAGTCGTGGCAGTCAGCGGTATCCGCGAGGTGTTCTTCACGGCCGCGGTCGTGCTGGGCATCGTTGCCCTCTGGGTGGGCACCATGGTGCACCCTGAGGCTGGAGCCGGCACGACGACTACGTCAGGCGTCTCTACAACCGAGCAGCGCGGTCAAACCGGCTAGCAAGCACACTCATTCCCGGCTCCCGAGACTCAGGACGTCCACTCGCCCTGGTCGCGCCAGCCGTCGACCGATCAGCAGTCGAGAAGCAACCTGGCGCGCCGGGGACGTTCCGGGGCATGATAGCGATCAAGGGGCAGCCGACTGCGGGTGCCTCAGGTCGACGTGGAGGAGCGGGATATGAAGAACCTGACAGTGGTGCTCGAGAATCGTCCCGGCGCACTGGCCGCGGCCTGCGACGCCATTGGTCACGCCGGTATCAACATCGAGGGATTGGTGTGCTTCGCATCGCAGGGAATCGCCATCCTGTACGTGGCCGTCGAGGACGGCGCCGGCGCGCGCCGCGCGCTCTCGCATGTCGGACTGAAGGTCAGTGAGGAGCGAGAGGTCGCGGTGACCGACGTGGAGGACAAGCCCGGGGAGCTGGCCCACGTGCTCCGTGGGCTTGGTGATGCGGGAATCAACGTGGAGCTCGCGTACCTGGCGAGCGGGCCGCGTGTGATCGTCGGCGCCGACGATCTCGATGCCGCGCGCTCAATCCTCACTCTGCAGGCTGCCGCCCGGTAGAGCCGCGGTTCGCCAGATGGTGCAAGCGGGCGTCGTGGAATGCGCCCACCCGGCGGGCCGGACGCGTTCGCCCCGCGCCGTTACCGTCGCCTGAAGTTGCCAGCAGGGGGCACGGTCGGCCCGACGATCTGCCCGGAGGCACGCGGCGCCGGGAACCTCGTGTCCCCGGGCAGCCACACCCACCGGGCTCTGGCCTGGCCAACCGGGCAGGTTGATGCGGTGATGCCGTTGCGATATAATGCGATATATCGTGATAGCTCGAATACCGGGAGGTATGTAACGACATGTTCAACCTATCAACCGATCGTCTTCACCATCGGTGCCGTGCCGGCTCTCCCTTCTTTGCGGTAGGCTGGCGTCGCCACCATCGAGGCGGTCCTCCATGGTCGGGCAAAGGTCCATGGAGATTCGGTCCGCCCCGGGGCGGACGGCGCTTCGGGCGCGGCGATCTCAAGTACGTGATTCTCGATCTGCTCCAGCAGGGGCCCCGCCACGGCTACGACGTCATCCGGGCGCTGGAGGAACGCTTCCACGGCTTCTACACCCCAAGCCCGGGATCCGTCTATCCCACGCTCCAGCTGCTCGAAGATCAGGGCTACGTACGCGGCAGCGAGCAGGACGGGAAGCGCGTGTACACCATCACCGACGAGGGGCGAGCGTTTCTGACGTCCCGTGCCAACACGGTGGAAGACGTCCGATCGCGCATGGCGGAGCGGTGGGGGCCCACGTTCACGCCGGAGCTGCGAGATCTCGCCGAGGAGGTTCGCCACATCGGCCAGACCCTGTTCTCACAGGCAGCCGGCGGCGCCCTCACCGATGCCGACAAGCTGCGGCGCGTGCGCGAAGTCGTAGCCCGCGCCGGCCGAGACATCGAAGCTATCTTTCGCGGTGATCCGGCTCCCCACGACGATACGGTCTGAGCCACTACCGAGCCTGCCTGGCTCTGTCCGTACAGCGGGAGTGTGGCGCCAGGTCGTCCCCCGATGACGGACGGCAGCCGGCATCCTGTATGGCGGGCGCCATCCGAAAGGTGGGGCCCGCCAGCACGATGCCGTTTGAATGGCATACGGGCATTCGCAGCGGTTCGCGGGCCGAGCATCGGGCCGCGGGCCCGTGACAGCTCCGCTCCTGGCGCACCGACCCCGGCAATACCGCAGAATGGGATGCAGTGACGGTACGCGAGACCTTTCTCCAGACAGCCACATCCGCCCGGGCACTCCTTGGCGCGCCGGGTGTTGCCGATCGCTGGCACGAGCCGAGTGCCCTTCCGGAGCTCTCGGTCGCTGGACTCGCCGGCCACCTGGTCCGCGCCGTGGTGCTGGTGGAACAGTATCTGGGTAGCGCGGCCCCGCCAGGCGCTCGACTGATCACGGCTGATGAATACTGTGGCCAGCTTCTCCAACCCGACATTCACTCCGCGGCCAATAGCGGAGTTCGCCAGCGTGGTGAGGCGATGGCGGCAGCGGGCCGGCAGAGCCTGATTGAGCTGCTGGATGGGACGATCGAGCGACTGCGTGCTCGGCTCAGCTCAGAACCCGAGAACTGCACGCTCGAAGTCATCGGCCAGATGCCGATGCTGCTCGACGAGTACCTGCGCACTCGCATCGTGGAGCTCGTGGTTCACGCCGACGATCTTGCGGTCAGTGTCGGGATGGAGACACCCGCCCGGCCACCCGACGCGCTCACCATCGCCATCGACACGCTGATCGGCGCTGCACGCTACCGTCACGGCGATCTTGCTGTCGTCCGAGCGCTGGCCCGCCGCGAGCGGGACACAATCCAGGCGCTGCGCGTGGTGTAGGGGCAGCCGGCGGGGCAGCCGGCGCACCGGATGCGTACCGACACCGCCTCGCAGGGCGTTCGAATCAGACCGATCGGTGCCTCGAGTACCGCAGCCACCCCCTGCCGCAATCGGGTACTCTGCTCCTGCCACCCGGTGAGCACCACCTGCTGCTCGCTCGCCACAGGGCGCAGCGCGGCGTTCTCCTGCTCCAGAGGGATGA
The DNA here is from genome assembly GCA_035295425.1 of Chloroflexota bacterium. GTDB lineage: Bacteria > Chloroflexota > UBA5177 > UBA5177 > UBA5177 > DATGJB01. The sequence continues at coordinate 2,750 of DATGJB010000110.1, read as the reverse complement.
TCGGCGCAATCTGTCGATCAACCGCCGCCGCGAGCCGGGCCAACGCCCGCTCCTGGGCCAGCAGCTTACGGAGCGTGGACGCACTCGCGGAGGCACGGGAAAGGTGGTCGTCCGTCGCCGTGCGGCAGTCTACTCCCTCCCTCCTCATGTGTCAAATTTCCAGCATGCTTACCGCACTCTAGTGACCGCAACTGCTCGTTGACATTCGGCGAGTTCCGCTGTAACGTGTCCCACAGCGAGATGAGGCAGGCACCGTGACTGCGGCGATGTCCAGATAGAGAGGAGCGCATCTGAGAGGAAGCGTGCACGTGGTGCGGTGCGCGCCCGAAGTTATTCTCAGTCCCGATGGAGAAAAGGACACATGGAATACCAACCCCCGTCGAGTGAATCAACAGTCCACGCGGCCGAATTGAGCGTTCGAGGGTCCCAACTACCAGGGGCTACTGGCGGCGTAGACATGTTAAGTCCGTCTAGCGCCGCCAATCCTGCGACTCGGTCCCTTGGACGGCACCTGGCGCTTACGTCCGCGGAACGGTTCTGGTACATCATTCAATGCATCATGCTCGGCGCGGGCTACCTTGGGAAAATACCTACGAAAAGGGCGTTGTCTGACGCTGGATTATGCGAGCTGACGTCAGCAGAAAAGTTCTGGTACGTGCTTGAGTGTGCCCTGTTTGGATATGGGTACTTCACAAAGGTCCCTGCACGAAAAGCCTTGAGCGACGCTGGCCTACTCGCCATGACTGATGCCGGGCAGTTTTGGTACGTCTTGATGTGCATCGGGTTTGGCGGAGGTTACCTAGCCAAGGTGCCAATGCGAAAGGCCCTTAGTGACGCCGGATTGCATCCCATGACCGGCGCTGGCCAGTTCTGGTACGTGCTGGAATGCGTATCGTTCGGCGCGGGTTATTTTGCCAAGGTAATCCACAAGAAGGCTCTCAGCGAAGCCAGAATCCCGGAATCGGCTAACGCCCGGACGCCCTAGACATGCTGGGTGGGAGCGGGCACTGGTCGGGACAATACCCGATTGCGGCGGGTTGGCCAGCCGGTAGGTGACGATCATCTGGTCGGACGGGCTGAAGAGGAAGAAGGGGACAGTGAGAAGCAGCAGCCCAAAGGCGATGCCGAATCAGCCCCACCTGCCCTTGACGTACTGCTGCGACTCGATGACGTAGCCTCGGGCGAGCCAGCGAGGGGAATCACGTTCGAATGCGTACCGGACATCGCGTTGCGAGCCCTTGTAAACCCGCACCACGACCGGGTTGAGGTCCTCTGATGGTTCCGGTTCGGGCACGACGTAGGACTCGCCGCGAAGACGCGCCCAACGACGGCGTGCGGCCGCCACATCGCGGCGCACGTCATCGAGCAGTCCAACAGTTCATGATATAGGCACATGCGAGGCGAGAAGGACGGCTCTGTCGCAAAAACGCCGGCACCCGGTCACAGTTCAGCCCGAACCCGCACTGCGTAACGCCATCGGTTCGACGCTTATAGGGCCCTCCTACCTTGCAGCTGAGCACTCACCGCCCGGTATGGGGACGATGATGGTCCTGTGTACCTGGCCGCTGGTTCCGTTATGACTCCGATTCCGCCACCTAGCCTAAGTGACTCTCGGTCGTCATCGGCTTAGCCGGGGATGTGCGCCCCACTCAACTGTCTTCACAGAATCTTCGGATACCGCATCTGGAGGGCGGGCGACACTCCACTGACGGCTTCACCGAGCATCTCGAGCAGCCGGACCAGAGCAAGCGCGACGACATCCTTCCTCTCAAGATCCGACCGCTGCAACAAACCTCGCCATAGCCTTCTTTACACATAGCCACCATACCCGTGGCCGATCTCATGGAGCGCGGCGCCTCGCTTTGGCACGTATGGCGCTGCAGAGCCGAGGCTGCGCATTGCTGGCGACCAGCGAAACTCAGCAGGGCTACACCGCCGTCCGCCATACTCATGACACTTTCGAGAATCGAGGCGAGAAGTGTTCGAGGTGCCGCGACTTCTGCGCTTGCTGAGTCTCCTTATGATTGTCGCCGGAGGTGCAGGAATACTCTCACCATCAGCAGCGGCGGCCCAAATGGCGCGATCCACTGGGTCAAGTCTCTTTGTTAAGGCGACCGGCCCGGTTCACCCCTTCTATGCTCGTGAATGGTATGCCCAGCACGCCTCGCCGAGCTGTACACCCCCCTGCTCGCCTCTACTCTCATATCACGGCGGCTCGGTCCTCACGACGGGCAACTCCTACGCCATTTGGTGGCAACCCAATAACCAGCTCGGGACCTATGACTCGCTCATGTTGGATTATTGGACTGGCGCCAACGGCACTGGATACGAGAATAACCTCAGCCAGTACTATGAGTACGTAAACGGCAGCAACGTTTACATTAACAGCGCGACCAAAGTTAAAAATGATACCGTGGATACCAACGGCTACCCGTCGGGCGTCCTCCAAAACAGTGACATCACCAGTCAGGTGCTGTACGAGGCAGCTGGCGTACACTCATGGTCGTCCTCCAATGTGCAGTTCGACGTATTCCTCCAGAATGGCGAGGATGTCTGTGGTTCCAGCACGCAGTGCACTTGCTTCTATCACACCTGTGGGCAGGGAATTACTCCCATTTGTGCGTATCACAGCTACTTCAGGGGCTCAAACAACCAAACGTACGTATATGCTGTTATGCCATACGACAGCGTCGACTCCGTATGTTGGGACATGAGGCGATGGAGTCAATATCGGACCCGTTCATTAACGC
>DATGJB010000109.1:0-11456 GCA_035295425.1 Chloroflexota bacterium | reverse complement strand
CGCACCCGGCCGAAGCGATGACGATGCCATGTGACTCCTGATCCCTTCGTCACTCGTCCGCGCCACCCGCGAGATACTCCGCTCGCAGATAGCAGCTCTCGGGATAGGTGTGTATCCCTGGAACGTGCCCGGTCCGATGGGCCTCCTGCATTGCCTGCCAATACCGCACCGTGAGGAGCTCGGCGTGCTCGGCACGGAACGCCCGCCGGAGCTCCCGATCCGGGATGCGCAATCCCGCTTCCATTTCTTCCGGCAGAAAGACGTAACCCGACTCGAAGTACCAGTCGGGCGGCCCCTCCTCGCCTTCGATGCGATCGGCATTGGTGCGCACCTTCATGTCGGTCAGGGGCTCGACCGCATCGTAGTCGTAGAGGAAGACCTTGAGGTACCGCGTGACTCCGTAATTGCGGGCGTCGAAGTCGCGGTTGAAGAGATTGGCGGCCGCGTTGTTCCTTATGCAGTGGCCGAGGTTACTGATGACGCGCAGCGCCTTGTCGGGCGCGGCGCCCTCGAGGTAAACGTTGAGGGGCATGAGCGTGCGTTGGGCGATCAGGTACTTGAAAATGACCGCATCGCCCTGGACCTGCACCGCATTGGCCGCCGCCCGCGTCAGCTCCTCGAGCAGCCGCGGATTGAACCAGGCGCGCTCGAGCTTGAGGTTCTGGAAGATCGTGTTGTCGAGCATGCTGCCCGTGCGGTTGATCTCGTGGATCCGCCGATACTTATCGAGCACGGCCGCAGGTCCCGGGAAGCTTCCCCACTTATAGCCCTCGGTCGGTCGGTCGCGGATGACCTTCAGGATGTAGGCAAGGGGTGGCGCGTTGAAAGCCATCGCGACGGTCCCCGGGGACCCGGGCGCCGTGTCGAGCCATGCACGGCTCTCCGTCAACTGCCGAGTGATCTCGCTCATGATCGCCACTTTGCTGAAGTGGTAGTAGCCGAAGATCGAGTACTGAAGGCCGAGCGGCCGGCGCGGCATGATGCTCAGGAGAAACTGCGCGATCTCGTGATAGAAGGGGTTCGTGACGTGAAAGGCCGCCTGCGTCGTGTTGAAGAGATTGTGTACGTGCGGGATTGAGAGCAGCACGGCGCGCGCCATCAGGCCCCGCTCCTCATTGTGCAAGGCAATGACCAGGGGCTTCACGCGGCCGTCGTTGAAGAGCATCCGGCCGACGAGGTACGCGCCGCGATTGCGGAAGAAGCAGCCGCGGATCATCTCGATCCGCTCGATCTCGAGCGCCGGATCAGACGTCAGCGCCTCATTCAGCCGCTGCGCAACGAGAGCGGCATCGCCGTCGATGTCGCGGTACGGAACGGCGAGGTTCCCGACCGTGAGCAACTGGCGCACCACCTTCGAGTCGACCCGTCGGCGACATTCCGCGGCCATGAAGACGTCTTCGCGGCGCAACTGCGGTCGCGGCAAGTCGCCCAGGGTGTAATCGACCGGGCGCCACTCCCCGAGATGGACGCGCCGCCAGACCGAGTGCAGAAAGGCGGTCGCCAGGTCGCCGTCGTAGCGGTTGAGCGCCCGTTCGCGGTAGGCATCCCCGACGGCTACCCATAGCGGCTCATCTTCGATGAGCGAGGGGTAGCTGCGCTTTAGCTCATCGGCGAGCCCGTTGACCTCCCGGTCGTAGAGGCCGAGCCGCGTGCGGGCGTGAGCGACCGCGGCGGCGGGATCGCGTAGCTCGAATGCAGTCTTTGCGAGCCAGGTGAGGCGCTGAAACTCCGCGTAGAAGGTCACGAACGCATCGAAGATCCAGGCGGCAACGACTCGGATGCGTTCACCGTCCGCGGCTGCCGCGGATAACTGCATAGCGAATCGCTCCGTTAAAGTGGCGGCGGCCATGGTTCGACTGTGAAGCTTCGGTACGGTCCGAAGCGCGTTTATTCTACCCGCATGCGCAGCTCTCCCATCCCACCGCCCCTTTGGATGTTGCTGTTTGCGGCGACCATGTGGGTGCTGGCTCGCTATTGCCCGCTGCTGACCGTCATTCCGGACCCCTGGAGCCGCTTAGGATGGTGCGTGATGGCGTACGCACCGATCACCCCGATCAGGGCGCTCATTCAGTTCCGGCGGGCGCAGACCACCGTCAATCCCCACAAGCCCGAGGATGCGATGGCGCTCGTCACAACGGGCGTATTCGCGTGGACGCGCAATCCCATGTATCTCGGGCTGACGGTTCTGCTGCTGGGGCTTGCGATCAAGCTCGGCGCGTTGAGCGCCTTTCTCGGTCCCCTGTTGTTCGTTCCTCTGATCCAGCGCTTCCAGATTCGTCCGGAGGAGCACGCGCTGCGGCACAAGTTCGGCGAGCGCTACGACCAATACTGCCGGCGGGTGAATCGCTGGCTCGGCCGGCGTGGCTAGCGCCACTCAGGCCGCTGCACAATTACAGCTTCAATCGCTGCTGCGGCGGCCGCGTCCGCCGCGGCGCTCAGGACTCGGGGCCGAGCGCCTGATTCCCGTCACTTCCAATTCCCGCCGTGGCCCGGCGCGCCGGTCAGGATGCTTGCGGTACGCGCACTTGCAGGATGTGGCCGAGGTGCAGTCTGCGAGGGGCAGCCGTGGCGCGGCGCCGCTCAGGTAGCGCTGCCCCTTCAACGCCTTGGCCGCCTCGCAACTCGCGCTCGTGCAGAGGATCGACACAGCATTCCAACGGTTTGCGGGCTTGTCGGACATGTCTGCAATATTCAAACCAACAGGGCGCGAGATCGATTCGTGTTACTACGTAGGGGGAGTCAGCTCGACCGGCTTACCGTGCGGGGTGCGCCGATAGGCCTCGGCCCACGCCTCCTTGCACTCAAGCAGCGCTCCACCTTCGGTGAGGCTCTTCGCCACGACCAGCCGCTCGAGCGTGGCGAGCCAGGAGTGATAGTAGTGCGAGCCATCGGCCGGCTCACCGCGCGCCGCGCTTGCCTTGAGCTCCTGCGCAAGGGCTGCGGCCCATTCCTTCCAGGTGAAGTGGCCCTGGTGCGCGAGCGAAACGGCAAGAGCGAATGCGGAGGCCTGCCACGGCTCTGCGAACACCGGGCCATCGGCCTCACGCGGGAGTCCTGGCAGCTGCGCGAGCAGAGCGGAATCGGCAGCCATCTCAGATGGCTTCAAGGTGATCGTCCCAGAGATCGAGGTGTACGGAGTCGAGGGCGTTCGCCTGTGCCCCCCATAAGTCCCGCGCCATGAAGCGCACCGAGTAGAGATGCTGGGGCTTGGGCCCCAGGCCCTGGACCAGGCTGTCGTTGAAGACGTGCACGCCATGATCGCGCGCGATGATGCCGGGCCTGCCGCGCGCGTAGCGTGGCAGGCGCGTGTGACCGATGGGGTTGAGATCGCGGGCGCGCACGGGCTGGCCGACACGAAAACGGGCGACGGCGGGCTCCGGACTCCCCGAGGGCCAGCCATGGGCGAATTCCGCCGGCACTTCCTCCGCCGTCATCCGGTGGCGCCCCTTGGTGTTACCCCCTGCTGCGACGCCGCTCTCGAGCTCGGTGGCGGTCACCATGCCGCTCTTCACCAGCAGCACCTCGAGGCTCCGCATCGTTCGCTCGTAATAAAGCATGCTGAGGTATTCGGCCGGAGGGATCAGCTCGCGCTGGTGGCGTCCGGACCCGCTCGCCCAATCGCCGTCGACCACGTTGTACATGGCGAAGACGCGTCCTTCCCAGGGGGCGTGAAACACCGGCTCGTTCTTCTCGATGTGCACGGGACCCATGTCCTGCATGCCGCCCATGTCATGGACACCGTTCATGCGCGCGCGCCCTCAGGTTTCAGATCGACACGGGCGACGCCCACCATCGCATCGCGCGTGACGAGGGCGGCGAGCCCTGCCTCATCGAGGTGCTCGCTCCCCTTGGGGCGCTCGGGCAGCACCAGGTAGCGGATCTCCGCGGTGCTGTCCCAGACCCGCACCTCGACATCGCCCGGGAGCTCGAGTCCCAGCTCCTTGAGCACCCCGCGTGGATCGATCACGGAGCGGGCGCGATAGGCGTTCGATTTGTACCAGACCGGAGGCAGGCCCAGCACGGGCCAGGGATAGCACGAGCAGAGCGTGCAGACGACCAGGTTGTGGACGTGCGGTGTGTTCTCGACCACCACCATCTGCTCGCCTTCGGCGCCCCCGAAGCCGAGCTCGCGGATGGCAGCGGTGCCATTACTCAGAAGCCGCCGTTTGTATCTCTCATCCACCCAGGCACGCGCAACCACCCGCGCGCCGTTGCGCGGCCCGATCTTGTGCTCGTAGGTGTCGACCAGTGCATCGAGCGCGGCCCGATCGACGAGACCTCGCCCGATCAGCACCGACTCCAGCGCCTTGGCGCGCAATGCGGGGTCCGAAGGCGCCGCCTGGTGGTCGCCGTCGTGATCGTGGTCATGCTCGTGCGGCACCGCCTGCGTCACCTCCGATGCCGCCGAGACGCCCACGGCCGTAAGTGCCGTCGTCAGAAGATCGCGACGCGTCGTGGTCATCCCGCCCCCTCGTGTCCTCAACCCCTCGGGCCAGTATAGTGAAGGCGCGCCGCTAGCCGATAGCTCGGCAGCGGTGCACCGCACCACGTCGCTGTGGGAGCCGCGATGAAGTATCGACTCTATTATTGGCCCGGGATCCAGGGACGGGGTGAGTTCGCGCGGCTCGCGCTGGAAGAAGGCGGCGCGAGTTATGTCGACGTGGCTGCCGTGCCTGAGTCTCGTGGTGGCGGTATGCCGGCAATCCTCAGAATGCTCGCAGCGCGCGGCGTCCGCCGGCCCCCGTATGCGGTACCGGTTCTCGAGGCAGGGCGTCAGCTCATCGCGCAGACGCCCAACATCCTTCTCTTTCTCGGGGGGCGGCTCGGGCTTGCCCCAAAGGATGAGGCCGGGAAGCTCTGGACGCACCAGCTCACCCTCACCATCCTCGATCTCTACGTCGAGATCTTCGACACCCACCATCCGCTCGGCGACGGCTATGCCTACGAGGAGCAGAAGGGACCGGCCCGCCGGCGCACACGATATTTCCTGCGCGAGCGGCTGCCGAAGTTCCTGACCTACTTCGAGCGCGTGCTCGAGCGGAATCGCGCGCACCGGCCGTGGATGGTGGGCACACGGGTCACCTACGCGGATCTCTCGATGGCACAGGTGATCGCAGGCCTTACCTATGCCTTTCCGAAGGCGACGAAGCGAGCCTTGCGTAAGCGCCCCCGGCTCGTCGCTCTTCACGACGGCGTGTTCGCACGTCCCCGCATCGCCCGCTACGCCGCCTCCGCTCGCCGCCTCCCCTTCAACAACGAAGATCTCTTCCGACATTACCCGGAGCTGGATCGATGATTTCGCCCCCTCGTGGAGCTTCGCGGGTGAGACCCCTGGCATCGGCCGACCGCGACCGATGGAATCCGCTTTGGCAGGGATATCTGCGGTTCTACCGCCACCACCTGCCGGACGAAGTCACGGAGGCAACGTTTGCGCGCCTGATCGATCCGAAGGCGCCGCTCCAAGGACTCGTCGCCGAACGCGATTCCGCGCTCGTCGGCTTCGTCACCTACCAGTTCCATCCTTCCACCTGGTCGCTGCGCGATTACTGCTATCTGGAGGATCTCTACGTCGATCCGGCCGCGCGCGGGGGCGGCGTCGGGCGCGCACTGATTCAAGCGGTGTACGAGAAGGCCGATCGCGCGAAGGCGGCGACGGTCTACTGGATGACCCAGGAGTTCAACGCGGAGGGTCGCGCGCTCTACGATACTCTCGCGCGCCGCACCTCCTTCATCCGCTACGAGCGCTTGTAGATGAACGGCGACAGGCCGACCCACGCCGCGCAACAAATGCTTCCATTCCCGGTGGCGGTCAAACTTCGGCCCGGGTAGCCTTGCGAAATTCCGCCTCGCGAAGTCGGCAGGAAGCCTCAGGGCCGTCTAAAACACCATTTACGGGGATCAAGACGATGAACGCGCGAAAGTCTCTTTCGACGGGAATCCTTGCTGTGTGTCTGACGCTCGGATCGTACGCCGCACAGGGAGCGGGCGATCACTTCAAGGCACTCGGTCCGAATAAGGGTCAGGCCGCAAGGGATGACTCACTCTTCTATCCGAATGACTTCGAAGCCGCCGTTGCCGCACACCCGGACCCCAACGCTCTGGTGCTCTTCTCGCTGTGCCGCCGGGCACCGTTTACCGCCACCACGCTGTACGCGCCGCTGAGCGGCGGCAATGTGGATGCGGTCATCGGGGACACGACTTCTTTATACGTGGACGGCACGCAGTGCTATGAGCCGCAGAACGAGCAGAACATCGTCATCAACCCGACCAACAGCCAGAACATCGTCACCTCGGCCAACGATTACCGCTACGGGTTCCAGGAGCTCGTCTACGTCAGCATGGACGGAGGCCATAGCTTCGCCGATGTGTTGCTTCCGGGCTGGGATGTTGCGACCGGCGGTAGCGGTCAATTCACCCATGTGAGCGCGGGAGGCGATCCGGTGCTGGCTTTCGGGCAGGACGGGACGCTCTACTTTCTCGCACTGGTCTATGACTTCAGCCTCACCAGTCACACGCCGAGCGGTGTGGCGGTCGCGTCCTCTCACGACGGGGGCGCCACCTGGACCACACCGGTGATGGTGCACTACGAGTCCGCGAATAATTTCTTCAATGACAAGCCCTGGATTGCCGCCGGCGCCGGAGGTGACGTCTACGTCACCTGGACACATTTCAACCAGGGGCCGCATGGCGCGGGCTACATCTCCTCGAATATCGTCGGGTCCGTCTCACACGATCACGGTCACACCTGGAGCGAGATGATCGCGGTGAGCGACAGCGCCCACCCCTTCGACCAGGGCTCCTCCCCCGCGTACGCGCCGGATGGAAGCCTCTACGTGGCTTACGAGGGTAACCAGGCAAGCAACACCGCGAGAGACCAGACTGTGGTGGCGCGCTCGACCGATGGGGGAAAGACTTTCACCAACACGGAAGTCGGGCGCGTGTATGACGACGTAGGCTGCTATCCGACGAATGTCGCGCAGGGCCGCGCGCGGCTGAGCTTCGAGCAGTTCCGCATCAACAGCTTTCCGTCGCTCGCGATCGATCCGACCACCGGAGGACTCGCCATTGCCTGGTCGGACGATCAGAACAACGCGGGCTGCGCGAGCGGTGCGGCATCCTTCTCCGGACTGACCAACAATCAGGTCAAACTGGTCAGCTCCGCCGACGGAAAGATCTGGTCGGCCCCGCAGCAGATTACCTCGGGCGCCGACAAGGTCTATTCCGCCGTCGGTGCCAACGCCGGGCGGATCGTCGTCGGCTACTACACCCGCGACTATTCGCCGGTGCCGACCGCCACCGACCACAGCTGCCAGCGTGGGTTCTTGGACGACCAGGACCCGGGCTATCCGACTTCACCGACGACGCCGGTGCACTACGTCGATACCGCGCCCGTATGCCTCGATTACGCCTTCAGCAGCTCGACGGATAACTTCTCGAGCGAGACGCGGGTATCTACGCAGTCCTCGAATCCGTACCTGCAGTTCTCCGGCAGTTTCATCGGTGACTACACCGGCGTCGCCGTTGATGCGGCGGGCGGCGTGCACAGCGCGTGGACGGATGATCGCGGGCTTCCCGGCACGACGGCTCCGAATCAGGACACGGTCGTCGGCAGCAACTGAGGCGCTGTCCGTCGAAAAGAGAAAGGCCCGGTCGGCTCATCGCCGACCGGGCCCTGTCAGAGGCCTGCCGCCGATTCGCCCGGCGGCAGTGCTCAGCTCGCTCTCACTGGCAATTGGCGTTGGCGTAGTACGCCGGTGAGGTGAGAACGGCATCGGGATAGCTGTACATCCCCCCGATGGCGTTCGAGGGAGTGGTGTCCGCAAACCACTGCAGCAGGGCCTCATTCTGCGGGTGATAGGTCGCGCCATTCAACGTGACCGTATGAAGCCCGTTGGGCAGGTTCTCGATCACATCGCCCACCTCGAGGTTGTTCTGGCACACCCCGTTGGGCGAAAGCCAGATCGGAGTCTGGTTGGCGACGAACGGATCGGCAAACGTCTCGGACATCTCATGACTGAGCGCCGTCACGTCGGCCAGTCCTCCGCGGAATAATCCCGGAGAAATCCAGCTCGAATAGTTCATCACGTAGCGCTTTTCGCGGTAGCCGTTCTTGGCGCTGCCGGGCTCGAGGTCGTAGCTGTGATAGCCGAGCACACAGCACTGGCTGAGCGTGCCTTCATAGAGATAGATATTGTTGAAGAGCAGCGTGGTGATTGCCGACGTATTGATCTGACCGGTATTTTCCAGGATCCCGAGCGGCGTCGTCATGTCCGTCGCCGTCGCGGGAAACAACAGCGCACCGAAGGTGTTGTAGTCGACCAGAATGAAGTCGCAGCACGTCCCGTCGGCATTCAGCGCGTAGGCGTAGAACCCGTAGGGCACGGAGATGTTTTGCGGCTTCAGTACCCTCGGAACCAGCAGGGTATGCCAGCCTTGATTCGTCAGATTGTAGAAGCTCGCACGCTGCACGGCGTCAGTGAACTGCGTCGGGAATATGCTCGAGGTATAGAAGGTTGGCGAAAACACCGGCGACCGCAGCGTCGGCTGTACGAGAGCGCTCGCCGACTGGACCAGCGGACCCTTGGGACCCTGCCGCACGTTTCCGTTCTGATCGAGCAGCGTCACAGTGACCGGCACGATGGGAGCGTCGATGAAGGTGGGACCCTCGGTCCCCTCTCCCTGGAACGGCGATCTTCCGACCATCGTGTACGGCCAGGAAAAGCCGAAATACAGCGGATCCTGCGGAGCCTCCGCATAGAAGTAGCTGGAAAAATTGACCACCGAGTCCACGCCCAGTGTTCCGTTGTTTCCCTGAGTGGCGATGTGGGTGCCGGCAGGAGCCGTCGGCACATGGAACATCGGATTCGCGCTGGCAAGCACGGATCGATCGACCTGATCGGCTGCCAGCGCACTGGAGGTCACCAGCACGGACAGAGCTGCGGTGAGCAGCACCGGACGAATCAAGCTATGCATTGAGCCTTCTCCCTATCGTTGTAATTAGTCGGATCGCAAAGCTCCGCCCTTCCGGAGTCATCTTCACGGCGTCCCTCGCGATTGTTTGCTTTGTGCGGGGTGTCCCTGCGCGAGGGAAATTTTTGTTGGCGAGCAACCTACGCCCGCTGCAGTCCGCAAGTCAATAAAGGACGATGCGCACTCACTGACGGACGAAGAGTGGCGCGCGGCTCCGCGTTCCCGACTCTCGCGCCTCGCGACACGTTATGTTAATGCCGCTGCAATGTCGGGCGGCTACGCTCGAGTCGCCGCCGCCGGTGCAGGCGGGTCGGCTCTGAGGATCGCCGCGGTGACACGGTTGCGCCCGTCGTTCTTGCTGCGGTAGAGCGCCGCATCGGCGATCTTCAATACCCGCTCGGCGAGGCGCTTTTCTGCGGCTGGTACCCGATCCATGCCGCAGAGCCCAAAGCTGGCCGTCACCTGCAGGTTGCGGTTGCCCGCCTTGAAGTTCGCGTGCGAGACCGCCGCCCGGAGCTTGCGCGCCACCGCGAGCGCGGCTTCGTAGGGGGTCTCGGGCATGACGATCGCAAACTCCTCTCCGCCGATACGCGCCACCCAGTCGACCCCGGCGCGCAGCACGCGCTGCAGCCGCGGGCCGAACTGCTTGAGGATGTCATCGCCCGCCGCGTGCCCGAGCGTGTCGTTGATCTTCTTGAAGTAGTCGATATCGCAGAGGACGAGCGACAGCGCGCGTCCGTAGCGCGCGGCCCGCTCGACCTCGCGGGGAAAGTGCTTGCCGAAGAAACGGCGGCTCGCCACCCGGGTGAGATCATCGGTCGCCGAGAGCTTGCGGTTCTCGACCAGGGTGATTCTGAGAACCGACTCGAGCTCGGCGATGCGCTTGGCGGCGCCCACCCGCGCCTCGAACTCCCGGTCCGACACCCGCCGCCCGACGCAGTCGTCGGCCCCCGCCGCGAGCCCGGTCTCGCGCTCGGCCGACTCGTCGAGCTCGGCCACGAAGAGAATATAAGGTGAGCGCTTGCCGGCGCCGGCCCGGGATCGCAGCCGCCGGATGACTTCCGGGTTATCGGTGAGCACCACCGGTCGGAACTGGGCATCGAAGAGCCGCAGCGCTTCGGCTTCGTCGGCGGCCGATTCCGTGTCGAGCATGTCCGGCCGGACGCGCTGCTCCATATAGGCCCGCATGGGGGCTTCCTGGAACACCAGCAGCGCCTTCGGCGGCGGGAGCACCCGCACCATCACCGCCACCGTGGCGGTCGTGCCCTCTTCGGTCGTGGGCGGGTGCTGTGCGCGCCGTTCCAGGACTCGCTGAATGACCGTGGTATGGCCGCCGGCCGCCATTGCCCCCCCCTTGGCTCTTGTTTCGTCCCTGCCGGGAGATTACCGACAGCCGCGGCAGAAGACTATTCGGCAGGGGCTTTTGGCGGCCTCTCGACGCACTGGCGCAGCCCCGAGAGCACCGCGGGCGCATCCTTGCGCAGGGTATGGCTGACCAGTGCCTGGGGAATCCAGAAGCCGGGCTCCACGTACATCTCGTACTCGACGACCGTCGCTGCGCCATCGGCGGTCGGTGTCAGTACCCAGGTACCCTCCTCCTCCTTGAGGTCCCCGCTCAGGCGATGGAAGTCGATGCGGCGCGGGCGGTCATAGTCCGCACGGAAGACGTAGCGGACCATGGGCAGGTACCAGGCGTAGTGCATTTCCTGCTCGAAGTCCTCCCAGCGGCCATCGGGTCCGCCGTCGACACGGCGGCAGGACTTGAGTCCCGGCACGAACTCGAGCGTCTGCCGGCAGTCGGTCATCACCTTCCAGACCGCCTCGGGCTGCGCCCGGATGAGCACCGCGGCGCGGATCCTGCCGTGGGGACGGACGGAATCGGCCGCGGGAGCCGTCTCGACCACCACTTCACCCTCCGTGAGCCGCCGCTGCACGCCCGGGTCCTGGGTCCATTGCGGCTGCGCGCTCGCCCCCGCGCAGGCCAAAAGGGCCGCAAGGGCAATGAGGGGAACGAATTTGTGGGAACGCTGAGGCATCGTAGTGCAGCGGCTCAAACGAGCCGCTGCATCTGGTTAGTGCGCCCTCACGTGGAAGGCGTTCATTTTTTCATCGACGGATGCCGTAGCAGAAGGGATCACGCTCATCGAGGAGGAGGGTCGCTTCGGCGTTCACGAAGGCGCTGCCGCGGATGGTCGGGATGACGCGCCCCCCGCTCGAGCGGTAGCTGGCCCTAAACCGGCCCCCGATGATGCTCTCCTGCACCCACTCGGCACCTTCGACGAGCTTGCCGTCGGCAGCGAGGCAGGCGAGCTTCGCGCTCGTGCCGGTGCCGCAGGGCGATCGATCGTAGGCGAGCCCCGGGCACAGGACGAAGTTGCGGGCGTTGGCGCCGTCGCTCTGCGCTGGCCCGATGAGCTCGACGTGATCGACTTCGGGATGCCCCTGCTCGTTCAGCGCACGGCGCACGCGCGCGCAGTAGTCGGTAA
>DATGJB010000108.1:0-44335 GCA_035295425.1 Chloroflexota bacterium | reverse complement strand
TGGGCAAGCCGATGGACGCGGCCGTCGAGTCCGGAAAAAGTCGTCGCACCGTCGGCTCCCGGGAAGGTGCCAAAGAGATCGTCGAAAGTGCGATTCTCCTTGATCATGATGACGATGTGCCGAATCTGAGCGCAGCCACCGGAGCACGTGCCGGGGCTGGAGCCCGGTTGCGAAGCGCTACTCGATGGGATGAAGGCTGTGCCCAGGCCGATTGTCAGGGCGACGGCGACCAGCAGGAAGGCGCACGAAAGGATGGTTCTGCGTGAAATGGGGAGGCTCCGTCAGAAGAGATCAGGCTTTCACAGCATACCGCTCTCGGCGTGACCGGCATGCGCACCGCCTCAGGTTATTCTCAGCAACGTGTGGTGCGGCGTCCCACCTCATGCTCGGTGCAGAAAAGTGTACATGCTGGTGAGAGCCGGTGGGCCTACGGAGTGTAAAGGAAGCGTGCGTCGCATGATTCACGTCCTCGTACGATCCCACGATGGTGCCCCGTGCGTCGAATCTCGGACTGGCATCCACGACCTGGAATCGGAGCGAAAGCCGGCGGCCCAACCCTTGCAGGGGGCCCGGTGCTGGGAGAGATCCTTCTGGCACTGGATCACGGTGGCGGCCCCGCAGTGGGGACCGGCGGCACGAAGCGGGCCACCACGCTGGCCCTGCCGTACACTGCCCGCACGTGGAAGGCACAGATAGTGCTCAGCTCGACGTTTTCGGTCGCGCGGTAGGCCGGAATGATGTGCCGCCACGACTCATTTGCCCGCCCTGTCTCCATGTAGAAGCCACTTCCGCGGATGGCGTGGCGGGAGAACTCGGTCTCGCGAAAGAAGCTGTCGAGATTGATCAACCCGATCGCGGCCACGAAGTTCCGAGCTCGCGACCCGCAATTGAAGGCGTAGGCGATCCCCCACGGCCGGAACGGAAGGTGGAAGTTTCCGGCGGCAACATTACCGAATATGGTGTGGCGGCAAAAGACGGGTGAGGCTGCCGTCGGGGTCCAGGGACAGCGTCCCTCCACATCCACGAAGACCCGCCAGCTTGTCCCGAGCTGCTGGCCGTGCGTCCCCGGCGCCACACCGGCAAAGATGACCGCAATCACGATGCCCAGCATCGCTTTGGGACGGAGCATTCTATTTCGTCTCCCGGATGGTGACTGAGCGTGCCTGCTCACCTTCACCTCCATGCCGTCATTGTTTACGACCGCACTGCTTGCCGGGAAACCGCCCCGTCGTTACTATGCAGCTAGGTGACTCAGCGGCAATGGTGCAGATGGGGGACCGGCATGGTTACTGAAGTCGAGCGGGTGAGCACCGGGCGCGTGGTGCGTAATCCAGGCATGCCGCTCGATCTCGATTGGGTGCGGCGGACGCGTGTCAACCGGAGTGCGGTCGAGCGCCGCGCCGCGACCATGGTGGCGCGACGCACCGTGAAGAAGGAGTGGCAGGCGGCCTGGCTGCTGCGAGCCATCACCTTTCTCGATCTCACGACGCTGGCCGGCGACGACACGCCGAGCAACGTGCGGCGTCTCTGCGCCAAGGGACTGCACCCACTGCGGGAGGACATGGAGAGGGCGCTGGGAATCGTCGACCTCGATCTGCGGGTGGCGGCGATCTGCGTCTATCACAATCTGGTACCGGTGGCGGTTGAGGCGCTGGAAGGGACCGGAATGCCGGTGGCGGCTGTGTCCACAGGATTCCCCGCCGGGCAGATCGCCCTCCCGGACAAGCTGGCCGAGATCGAGCGTTCGGTCGCGGCAGGCGCCGGCGAGATCGACATCGTGATCACTCGGGGGCACGTCCTCACCGAGAACTGGCAGGCGTTGTACGACGAGACACGCGCCATGCGTGACGCCTGCGGCGAAGCGCACATGAAAACGATTCTCGCGACCGGCGAGCTGGGAACGCTCCAGCAGGTCGGGATGGCCAGTCTCGTCTGTATGATGGCGGGCGCCGACTTCATCAAGACCTCGACCGGGAAAGAATCGGTCAATGCGACTCTGCCGGTGGGCCTCGTCATGACCCGTGCTATCCGCGAGTATCACGAGCGCAGCGGTTTCACGGTCGGGTTCAAGCCGGCGGGAGGGATTCGAACTGCCCGCCAGGCGCTCGACTGGGAGGCGCTGATGCGAGAAGAGCTTGGCGTGGAGTGGCTCACGCCGCGCCTGTTCCGGCTCGGCGCCAGCAGCCTGCTGTCCGATATCGAGCGCCAGCTTTCGTACTTCATCACCGGGCGCTACGCCGCCGATCAGTACTTCCCCATGCCGTGAGGAGCGCACCGTGAGCGTTGCGGACATTTACCACACCATGACCTACGGGCCGGCTCCGGAGGCCGCCGAGCCGGGCCTGCGCTGGATCGCGGAGCACGCGCCGTTCTCGCTGTTCGTCGCCGGCGGCTGGCGGGCTCCCGCTTCCGGGGAGTACTTCGAGGTTGTCAACCCGGCCACCGGAAAACCGCTGGCATCCGTGGCCCAGGCCGGTGAGAGAGACGTGGACTTGGCGGTGCAGGCGGCACGGGCCGCATTCCCGACCTGGCGCAATCTGTCCGGTCACATCCGCGCCCGCTACCTCTACGCGCTGGCACGCCAGGTGCAGCGCCACTCGCGCCTTTTCGCCGTGCTCGAGTCCCTGGACAACGGCAAGCCGATTCGGGAGAGCCGGGACATCGACATCCCATTGGTTGCCCGCCACTTCTACTACCACGCCGGCTGGGCCCAGCTGCTGGCGGACGAGTTTCCCGGGTACGGGCCGGTTGGGGTGGTGGGTCAGATTATTCCATGGAACTTCCCGCTGCTGATGCTGGCGTGGAAGGTCGCGCCGGCGCTGGCGGCCGGCAACACAGTTGTCTTGAAGCCCGCCGAATTCACACCGCTCACCGCACTGCTCTTTGCCGAGGTGGTCGAGCGCGTCGGTCTTCCACCCGGGGTTGTGAACGTCGTCACCGGGGACGGCAGTACCGGGGAGCTTATCGTCAGGCACCCGGACGTGGACAAGATCGCATTCACCGGCTCAACCGAGGTGGGGCGTATCATCCGCCGGGCGACCGCGGGGTCGGGCAAGCGACTGTCGCTCGAGCTCGGCGGCAAGTCCCCCTTCATCGTGTTCGAGGATGCCGATCTCGACAGCGTGGTCGAGGGCGTGGTGGACGCCATCTGGTTCAATCAGGGCCAGGTATGCTGCGCCGGGTCGCGCCTGCTGATCCAGGAGAGCGTCGAGGAGCGCTTGCTGGAGAAGCTACGGCGGCGCATGGAGACACTTCGCATCGGCGATCCACTCGACAAGGCAATTGATATCGGAGCGATCGTCGCGCCGGTTCAGCTCCAGAAGATCCAGGGATTGGTGGCGAAGGGCGTCGAGGAAGGGGCCGAGATGTGGCAACCCTCCTGGGCCTGTCCAACCGAGGGCTACTTCTTCCCGCCGACTCTTTTCTCGAAGGTGTCGCCGGCGGCGACCATCGCGCAGGTCGAGATCTTCGGCCCGGTGCTGGTGTCTATGGCGTTCCGGACGCCGCAGGAGGCGGTGGCGCTGGCAAACAACACTCCATACGGGCTTGCCGCCAGCATCTGGAGCGAGAACATCAACGTGGCGCTCGACATCGCTCGACAGGTCAAGGCCGGTACGGTCTGGGTCAACTCCACCAACGTCTTCGATGCGTCGTCCGGCTTCGGCGGGTATCGGGAGAGCGGATTCGGCAGGGAAGGCGGCCGGGAGGGCATGTACGAGTACCTGCGTCTCGAGGTGGAGGGTGAGCCGGCTGCGCCGCGGACCCGGAGGCGGCGAGCCGGCAATGAGCGACAGCAGCCCGGCGACGAGGTACTGCTACCGGCGATCGACCGGACCCCGAAGCTCTTCATCGGCGGCCGCCAGGTGCGTCCGGACTCGGGCTACTCGCGATCCGTGGTCGATCCCTCCGGGCACGAGATCGGCGAGGTTGGTGAAGGGAACCGCAAGGACATTCGCAATGCCGTCGAGGCGGCCCACGCCGCGGCGTCCTGGGCGAGCACGACGGCGCATAACCGCGCCCAGATCCTCTATTACATCGCCGAGAATCTGGCGGTCCGGCGGGAAGAGTTCGCGGCGTGCCTGGCCGAAGCCGATGGCCGGGACCGACGCGGCGCGGAGGATGAGGTCGAGACGTCGATCGAACGCTTCTTCACCTATGCCGCCTGGGCCGACAAGTACGAGGGAGACATCCACCGGCCGCCGATGCGTGGACTGGCGCTCGCCATCCCCGAGCCGGTCGGCGTGCTGGGGTTGGTCTGTCCCGACGAGTATCCACTCCTGGCGTTCGTCTCGGTGGTGGCGGGGGCCATCGCCGTTGGGAATGCGGTCGTGGCCGTGCCGTCGGAAGCGTATCCGCTGAGTGCGACCGATCTCTATCAGGTACTCGAAACGTCCGACGTTCCGGCCGGGGTGGTGAATATCGTGACCGGCGGCCGCAACAGCCTGGCACGTGTTCTGGCCGAACACGATGACGTCGACGGCGTGTGGTACTTCGGCGACGCGGAAGGGGCTCGCCTCGTCGAATACGCTTCGGCTGGAAACATGAAGCGCACCTGGGTACATGCCGTGCCCTGCGATTGGGCGGGCGCCTGGGGACGGGAGAGCCGGGAGCTCCTGCGCGAAGCGACGCAGGTCAAGAACATCTGGGTACCGTATGGAGCGTGAGCAGAGCGACCTGCAGGCGGACCGGCCGGCCATGGAGGGCGGGCGGCAGTACCACATCCACCTCGGATCCGGAGAGCTGCCGGCAACCGTGCTGCTGCCGGGTGACCCCGGCCGGGTGCCGGTGCTGGCGGCGGCCTGGGATGCCCGTGAGGATGTCGCCTATCACCGTGAGTACCGTTCGATGCGCGGCTCGTACCGGGGCGTGCCGATCGCGGCCTGCTCGACCGGCATCGGCGGTCCCTCGACCGAGATCGCCATCAACGAGCTTGCCCAGATCGGCTGCACGACGTTCTTGCGCCTTGGCACGACCGGAGGATTGCAGGAGCCCATGCGGGTCGGGGACGTGGTGATCAGTACCGCCTCGATCCGCTGGGAAGGGGCCAGCGCGCCTTACGCGCCGGAGGCATATCCGGCGGCCGCGTCGTACGAGGCAATGCTGGCCCTGATGGAGGCGTGCGAGCGCCTGCGGCTCACCTACCATCTCGGGGTCTCGGCATCGACCTCGTCGTTCTATGCCGGTCAGAGCCGCCCGGCGGTTGGCGGGTACATCGGGATGGAGGCGAATCGCGTCGAGCGCCTGCAGGCGATGGGGGTCATGAACTTCGAGATGGAGGCGGCGACTATCTTCACGCTCTGCTCGCTGTTCGGACTGCGCGCCGGCGCCGCCTGCGTCATCATCGCCGATCGGTTTCGCAACGAGTTCCGGCCGGGCGGCTGGGCCGACGAGCTGCTCGCCCGCATCGGAGCCGAGACCGTTGCCGTCCTCGCCGAGATGGACAGAGCGAAGCAGCGCGCCGGCCGGCGCTGGTTCATTCCGAGCCTCAGTCCCGCTCGCACGTGAGCCACTTCTTCGCGTATCTCTACCGGCTGCGCTTCATCGACCGCTGGGGACTGATGCGCAATACCGAGCGCGAGAACGTGGCGGAGCACTCGTTCAACGTCGCGCTCCTCACCCACGCGCTCGGAACGATCGGCCGTGAGGTCTTCGGCAAGGAGGTGGACGTCGACCGCGCGGTCAGCCTGGCGCTCTTTCACGACGTCGAGGAGGTCATCACCGGCGACATTCCAGCGCCGGTCAAGCACCACGATCCTCACATCGTCAGCGGGATGAGGGCCATGGAGCTGGCGGCGGCGGAGCGACTGCTCGGCCTGGTGCCACCGGAACTCGAGCCCTCATACCGTGCGCTCATTCGGCATGGTGAAGCCGATCCTGAGCTGCTGCGCTGGGTAAAGGCGGCCGACAAGCTCGCCGCCTACCTGAAGTGCGCCACCGAGGTGGCGGCCGGCAACCGCGAGTTCGCGGTTGCCAAGCGGCAGGTGGAGGCAGCGGTGAGAGCGCTCAGCATGCCGGAAGTCGACTACTTCCTGGCAAGCTTCGCACCGAGCTTCGAACGGACGCTGGACGAGATCTCAGAGTAGGAGGCGAATGGCCGCGTGAAATGTATTGCGTGGTGAGGGGAGTCGTAGTATGCTGCGGTTCGAGGCTCCAGCGCGAAGCCACCTGATGTCGTTGCGGCGCCATGTCGCCGTCCGTTCAAAACACTGTGGAGGGTGAGAGGAAGCACAAGCCCTCGCGCGGAGGAAGCGACAAGAAAGCCGGAGGTGTGGATGGCGTGAGGCTTTGGGGCCGGTTTGCGGTTGAACCGGTCGCGCACTGAAGTGTGGAAACCTGACAATGGCTATTGGAGGAGAACGAATGGCTCGTATCATTCGAATTTCCGGAGCGGTACTCGCGACCATCGCGATGCTGGTAACGCCGGTCGCGGCCCGCGGGCTGGGGGCACATCAATCGGCCAAGTCCCTGAGCGTCCGGCTGGTTCTGGACGTCGGTGGCGTCAACGACAAATCGTTTAACCACCTGGCGTACACCGGCATGCTCAATGCCGAGAAGGCGTTCGGCTATTCGGGCCGGTATATCGCCACCCAGGAGCAGTCGCAGTACGTCCCGAACCTCACCGCGGCCGCGCGCACCCATCCCACGCTGGTGATTGCGACTGGCGGCCTGATGTCGCAGGCGATTCTGACCGTGGCGAAGCAGTTCCCGAAGCAGCACTTCGCGATCATTGACGGTCAGCCGGCGGACGCGAATTTTGTGGTGCACGAGCAGCACAACGTCGCGGACCTGCTCTTCCGGGAGCAGCAATCGGGCTTCCTGGTCGGCGTGATCGCCGGCTTGATGGAGAAAAACCACATCGGCGCCGCCACCCACAACACGATCGGCGCGATGGGTGGGCTTCCCGTTCCCGCCGTGATTCGCTACATCGCGGGCTACTACTGGGGCGCCAAGAAGGTTGATCCGAGTATCACAGTGAAGATCGGCTTCTCGCAGAGCTTCACCGACCAGGGTAAGGGCAACTCGGTTGGCCGCGCCCAGATCGCGGCCGGCGCCGATATCCTGTTCCAGGTTGCGGGCGGCAGCGGCCTCGGCTACCTGCGCGCCGCGCAGCAGGCCGGCAAGTACGGCATCGGGGTCGACGCTGACCAGGGGTACCTCGGCAAGTACATTCTGACCAGCGCGATCAAGCGGGTTGATCTGTCGGTGTACAACACGCTGCGCGACCTGGCGCATGGGTACTTCCGGTCGGGGCCGCACATCTTCAACGCGAAGAACGGTGGAACCGGCTTTGCGCCCGTGTCCTCAATCGTGCCGAAGCGCTTTGTGGCCATCGCCAACAGCTACTACCTGAAGATGAAGAGCGGCGCGCTCAAGCCGCCGACCACGTATCCGACCTCGTAGTCTGATCGCTGGTTAGCGTGCGAGGACCGGGGACGAGGCGCCCCGGTCCTCGCTTCTTCGTGTACGCTATGAAGCAAGTGAGAGGATGCCGTGGGTCTTGTAGGCACTGACGAGCGGCTCGAGAGCAACTTCACCGTCGAGTTCGCTCAAGGGATCCTGGTCCCGATCCTGTCGGTTGCCCTGGCGGTGGTGATCGGTGGGATCGTCATCCTGGTAACCGGCGGCAATCCGCTCGATGCCTACTCCCAGCTTGTGCAGGGGGCATTCGGCGGCGCCTACAACATCTCCGAAACGCTGGTCTCGGCCATTCCACTGATGCTCACCGGCATGGCGGTGGCGTTTGCCTTCCGCACCGGGCTGTTCAATATCGGCGCCGAGGGTCAGCTCTACATGGGCGCCATCATCTCGTCGTGGGTTGGCTTCTCCTTTAATTACCCGCCGATCGTCCTGATTCCGCTCGGCTTGCTGGCCGGAGCCGCCGGCGGGGCACTGTGGGGTGGAATCGCCGGCACGCTGAAAGCCTGGCGCGGCGCGCACGAAGTCATCACGACGATGATGCTGAATTACGTCGCCATCCTCCTCAGCCACTTCCTGATCGAGCCGTCCCCTTCCGGCAAATTCGGTCCGTTTCAGCAACCCAACTCGCTGGGCGAGCCGGTGGCGCGCGCGGTGAATGCGCACCTG
Source organism: Chloroflexota bacterium (assembly GCA_035295425.1). GTDB lineage: Bacteria > Chloroflexota > UBA5177 > UBA5177 > UBA5177 > DATGJB01. Next base: position 36,250 of record DATGJB010000108.1, on the reverse strand, counting down.
CCGGTGATCGTACCGAGCGCGCTCGTTCCCAATGCCCGGCTCAGCGCGGCGCTGATCGTCGCTCTGGCCTGTGGCGTGCTCTTCTGGTTCGTCCTGTGGCGCACCAGCATCGGCTACAAGCTACGCGCGGTCGGGCTGAATCCCAGGGCGGCGGAATACGCCGGCATCAACGTCGGCTGGGCGACCATTCTGGCGATGCTCATCGCGGGGGCGCTCGCCGGTCTGGGCGGAATGGTGACCATCTACGGCCTCGCGCCATACCGGCTGACCGATACGTTCTCGCCCGGGTACGGTTTCGAGGCCATCGCCGTCGCGCTGCTCGGCAAGAACACCGCGACCGGAGCGATTCTGGCCGCGGTTCTGTTCGGGGCGATCGAGCACGGTAGCTTGATCATGCAGACGAACTCGGGCGTTTCCTACCACCTTACCGAGGTGCTCGAGGGACTCATCATCTTCTTCATCGGCGCCGACGCGCTGGTCCGCTGGCTTGCCGGGCGTGGTGTCGTCAATCTGCCGTTGTGGCAGCGGAAGAAAGAGGCGGCGGCGTGAACTGGCTCACCGACTCGGGTGTCTGGACCACGTTTCTCAACACCAACCTCTGGTCAACCACGCTGATCGAGGCCACGCCCCTGACCCTGGCCGCGATCGGCGGCGTGATCTCGGAGCGATCGGGTGTGGTCAACATCGGAATGGAGGGGATGATGCTGACCGGCGCCTTCTTCGCGGTCGTGGTCAGCATCCTATCGAACAACGCCGGCCTCGGCGTCCTTGCCGGTGTCCTGACCGGTGGTGTGATGGCGCTGGTGCACGCCTTTGCGTCGATTCGGCTCAAAGCCGATCAGATCATCAGCGGCATGGCGATCAATCTCCTCGCGCTCGGCCTGACCAGCTACCTGTACTTCTCGGTCTACGGAAGCGCCGGGACCACGCCCTGCAGCTCGACCTGCGCGCCGGGCGACGTGCGCGGCGTTCTCAACTGGCCTATCCCGGTGCTCGATAGGAGCCCGGCGCTGGGCCAGATCCTCTTCCAGCAGAACCCAATCGTGTACGCGATGTTGCTGCTGGTTCTGCTGACGCACTTCTTCCTGTTCCGAACGACGCTTGGCCTGCGGATCCGGGCGGTGGGAGAGCACCCGCGAGCGGTGGACACCGCTGGAATCAACGTTCAGCATCTGCGCTACCTCGCCGTCACGCTGTCGGGGCTGCTCTCGGGATTGGGCGGCGCCTTTCTATCGCTTGGATGGGCGGGAAATTTTTCCGAGAACATGACCTCGGGCCGGGGCTTCATCGCGCTGGCAGCCATGATCTTCGGAAAGTGGACACCGTTTGGCGCCTTCGGCGCCTGCCTGCTCTTCGGCTTCGGTAGCGCGCTCTACGATACGCTCCAGAACAACACGGGGCCAGTGCAAGACTACTCGACCCTCATCGCGACTCTGCCCTACGTCCTGACAATCGTCGCCCTGGCCGGTTTCATCGGACGCTCCACGCCGCCGGCCTCGGATGGGATTCCGTACGATCCCGCGGCCGGTTGAGCTGTGCCGATGAATCCGAGAGGACTGTAGGGGATGGCCACTCGCCCGGAGAGCTGGGGCGGCGATGACGTTCCAGCGATTGAAGCCCGGGATATCGTCAAGCGCTTCGGCGCGCTGGTTGCCAACGATCACGTCAGCTTGCAGGCGTACTCCGGTAGAGTACTCGCCCTGGTGGGGGAGAACGGCGCCGGCAAGTCGACCCTGATGAACGTGCTGTCCGGGCTCCTGCAGCCGGATGAAGGTGAGATTCGCGTCAAGGGCAAGGCGGTGCGATTCCGCTCGCCCCGCGACGGCATCGAGGCGGGAATCGGCATGGTCCACCAGCATTTCATGCTCATTCCGCCGCTGACGGTAGCCGAGAACGTGGTGCTGGGACACGAGCCGCCGGGTGTCGTCTACGATCGCGCCGCGGCGCGCCGCAAAGTCACCGAGCTCTCCGAGGCATATGGTCTCAAGCTCAACCCCGACACCAGAGTGCAAAACCTGTCGGTCGGGCTGCAGCAGCGCGTCGAGATCATGAAGGTGCTGTACTGGGGATCGGACATCCTCATCTTTGACGAACCGACTGCAGTGCTCACTCCGCAGGAGACGCGTGAGCTGTTCGTGGTGCTGCGCGGCCTGGCACAGCAGGGCCGCACCATCATCTTCATCACGCACAAGCTCAAGGAGGTCATGGCGATCTCCGACCACATCACGGTGCTGCGCGGCGGCCGCGTGGTGGGCGATATCGCCACGTCTCGAACCTCGGCACGCGAGATCGCAGGCATGATGATCGGACGCGATCTCACGCCGGAGGTACACCATCCTCCGGCGGCGCTGGGTGAGCCAGTTCTGCAGATTCATGGGCTCGAGGTGGAAAGCGACCTGGGCGTGCCGGCGGTGCGCGGGGTAGACCTCGACGTTCGCGCCGGCGAGATTCTGGGCATCGCGGGCGTGGAGGGGAATGGTCAGTCGGAGCTGGTGGACGCGCTGATGGGAGTGCGAAAGACGCAAGCCGGAAGCGCCCGGGTGAACGGCGTCGAGCTGCTGAGCGGCGGCACCCCTTTCAGAACGCTGCCCGCGCATTCACGCCGCGCGGGTGTCGCGGTGGTTCCGGAGGACCGGCGGGAGCGCGGCCTGGTGCTTCCATACTCGGTTGCCGACAATCTCATCCTGGGAATGCAGGACACGCGGCGATTCTCGCGGCTTGGCGTCCTCAGCTTCACGCGCATCCGGGTGTGGGCGCGCGATCTGGTGGGGCGCTTCGATGTGCGGCCGCGCCGGACCGACATTCCGGCCGGCAACCTGAGCGGCGGAAACCAGCAGAAGGTGGTGCTGGCCCGGGAGTTTTCCGAAGACCCGGCGCTCCTCATCGCGGCGCAGCCGACCCGTGGTCTGGATGTCGGCGCCGCCGAGTTCGTTCACCAGCGGCTGGTGGAGAAGCGCGATGCGGGAACCGCCATCTTGCTGGTGTCGGCCGAGCTGGACGAGATTCTGGCGCTCTCGGACCGAATCGCGGTGATGTACGAGGGGCGAGTCATGCACATTTTCAACGCCGGTGAGGCGAGTGAGAATGAGATCGGGTTGCTGATGACCGGAGGCGCCGCGGCGACCGAAGTGCAGCGCATGGACACCGCCGCTCCCGCGTTGACGAGCGAGCAGTGATCCGCGGGCTATGCGGGCTCCGCGGGCAGTCGGAAGCCCATGGGAAGCAGGTCGCCCACGGAAAGCTCTCCCACGCGGTCGACGATGACTCTGGCGTCGGGACCCATCTGATCCAGCATCACCTGGCGACACGCGCCGCAGGGCATGAGCGACACAGGATCTGAGGGATCGCCCCTGAGGCAGGTGACGGCGATCCGCACCGGCCTTGCGCCGGCTGCGATCGCGCTGAAGATGGCCGTCCGTTCGGCGCATATGGTCAGCGGATAGGCCGGCGACTCGACGTTGCAGCCGGGGTAGACGCAGCCGTCGTCGGCCTCAACCGCGGCGCCTACCGGAAAGCGCGAGTACGGGGCCGCGGCGTGCTTCGCGGCCCGACGTGCCGCCCGCAGGAGATCGTCCTCATGCAACGAGAGTATTTCCAGTGGCGTTAACCGGCCATATTCGGTAGGAGGATAGGGTGTCGGTGGGTGAGATATCGCGGGCCGTGGGTACCCGGCGGGGGCGCATGGCGGCGGATTCCAGCGGGCATGTTGGTGATGCCCGATGGGCGGCGTGGCGCACGACATGGGGTCGGGGGTGTACGGCGGCGGTTACGGGGGGTAGTTGGGATGCGTGATGGGAGCCGGCCACAGAGGCACATAGAACGTAGCCGCGGCCTACCATGATGGGCGTGTAGGGGTGGCCGGCACCGGATGCCATCAACTACCAGCGCTCGCGGTGAAGGACGTCTTCGAGCCGGCGACGTCCCCGCTTGAGCGAGGGCGAGGGAACGTCAGGCGCGCCGTGGCCGATCATCGCAACGCCAATCGGGATGAAGTGCTCAGGTATGCCGAGCAGCTTCTGCAGACCTCGCTGATCCCATACGCCGACAAAGGCGCCGGCCAGCCCTTCGTTGACCGCGGCAAGCAGTATGAGGAGGAGGGCCATGCCCGCGTCGGTGTGCCAGTACGGTACCGGCCACTCCATCTCCTCGGCCTCGGGGTCCGGCTTCTTGTCGGGCTCGCGGTAGCGGTCCTTGTAGACCTTTTCGCTGGTACAGACAATGACCTGCACCGGAGCCCCGGAGACGAAAGGGTGAAAGCCGCCCTCGGTATACCCTTCCTCGCCCGCGACCTCGGCCACTGCGCGGCGGAGATCGAGGTCGGTCACCGCGACAAAGGCGATACCCTGGCTAAACCCGGCACTGGGCGCGCGCTGCGCCACGCCGACGATGCGCTCGACCGTCTCAAAGGGCACCGGCTCGGGTGTGAAGTGGCGCACCATGCGTCGCTTCCGCACTACGTCGGCGAAGTCCATACATCAGTATAGGCGGCTCCCGAACCAGCGCAGCGTTGTATCATGCAGGCGCTCCCTGATGGCCTTGCCGGCACTGGTGGCGTGGGGCAAATACAACGATCGCGAGGAGACAGACCATGCAAGACCGCGACGCTGCGACCGACATGCAACCGGAAATGCGGCTGGAGCTCGTGCCTGTTCCGGTTTCCGATGTCGACCGCGCCAGGGCCTTCTACCAGCAGGCGGGCTTTGCGCTGCTGGTTGACGTGCAACCTGTTCCCGGCATGCGCGTCGTCCAGTTCACCCCGCCGGGATCGGCTTGCTCCATCGTGTTCGGTACCGGCATGCAGGAAATCTCCGATATGGAGCCGGGGTCGGTCAAAGGGCTCCATCTGGTCGTCGCCGACATGAGCACCGCTCGCGAGGCCCTTGTCGCACGGGGAATCGAGGTCGGCGAGATAACGGATATGGGCGGGGTGAAGTACGCCGGATTCAGCGATCCGGACGGCAATCTGTGGCTGCTCCAGGAGTTCCCAGCGGCGACGCGACAGCCGGGTCAAAGCTTCTATGCCAAGTCCGGATCAGCCGGACCGTAGCAGGAGGAGCTCGGCTGGTTCCTTCCGGCACGTAGTGAAGGTTTCGCAACTCTCCGGAGCCAGCCACCGAGGCGCCGGCCTACGGGTCTTGGGAGGCACTCTTAACCGAGTATCGCTGCACCGGACGGCGAAGGCTCACCGGCCGAGATCACTCGAGCGCTGAGATGATGGCGCAGGTGACCTCCTCGGTGGAAGCACTTCCGCCCAGGTCGCGCGTCCTCACATCGCTGGTCGCGAGTACCTGTGCGATGGCATCCAGTGCGGCGGCCGCGGCGGACGGCTCGCCGAGGTGCTCGAGCATCAGGGCTCCCGCCCAGATGGCGCCGATTGGGTTCGCGATACCGTTTCCCGCAATGTCCGGCGCCGAGCCATGCACCGGCTCGAAGAGGCCGGGGTAGCCGCCGTCGGGATTGATGTTGGCGCTGGCGGCGAGCCCCATGCTCCCCTGGATGACGGCGCCAATATCGGTCAGGATGTCGCCGAACAGGTTCGAGGCGACAACCACGTCGAAGGTCTCGGGCGCGGTGATGAAGCGAGCGGCGGCGGCATCGACCAGCATCTTGTCGACCCGTACGTCGGGGTAATCCGCCGCCACGGCGCCGACCACCTCGTCCCAGAGCACGAACGCGAAGGGGCTCGCGTTCGACTTGGTGATGCTGGTGAGGTGGCCCCGGCGCCGGCGCGCCTGGTGAAAGGCGTGGCGGACAACCTTCTCGATTCCGGTTCGAGTGAATACGTCAGTCTGAATCGCGACCTCGTGTCCGAAGCCGAGATGCACGCGACCGCCGGCCCCCGAATACTCACCTTCGGAGTTCTCACGCACGCACAGCATGTCGATATCGGCCGGTTCCTTCCCCACCAGCGGGCAGGGAACGCCAGGCAGGAGCTTTACCGGCCGGAGGTTGGCATACAGGTCGAAGCGCTGCCGGATCGGCAGCAACAGGCCCCAGAGGGTAATGTGGTCGGGGATGTCCGGCCAGCCGACCGCGCCGAGATAGATGGCGTCGGAGGCGCGAAGCAGCGTCAGACCGTCGTCGGGCATCATGCGGCCGGTGGCCAGGTAGTGCGCGCTGCCCCAGGGCAGGTCTTCCCAGTCCAGGGCAAAGCCCCCATCACATCTCGCCGCGGCCTCAAGGACGCGCTTCCCGGCGTGAATGACCTCCTTGCCCACGCCGTCGCCGGCGATCACCGCAACGCGATAGCGATTCATGAAGCTACCGCCCGGCCGGCATGGCGCCGCCGGCCGCCGGGTTGGCGAATCACGGTGTGGTTACGGTCTGCAGACCCACCGGCCGCACCTGCATGTCGGAAGCGAACCGCTGGAGGTGGGCTCGCATCGCCTGCCACGCGGCCGCGGAATCGCGAGCGCGAATCGCATCCACTATCGTGTTGTGCGCGGCCACGACCCGTATCGCGCGGCCAGGTACGGCGAGGCTGATGCGACGGCTATCGATCAAGAGCTGGCCCACGTGTCCCAGCAAGTCCCGGTATAGTCGATTGCCGGCGCGCCGCCCAATGGCGTCGTGGAATGCGGTATCGAATCGCACCAGCGCCGCCAGGTCTCCCTCGAGCGCCGAGCGCTCCATGGCTTTCATGATGACGGTCAGCTCCTCGATGAAGGCCTCGTCGGCGTCGCTGGCGGCCAGCGCAGCCAGTTCAGGCTCGACCAGCCAGCGGAAGGCGAGCAGCTCGCCAATCGAGTAGCTGTGCTCGTCGTACCACCCGGCAAAGAACCGCCCCCCACTTTCACGCGGTTCACGCACGAAGAGGCCCTGCCCGTGGCGCACGTCGATAAGGCCCATCGCCTCCAGACTCCGTATGGCCTCCCGCACCGATGCGCGGCTCATGCCTAGCTGCTCGCTCAGCTGGCGCTCCGAGGGAAGGCGTTCGCCCGGCTTCCATACGCCACGCACGATGCGGCTCAGCAGCGTGTCGGTGGCCAGCTCCGACACCCTACCGCCGACTCGTGGCAACCCGGCTCGAGATCCAGAAGTCACGGCATTTCCGTAGCGCTCGCATCAGGGATGGTCACAACTGGTCAGACCACCAGACCCGATGTCATCTTAGTATCCTGTAGCCGATGCGTCAACAGTTTGACGCAGGAACCAGTTTCCTGTATTTTGATGTCGGGTGCAGAGTCGGGAAACAGGTCAGTCCAGTTTTCCGGCCGGCGGTGGCAGCGGTGCACCGCTCGGAGCCCGGGGGGCGCCGGCGCCCAGAATTCGGAGGAGGCCGGAACAGGCCGTCCACGGAAGAATGGCAGCTGTCGGCGTGCCGTCGGGAGAATCGCAGACGCTCCGTGCTGTTGCGGGCGAGGCGCGTCGGTTGATCGTGCAGAGCGTTCACCGGGCGCAGGCGGGCCATCTGGGCGGACCGCTCTCCGCGGTGGATGTCCTCGTGGCGCTGTACTTCCAGATCCTTCGGGTGGACCCGGCACGTCCCGATTGGCCGGAGCGAGACCGATTCATCCTCTCCAAGGGGCACTCCTGCATCGCGCTGTACGTCGTGCTGGCCCTGCGCGGCTACTTCCCGCTCGAAGAGCTGGCGACGTTCGACGCAATCAACTCGCGTCTGCAAGGGCATCCCGACATGACTGCGCTGCCCGCTCTGGACATGAGCACCGGGTCGCTGGGGCAGGGTCTCTCGCCGGGAATCGGAATGGCGCTCGGCGCCAGGCGGCGCGGGCTGGGATTCCGGACCTACGTGATGCTGGGCGACGGTGAGCTTCAAGAGGGGCAGGTGTGGGAGGCGGCGTTCGTGGCCGCGCGCTATGGCCTCGAGAACCTGGTAGCCATCGTCGATCATAACCGTCTGCCCCAGTATTCCTGGCCGGCCGAAGACGAGGGGCGGCTTCTGTACCAGCCGGAGATTGCTGCCCGGTGGGCGGCCTTTGGCTGGCGCGTCCTGGAGATGGATGGACATGACCTCGACGAGATCGGCGAGACGCTGGCGTATGCCGGCGAGCAGGTCGATGGACGGCCAACGGTCGTCATCGCGCATACCGTGAAGGGAAAGGGAGTTTCCTTCATGGAGAACGCGTTTGCCTGGCATGCGCGGCCACTCACCGATGCCGAGCGAGACCAGGCGCTCGCCGAGCTGACGGAAGGGGCACGGCCGTGACGGCAGTAGCCCAGCGGGTCGCCTTCGGCGAAACGCTGGTCGAGCTCGCGGAGCGTTTCCCCGACCTGCTGGTGCTGGACGGTGACCTGGCCAACTCGACTCGCAGCGACATCCTGAGTGCCGCGCATCCCGACCGGTTTCTGGAGATGGGCATCGCCGAGCAGAACATGGTGGGTGTTGCCGCGGGCCTGGCCACTCTCGGCTTTATTCCCTGGGTGACGTCGTTCGCCGCGTTCATCACCTCACGCGATCTCGACCAGATTCGTGTGGTCGTGGCGCAGCCCCGCCTCAACGTCAAGCTGGCCGGAGCCTACAGCGGGATCATGACTGCCGCGACCGGGAAGACCCACCAGTGCGTGGAGGACATCGCCGTCTTTCGCGCCATGCCCAACATGACGGTGGTGGCTCCGGCCGACGGCAACGAAGTACGCGCGGCAATGCATGCGCTGACCGAGCACGTCGGACCCGTTTACCTGCGATTGACCCGCGATCCGGGCCCACTGGTGACCACTTCGGGGAGGCCGTTCGAAATCGGGCGGGCGTTCCTCCTGCGGGATGGCTCCGATGTGGCGCTGATCTCGACCGGCGCGCAGACGGCGCGCACGCTCGAGGCCGCCGAGCTCCTGGCGGCACGGGGAATATCGGCGCTCGTGCTGCACGTGCCGACACTCAAGCCGCTCGACGGTGACGCGATTGTCGCCGCCGCGGCGCGCACCGGCCGGGTAGTGACCGCCGAGGAGCACTCGGTCATCGGCGGGCTGGGCGGCGCGGTGGCGGAGACGCTGGCCGAGCGCCGCCCGACGCGTATGGCGCGAGTTGGGCTGCGCGATGTATTCGGCGAGAGCGGGCCGAACGGGGCCTTGCTGGCAAAGTACGGATTGACGGCGCGGCATGTAGCCGACGCCGCGTGCAAGGTCATCGCGGACACGGCGGCGTGAGAGCCGTCGGTCAGGAGGTGGAAGTGAAGCAATCCGAGAGAAAGGAGGAGGAGTAGCGAATCAGCCAGTGAGCAAGCGCCTGACTGCACCGGCAGCCGGGCTCCCGGAAGAGATCGCACGACACATTTTCGACATCGACCCTTTGTGCAAGGAGAAGACGAGCATGGCTCGAAGTACATCCGGGGCGCGCATCGCGCTCCGCATCGCCATCCTCGCGACGTTCGCCGCCACGCTTCTCGCCGTACCGCGGCTGAGCGCGTCGGCCCACCCGACGCTCGCCAGCAGCCACTGGACAATCGGCATCAGCAACAACACGGTGGGGAACGGCTGGCGCGACGAGATGGTTTGCTCTATCCGCGCCGAGAATCAGCACAGCGGCAAGGCCACGACGGTTATCCAGCAGGGCAACGGCGACACGAGCACCCAGATTGCGCAGGTACGCAACCTGATCTCGCAGCATGTCAATGCCATCATCCTGGATCCCAACAGCACCGCGATGGCGAGCGTCATTCAGCAGGCGGCCAGCCGCGGCATTGTCGTGGTTGTTGTAGATCAATTCATCCCCTCGCTGTTCGGCAAGAAGAACATCTACGAGGCGGCGAACGATCAGCGCGCCTACGGCCGGGTAGGCATGCAGTGGCTCGTCAGTCAGCTACATGGCAAGGGCAACATCGCGCTGCTCGAAGGCATTGCCGGAGCACCGGCGAACACGGCGCGCGAGCAGGGGCAGCAAGACGTTCTCAAGAAATACCCGAACATCAAGGTCGTCGCCAAAGTCGACACCAACTGGGACTACACCGTGGGCGCCCAGAAGATGACGCAGCTTCTGAACTCCGGGAAGAAGATCGACGGCGTGTGGACCTCGGGAATCGACTACACGGTCGTGAACGCCTACCGAACCGCCCACAGGAAGTTCGTGCCCATCGTGGGCGCGGACAATAACGCCTTCGTCCACCAGCTGGTGACGATGAAGAAGCAGGGTTTGGTTGGGGCTGCGGTGACGAACCCGCCTCCAATCGGCGGTGTGGGAGCGTCGATCGCGCTGCGGGCGCTTGCCGGCCAGAACCCACCCAAGGTGGTGACCCTCACTCCGACGGTGTGGTCCAACACGAATCAGCAGGGATTGTCGCAGCTCCGCTCGCACTACCTGCCGAGCCAGGGACCGACCTACGGGGCCGACTGGATCGTCAAGCCGTACGCCAACTACACGAAGCAAGAGCTGTTCTCCTGCAACGGGTAGAGAGCCGGTAGTGTGAAGGGTGCGGGATCGATCCCGCACCCTTCCTTCCACTCCTGGAGCATCGTGGCCCCATGAGCCTGCTCGTCGTACGCGATCTGGCAAGGCGCTTCGGCGCGGTTGTCGCCCTGCGCTCGGCGAACCTCGCCGTCGAGCCGGGCGAGATCCATGCGCTGCTCGGCGCCAATGGCGCCGGCAAGAGCACGCTTGTCAAGATACTGACGGGGGTGATTCGCCCCGACTCCGGCACGATATCGCTGAACGATCGGGTCCAGGATTTCCACACGCCCTCTCAGGCGCAGCGAGCGGGCATCGCAGCGGTCTTCCAGGATCCGGCGCTGGTTCCGGATCTCACGCTGGCGGAGAACCTGCGTCTCACCGATGTCGATGCGACGGCGGTCCGGCGCTGGCTCGAGCTTATGGAGCTTGCCGTCGACTTCGGCGAGATCGTGGCGGATATGCCGCTGGCCGTGTTGCGCATGCTCGATCTGGCCCGCGCGCTGGCACGAGAGCCGCAGATTCTGATCCTGGATGAGATCACTGCTGCGCTTCCGTCGGATCTCGCCGAGCGCGTCTTCCTGGTGATGAGAGAGTGGCGCGAGCGAGGGCACGCGGTCCTGTTCATCACGCACCGTCTCAGGGAGGTACGGGCAGTATGCGACCGGGCGACGGTGTTGCGGGACGGCCACGACGTGGGCACGTTGATACCGTCTGAAGCCGGAGAGGCGGCGATCGTCGATTTGATGCTGGGTCCGGCAGCGCAGGGGATGCCGGGTCAGGCCGCCGTGGTGGACCGTGCCGCGATCGGAGGGGGTCCACGCTCCGACACTCTGGTGCTTGAGGCCCGAGACATCTCGGTCGGCACGGAGGTCCACGGTGTGTCGCTGGCGATTCGGGCCGGTGAGATCGTGGGCGTGGCGGCACTCGAGGGGCAGGGCCAGGAGGAGCTGTTCGACGCGCTGGCCGGCCGGCGCCGGCGCGATGCCGGCCAGATGCTGGTCGAGGGGCGGACGCTGGATCCCCGTACGCCGTTTGATGCGATTCACGCCGGGGTGGTGCTGGTCCCGGCGGATCGCGTTCAGGCGTTGCTACCGCAACGATCGGTTCGAGAGAACATCGCCCTACCACTTCACAACGAGGTGAGGGAGTGGGGGCCGATCAACGTGCCGAAAGAAGGCAGCCGGATCGGCGATGCGATTCGCCGGCTCCAGATCGACACGCGAGCGCAACGACAGGCACGGCGGTTGAGCGGCGGAAATCAGCAGAAAGTCACGATTGCCCGCTGGATTGCGAACGGATTCAAGGCGCTGCTGCTGTTCGATCCTACCCGCGGAATCGACGTTGGAACGAAGCGGCAGATTCATCTGCTCCTCCGACAGCTGGCGGGCGAGGGTGCGGCGATTCTATTCTTTACGAGCGAGCTGGCCGAGGTGCAGCTTGCCTGCGACCGCGTCCTCGTCATGTACGAGGGGAGGTTCGTGGCTGAGATGCCGGCCGCCGACGCGGATGAGGCAGCCCTGCTGCACGCCATGCACGGTCTGGTGGGCACAGAGGGCGCCGCGTGAGCTCGGTTGCCGTGACGCCGTCTCCGACCCCATTCATTCCGGCTGCCACGCGTCGCCGGTTCCTGCGGCGCAATGTCTGGGGCGCCAGCATCTATGGGGTGCTGGTTCTGTTGTTGATTGTCGAAAAGATCGTCCATCCGGGACTGGAGGCATTCGATTTCCAGACGCTGGTCATCGAGACGATGCCGCTGGCGTTCGCTGCCATGGCGCAGGCGTCGGTGGTGCTGGTCGGCGGCATCGACCTGTCGATCGGTCAGATGATGGCTCTGGTCAACGTCGTCGGCGCCACGTACCTGGTAAACGCCGATCTCAAACAAGCAATCCTGGCGTCGCTGGCAATCATCGCGGGCACGGCCGTCCTGGGCGCACTGACCGGTTTGGTCATTACGGTTTCGCGCGTGCCGGATATCATCGTCACGCTGGCGACCAGTTTCATCTGGTATGGGCTGGCGCTTCATGTGATGTCGACGCCCGGCGGTGGAGTGGGCTCGACCGAGTTCTCGGATCTCGTCAACGGCGAGATCGGGACCTGGCTCCCGGAAGGCGTGGTTGTGGTTGCGGCGGTACTCCTGGTGGTCTGGCTGCCCTGGTACCGTTCGAAACTCGGCCTGTCCGTCTACGCGCTCGGGAGCGATCGCACCGCCGCGTTTCTGAGCGGGGTGCGGGTGGCGCGAACGCGGATCGCTGCCTACGCGCTGGGCGGCGTCTTCGCTGCGCTGGCCGGCCTGGCGCTTCTCTGCGAGACCCTGCAGGGCGACCCGAACAGCGCCTCCAACTTCACACTGAACAGCGTCGCCGCGGTTGTGCTGGGTGGGGTGAGCCTCGCGGGCGGGCGCGGCGGCATGCTTGGACCGGTTGCAGCGGCCTTTGTCCTCAACATCATCGGCGCCATCATGGGTTTCTTGAAGGTCAATCCTAACTACGCGGTGGTCATTCAGGGCGCGATCGTTGTCCTGGTCGTGCTCCTCGCCGCCACCCTGACACTGCGGAGACGGACATGAGCAGCTTGCCCCGCGGCCACACAACGGTGCGCCGATGAGCGCGTCCCCATCAGTGTCCGCTCCGGTGAGCGACACACGCCGCAACTTGCTTCAGGAGGGAAGGCGCCGCCTCGCGGACCAGCCCAACTACGCTCTCGTATCGATACTTGTCATCCTGTTCCTGGTACTGGCCATCATCAGCCCTGGTTACCGGTCGCTGCACTCGGTATCGTCCACCGTCCAGGTGGCGGCCATCCTGGGTGTCATGGCGGGCGGCCAGACACTGGTGTTGCTGACTGCCGGCGTGGACCTCTCGGTAGCGAGCGTGGCGACGGCCGCCGCGTACGTTATGGCGCAGAACGACATCCACGGTGTCTTGATCGCGGTCCTGATCGGTCTTGGCGTCGGCCTCGCCGCCGGGCTCGTGAATGGCATCGGGGTAGGAGTTTTCGGAGTCCAGCCGCTCATCATGACGCTGGGCGTCGGAGGCATCGCGAGTGGAATGCTGCTGGTGTATAGCAGCATTGAGAAGAGCGGCGCGCCGATTGTTCCAGGGCCGGTCTACCAACTGGGCACCGGTACCGTCCTGCAGTACTTCCCGCTCGACGTACTTCTTGTCTGGCTGCCGCTGTCATTGATTCTGGTGCTGGGACTGAGATACACCGGCCTGGGCCGAGCAATCATCGCCGTGGGCGACAATCCGATCGCCTGCCGGCTCTCCGGCGTTCGAACCTGGCAAGTGCTGCTCGCTACCTACTTGATCTCCGGCCTGTTGAGCGCCACGGGCGGGATGATCCTGGCCGGTTACGAGAATGCAGTCGACCTACAGCTGGCCTCGAGCTATCTGCTGCTCACTGTCGCAGCGGCCGTCATCGGTGGCACATCGGTGTTCGGCGGAAGTGGTGGCTACGCGGGAACGATCTTTGGCGCCTTGATCCTCACGGTGCTCGATGCGCTTCTCACCGTGGTCAATGCGTCGGAGGAATACCGTCAGATGCTCTACGGGGCGCTGATCCTGCTGCTGGCCTGGGCGTATGCCCGTCTGGCAGGGAGCACGTGACGACGGTGAGATTGAATTGAGACCGGAGGAGGCGTTATGCAGCTCGGTTTCGTGAGCGCGATTCTGCCGGACCTTTCCCTGGAAGAGGTGCTCGAGTTCGCGGCGGCCAACGACTTTGAATGTGTCGAGGTGATGGTCTGGCCGAAAGGAAGAGCGGAGCGGCGCTACGCCGGGGTGACGCACATCGACGTCACGGGATTCGACCGGGCCGGGGCCGATGAAGTGCGCCGGCTGGTCGAGCGAACCGGCGTGGCGATTTCGGCGCTCGGGTACTACCCCAATCCGCTGGTCGCCGACCGGGCGGAGGGTCAGGTCTACACCGACCACATTCGGGCGATGATCGACGCCGCGCGGCTGCTCGGTCTCAGCACGGTGAATACCTTCGTGGGGCGCGATCAGTTCAAGACCATTGACGACAACTGGCCGGCGTTTCTCGAAGTGTGGCCGCCACTGATCGAGTATGCGGCGGCACGCGACATCAACGTCGGCATCGAGAACTGCCCAATGCTGTTCACCGGTGATGAGTGGCCGGGCGGCAAGAACCTGGCGATCAGCCCGGCGGTCTGGCGGCGGATGTTCGAGGCGATCCCGGACCCGCACTTTGGACTCAATTACGATCCATCGCACCTGATCTGGCAGCAGATGGACGAAGTCCGGCCGATTCTCGAGTTCGGCTCGCGCCTGCATCACGTTCACGCCAAGGACGCGCGGTTGGACCGCGATCGACTCAACGAGGTCGGCATTCTGGCGGTGCCGCTCGCGTACCACACGCCGAAGCTGCCGGGCCTGGGGAGCGTACGTTGGGGACCGTTCTTCTCGGCGCTCACCGAAGTGGGCTACCGCGGGCCGGTTTGCATCGAGGCCGAGGATCGTGCCTACGAGGGAAGTCTGGACAGCCGCAAGCGCGCGCTTCGGCAGTCGGGACGGTACCTGCGTCAATACCTGAGCGCATGAAAGCGGTCGTGAAGACAGCGCCGGGTATCGGCAACGTCGAGGTGCGTGATGTCGCCGAGCCGGCGACGCCGCCTGGCCACGTCAAGATCGCGGTGCGCGCGGCCGGTATCTGCGGAACCGATCTGCACATCTACCGGGATGAATTTCGCTGCTATCCACCGGTCGTGCTGGGACACGAGGTGGCGGGTGAGATCGCCGAGGTGGGGACGGGAGTCGCCGGCGTTGCGCCGGGCGATCGGGTTACCACCGAAACCTATATCTCAACGTGTGGTCACTGCCGATACTGCCGTGGAGGGCGCATCAACCTCTGCCCGGAGCGGCGGTCGCTCGGGTCTGCGGTGAATGGCGGCTTCACGTCGTATGTCGTCGTGCCGGAGAGAAACGTGCACCATCTGCCTGCCACAATCGGTTTCCAGGCGGGCGCTCTGACCGAGCCGCTGGCCTGCGCGATTCATGGAGCGGTTGAGCTTCCGCGCCTCGGGGCCGGCGACCTGGCGGTCGTGGCCGGTCCGGGCGCGATCGGACTGCTGACCATGCAGGTGGTGCGAGCGGCGGGAGCACAGGTGATCGTCCTGGGCACGGAGGCGGATCGCCGGCGTCTGGATCTGGCCTCGCAGCTCGGCGCCTCGTACGTCTTCGAGGTGGAGCGCGACTCACACCGAGATGCGATCCTGGAACTCAGCGGCGGAGTGGGAGCCGACATCGTCTACGAGTGCTCGGGAGCCGGCCCGGCTGCGTCCACCCTGCTGGACGTCGTCCGGCGCGGCGGTCAGTACGCGCAGATCGGCCTGTTCGGCAAGCCGGTCACCTGGGATCTGGACCAGATCTGCTACAAGGAGCTCTCGGTCACGGGTAGCAACGCGTCGGTGCCGTCTGCCTGGGAGCGGGCGCTGCGCCTGCTCGGCAGCGGCGTGGTGAGAACCGAGCCGCTGGTCACGGATGTGCTGCCGGTCACCGAGTGGCGGGAGGCATTCGACAGGTTCGAGCGTCGATCTGGTCTGAAGACGCTGCTGCAGCCGGTGGAGGGATAGAGATGACTGAGGATCGAAGCCGCATTCGTGTCGGCGTGATCGGCGCCGGATTCATCGGCCCGGCGCATATTGAGTCACTGCGGCGTCTGGGCTACGTGGACGTCGTGGCGCTGGCGGCGAGCGGTCCAGAGTCGGCGGAGGCGAAGGCACGGCAGCTCTCCGTGCCTCGCGCGTACGGTGACTACCGGGACCTGATTGACGATCCCGACGTCGACGTGGTCGATATCTCGGCCCCGAACATCTTCCACTACCCCGCCGCAAGGGCGGCGCTGGGGGCAGGGAAAGATGTCGTCTGCGAGAAGCCGCTGGCGATGACCAGCGCCGAAGCCGCCGAGCTGGTCGAGCTTGCCGAGCGTAGCGGACGCGTCAACGCCGTCACCTTCAACATCCGCTTCTATCCGCTGGTCCAGCACGCCAGAGCGCTGGTACGGCGCGGCGAGCTCGGCGATGTCTGGATGGTCCACGGCGGCTACTGCCAGGACTGGCTGCTGCTCGATACCGACTACAACTGGCGAGTCGAGGCGGAGCAGGGCGGATCGCTGCGGGCCGTGGGCGACATCGGTTCTCACTGGCTCGATCTCGCGCAGTTCATCACGGACCGGCCGGTCACGCGCGTTTTCGCAGAGCTCAGCACCTTCATCCCGGTGCGGCAGAAGCCGGCAAAGGCGATCGAGACCTTCTCGACCGCGGAGGTCGAGCGCGAGGAGGTCCGGATGGCGACCGAAGACGCCGCTACCATCCTGCTCCATCTCGGCGACACGGCGCGTGGGAATCTCGTCGTCTCGCAGGTCAGCGCCGGCCGCAAGAACCGCATCTCCATCGAGATCAACGGCTCGCGCGGCTCGCTTGCCTGGGATGGCGAGCGGCCTAACGAGCTGTGGATCGGCCACCGCGAGCGGCCCAACGAGGTTCTTATCAAGGACCCGGCGCTGCTCGACGTGGCGGCGAGACCGTTCGCCCGCTATCCCGGGGGACACGACGAGGGGTTCGCCGACAGCCACACCGCGATCAACCGCGCTATCTACGACTACATTCGCGCCGGCGGCCGCGCCTCCGGTCGCACCCCCGATTTCCCCACGTTTGCGGATGGCTACCGCGAGAATGTGATCGGCGACTGCATTCTGCAGAGCGCGGCGGAGGGGCGCTGGGTTGATGTGCGGGCCTGACGGTCACTGATGCCGGGACGGGTCGAGGGAAAGGTCGTGGCCGTCACCGGCGCGGCGGGCGGCATTGGTAGGGGCTGTGCCGAGCTGCTGGCCCGGGAGGGCGCGTCGGTGGTGGTTGCCGATGTACGGGAGAAAGAGGGAGCCGCCGTCGCCGAGGGCATTTGCGACGCCGGTGGGGCGAGCCGGTTCGTGCGCACCGACGTGCTGCAGGAGGACCAGTGCGCGGCGCTGATACAGGAAAGCGTTCGCTGCTTTGGCCGGCTCGACGCGCTCGTGAACAACGTCGGCTGGTTTCCGCGTGCCGCCCTGGAGGAGACGACGGCCACGCTCTGGGACGATGTCCTGGCGCTCAATCTGCGAAGCGCGTTCTTCTGCTGCAAGCACGCCGTACCGCAGCTGCGGGCCGGCGGTGGCGGCAGTATCGTGAATATGGGCTCGGCGCATGGAGTGCAGGGAATCCCCACGCTCGTCGCATACTCTGCAGCCAAGGGCGGATTGCTGACGTTGACCCGGACACTGGCCGGCGCGCTGGCCCGAGATCGGATCCGCGTCAACTACGTCATCCCGGGATGGGTGCTCACCGACACCGAAATGGCGCTGCAGCAAAGTCTGGGGGCCAGCGCCGAGGAGGTTCGGGCTTCGGGGACGATGCTTCCGCTGGGACGGCATCAGACGGTTGAGGACGCGGCCTTCGCCGTTCTCTACCTGGTCTCCGACGAATCGACCCAGGTCACGGGTGCGGTCCTGAACGTCGACGCGGGCATCAGCCAGCTGCCGGTGTACCGGGAGAGCAGCCACCTCATCTGAGTGGAGGAGTGGTGAGATGAGCGCAGATCCGCTGCGCGACGCACGCAATCGTGAAGCACTGGCCACGCACGATCTCGACGCGGTCGTGTGCCGCCTTCCGGAGAACGTTCTTCTGCTGACGGGCTACTGGCCGCTCAGCAGCTTCGCCTTCGCGGTCCTCACCGCGGACGGCCGCTCGGCGCTGATCGCGACCGACACCGAGCAGAGGGAGATTCCGGACGGGGCGGCCGGCGAGATCCGGACGATTCGTTCGGCGGTGGTCAATGCGGCGGATCCCTACGAGGCGGTCGAGGCCCAGCTCCGCGACGTACTGCGGTTGCTCACCACCGAGGGAGCTCGTATCGGCACCGAGCGTTCGTTCGAAGCGGTTGCGCCCGGCCATGTGGCGGGCGAGGTGCTGGTCCCGGCGGCGCGGACCCACGAGCTCATCGCGGCGGCCGCGGCAGGAGCCGACATTTCAGATGCCGGACCAGCGCTGAACGCGTCCCGGGCGCGCAAGACGCCCGACGAGGTGGAGCGGTTACGGCTGGCCAACGAGATCGCGAGCTTCGGGCTGGAGGCGTTCCGGCAGTGGTACGAGCCGGGACGGCGGGAGGCGGAGGTCGCCGCTCAGGTCGAGGCCGCGATCATGAGCCGCGGCACCGGATACCGCGGCGCGCGGCATGTCCGGGGCTGGTGCCAGCTGATGTCCGGTACAGGGTCGGCGCTTGCCTACTCGCTCCACCCTTCCACCTCGGCCCGAGTGATCGAGCCGGGCGATCTGGGCGTTCTGGAGCTGGGGACGCATGTCGACGGATACTGGTCGGACCTGACCCGGACGCTGGTCGCCGGCCGGAAGACGACCGAGCGACAGGACGAAATGTACGCTGCAGTCCTCGCGGCGCACGGCGCGGTGATGGCCGCGGCGCGGCCGGGAATGACGGGTCACGAGGTCGACGCGCTGGCGCGGGAGGCAATCGAGGAGAGCGGATTCGGCCCGCATTTCGTCCACCCGACCGGGCATGGACTCGGCTTCCGCTACCACGAGCCGGTACCGCTCCTGCGGCCAGGGAACACCGGAGCTCTGGACGAAGGGATGGTCAGCAGCGTCGAGCCGGGGCTGTACGTTGAGGGCTTCGGCGGGATGCGCCTCGAGGAGAACGTTGTGTTTACCACCGACGGTCCGGAGCTGCTTTCGCGATTCAACGTGAGCTTGATCTGAGCGCCTGGCGCACTCAGGGAATGCGCCGCCGCGTCGCCAGGAGGTAGTCGAAATTCACCTCGACCCTCTGCACCGGCAACTCAAGAGCGAAATCGGCAACATCTATTCTGGAGAGTCAAGCAGACCACTTCGGATGTGGGAGGAGACGCGGGTGCATACCATCAGCATGCTCGGCACTGGTCTCATCGGCATGTTCTACACGCAGGCGCTGCAGAGCGGACGCAGCCGCGACTCGGTGGGCGTGCTCTACTCGCGCTCCGAGGAACGGGCGCGCGAGGCGGCGGAGGCTTGGAGCGTGCCGCGCTGGACGACCGATCTCGAGGAAGCGATCAACGACCCGGCTGCCGATGTCGTCGTGGTCGGGCTGCCCAACAATCTGCACCGTCAGGCGATCGAGCTCGCGGCGCGAGCCGGGAAGGCGGTGCTGTGCACCAAGCCCCTGGCACGAACCGCTGACGAGGCGCTCCAGATTCTGCGGACGGTCGAGGAAGCAGGCGTGTTCCACGGCTATCTCGAAGACCTCGTCTACTCGCCGAAGACGTTGAAGTCGCTCGACGCGGTCCAATCCGGCGCGGTGGGCCGGGTGTTGTGGACGCGCTCGCGGGAGACGCACAGCGGGCCGCACAGCGCCTGGTTCTGGGACCCGGAACAGGCGGGCGGAGGGGCCATCATCGACCTGGGCTGTCACTGCATTGAGATCGGCCGCTCCTTCGTCGGGAAGGACATCAGGCCGCTCGAGGTGATGTGCTGGGCGGACACGCAGGTGCACCCGATCCCGGTGGAAGACAGTGCGGTGGGACTGGTGCGCTACGCCACGGGGGCCGTTGCGCAGTTCGAGGTCAGCTGGGCGTTCCGCGGCGGGATGGATCTGCGGGATGAGGTTTCGGGAACGGAGGGGACGATCTGGACCAATCACTGGCTCCGTACCGGTTTCGAGCTCTTCACTTCGGGTGGCCAGAAAGGCTATGTGTCCGAGAAGACGGAGGCCGGCAGCGGCTGGCTCTTCCCGGTGGGCGACGAGCTGGGCGAGTTGGGCTACCTGGCGATGTTCGCCGACATGCTCAATGCGCTCGATGGCGGACAGGAGCCGGTTGAAACCTTCTACGACGGCTACGTCGTCAACGCCATCATGGATGCCTGCTTCCGATCTGCCCGCTCGAAGCGTTGGGAACCGGTGGAGCTCGCGGTCTGGCGCGGGCGTGAGGACGTCACCGCCGGCCGGCAGTTGGAGGAGTACGACGCCGATCATCTTCTGGTCAAGCAGGAGGTAATGCCGGACGGCAGGACAAAATACATCCTGCAGGAGAAGGGCAGCGGCCGAATCGTCGAGAGGGTGGCGGCAGGCTAAGCGCGCGACCGGTAGGCCCGCACCAACCGGCCAGCCTCTCGCTCGACTTCTGACGTGTCACTGTCCGGCAGGTGCCGCGGGAACAGGCGGCCGCCGACGGCGGCTCCTCTTGCTCCCACGTCGAGGAACGCGCGCAGGTTTCCGGCATCGATGCCGCCCGTGACGAGCAGATCGATCTGTGGCAGCGGGCCGCGCAGCGCCCGGACATACGCGGGACCAAGCTCGGAGGCCGGGAAGAGCTTGACCATGGTCGCGCCGGCGGCGTGGGCACGCCAGACCTCGGTGGGAGTCATGGCGCCGGGAAAGACCGGGATACCGGCGGCGGCGCAAAAACCGACCAGCGGCTCGTCGATATGGGGCGAGACGATGAAGCGCGCGCCGGCGGCGAGGGCGGATTCGGCGTCTCGGATCGACATAACGGTGCCGGCGCCGATGGTGACTCCCGGCAGATCACGGGCGAGCTCGGCGATGAGCGCCAGCGGATCCTCGTTGTTCAGCGTGACCTCGAGCGTGGTTATTCCGCCGCGTACCACCGCCGCCGCCGCTGCTCCGGCCGTCTCCCGCGCCACGCCGCGGAGTATTCCGATGAGCGGCACATCGCGCAGGAAATCGGGAATCACCGCGGCTACCGGCGGCTCTCAGCCGCGGCCGATGCCGCCTGCACCGGCGCCATCGAAAAGGCACGAGCCGGGTTCTCGACGAGCAGGAGCGGGACCACGTCGCCGAGTCCTTCCGCGTGCAGCCGCGGGACGAAGCGCTCCAGCAGATAGCCTAGCCCCGGCCCTCCGCCGTAGCTCGGGTAGTACGAGCGGCGCGCCAGGTCGAGCCCCAGCAGGATCTGGCGCTGGTAGCCGTGCTCGACGGCGGCCGCAATCAGCTTTACCGCATCGGCGTCCGGACCGTACTTCAAACGCGATGGGCTGTCGTATTCAAGGTAGACGCCCATCGCCGCGAGCTCGCGGTGGACGTAAGGGTCGACGTTCTTGTCGATGTGGCCGACGACGATCGAAGAGGCAGGAACGCCGTGAGAGGTCAGCCGCTCGACCTGTATGTCGCCGAGCACGCCGTTCTCGGTGTGCGAGGCGATCGGCGCGCCCGTCGCACGCTGCGCGATGGCGGCGGCCTCGAACCACTTCTCGGTGTTCGCGGTCCAGCGGTAATAGAGCGACGCGACCTTGATCACTCCCGCCCGGGCGGGAGTGCGCTGGACCAGCGGGCCGCGGTAGCCCCAC
Source organism: Chloroflexota bacterium (assembly GCA_035295425.1). Lineage (GTDB taxonomy): Bacteria > Chloroflexota > UBA5177 > UBA5177 > UBA5177 > DATGJB01. The sequence goes on along the minus strand of DATGJB010000108.1, from coordinate 14,564 downwards.
TGGTCCATGCCTTCCTCGATCTCGCCGCGGAAGAAGTGGGCGATCTGCTCCACGGAATAGTGGTAGAGCCAGTGCTGGGTATCGTAGTAGCGCTCGGTGTGGAAGCCGGTTGCAGCGATGATGTGGACACCGGTCTGCTGCGAGAGCGCGCGCAGGCCGTCCGGGTCGCGCCCGAGCCCGGCGGGCATCATATCGACGACGCTGCCACCGCCCAGTGCCTTGAAGGCGGTGAGCTCCCGGGACGCCTTCTCACGGTCGTCGAGCAGGAAGTCTTTGTCGAGCAGCACCGGAATGCCGCCGACGATCAGGACGTGCTCGTGGGCATCGCAGACCCCGAGGTCGCTGGAGTCGATGTCGCCGGTGACGGTTCGGACTGTTCCCATGCGTGACCTCCCTGCGATCATTCCTGGCCGAGCTCGTCCCGGACCAGGCGGGCGCCTGCGACCATCGAGCGGAGCTTGGCGCGGGCCGCCCAGCGGGCGGTCTGGCTGAAGCCGCAGTCGGGCAGGATCGACAGCCGTTCGACTGGAACGTACTCCAGGACGCGCCTGATGCGTTCAGCCACGTCTTCCGGTGTCTCGAGGTAGTAGCTCTTCACGTCGATGAGTCCGGCTCCGATCTCGCGGTGGGCAGCGATCTCCCGGAGCAGCGGGAGCTCGGCCAGCTCCCGATTCGCGTACTCCAGGACGAGCTGATCGACGCGCAACGCCATCATCTGGTCGAGGACCGGCTCGTACACCCGCTTGCCGAGCGGCCGCCCAGCATAATTGCCGAAGCACAGGTGCGCCGCCAGCCGCACCGGGACACCCTCGATCGCGGCGTTGAAAAGGGAAGGAAACTCTTCGGCCATGTCGGGGTGGATCGCCGGGGAGGGATCGTCGATCTGGATGAATTTGGCACCTGCGGCCACGAGGTTGCGCAGCTCGGCGTTGAGAATCGGGACGAAGGCCCAGGCCGCATCGAGGCGCCTCGGATAAACGGTCCCGCCATCCAGCCGGCCGGAAAGCGTAAACGGGCCGGGCAGCGTCGGCTTCAGTGGGCGGGCGGTGCGCCGGCGGGCGTAGCGGAACTCCTCGACCACGCCCAGGCCGTTGGGCGCGGCAATCGGCTCGAGCACGTTGAAGCGGTGTTGCTGATCGTGGCCCGCCGGTCCCCAGCGGCGAGCGGGAGAGATCGGCGCGAGACCGGTGAGGTGCGTGTAGAACTCGGCGGTGAAGAACCCGCTGCGGCGCATCTCACCGTCGGTGACGATGTCGACGCCTGCTTCCTCCTGGTCGCGGAGCGCGGTGTCGACCGCGTCGTCGAGCATCTCATCCAGTTCGGCCGGCCCGAGCTGGTCACGTCGCGCCGCCTCGATGCCGACCGACAGCCAGGCCGGCCAGGCATACGAGCCGACCACGCTGGTGGGCAGGAGAGGAGCTGGTGATTCCATGAACACTCCCGGCGTAGGTATGACAGTTCGAGGGCGACACGAGATCTTGCTGTACCGTCGATGGTAAACGAAGAGTGGCAGTACAACCCATCCTGGACTAGCTGCCCCATCGGGCCGCTGCCTGAACTGCCAGATTTACGCTACCGGTGGTTGACATTCTTTCGATGGTGATGTTGCATCCTCCATTGAACGCGGAATGCTGTGAAGGTAATGCGCTTACCCGCGTGGTTCGGAGAGATGCTCTGCCTTAGCCGGTACCGGATGAATAGGCGGCTCCCTCACCAAGGGCACGCCCTGCTGCCTCGTCCCACGACAGCGCCGCTCCGCTCGCCCAGGCTGCTTCGTACCCCTCGACACCGAGCGCATGCCGTGCTTGTCGGGAAACCTCCTCGATCTCCCGCCGTTCGGATAGTTCCGGGATGAATCCGATGCGTTCCCACGCCACCGTCGCAGCGGCAAGGAGACACACGGCGTGTGCATACTTGTGCTGGGTTGCGGCGAGCGCGGCGAGCGCCCGTAACGATCCCGCGCTTCCCTGCTCGTCTCCTAGCTGAAGGCTGCGCCGGAGACTCTCCTGATGCAGTCTCTCGGCCTGCTCATAGCGGCCTCGGCCACGAGCTACATCGCCGAGACCGTGCAATGAGTGGGCGCTTCCCGGCCTATTGCCCAGACCCTGACTCAGTCGCAGACTCTCTTCAAGGGCGTCTTCAGCGCGATCGTAGTCGCCGCGGGAAGACGCCGCGAAACCAATGCCGGTCAGCGCGTTCGCGATTCCAGCGCTGTTACCCAGCGCGCGGTAGAGCAGCAAGCATTCCTCGAAGAGCTCCCGAGAGCGCTCGTGATCCCCCCAAGCATGCGACACCCACCCGAGACTATGGAGCGCCAAGGCTGTCCCGGGTTCGTCTCTTGCTTCACGGAACATCCGCAAGGACTCCGCAAGGCGATCGCGCGATCCGGCGAGATCACCCTGACAGCGTGCCACGACTCCAAGATTGTGCAGCGAGGCTGCGATACCACGCCTATCTCCCAGCCCGCGGCAGAGTTGGAGACTCTCTGAATACAGCTCTTGCGCTAGCCCGTAGGCGCCCTGGTTGATTGCCAGACCGCCTGCTCCATTGAGTGCCTTGGCGCGAAGCGCTGGATCTCCACCCCGGTCGCGACTTCGCGCTACCGCCTCTTCCAGCCACCGGCGTCCTTCTGCCTGGTAGCCGCGGATGGACCAGAATCGCCAGAGCGCGCTCGCGAGCCGCAGGCCGAGCTCTCCGCTCCGGGGCATGCTCCATCTCAGAGCCGCCTGCAGATTGTCGTGCTCCCGTTCCAGCCGTCCGACCCATGCAGTTTGCTCTTCACCCGTCAGCCCCTGTTCGGCCTGCTCGGCCACCCCGGCGAAGTACTCGGCATGCCTGCTCCGGACTGCCCCGTCTTCATCTACGGCCACCAGCCGCTCGGCCGCGAACTCGCGGATGGTTTCCAGCATGAGGTAACGTGGCTCCTCTTCACCTCGCTCCTGTAGCAGGCTCTGGTCCACCAGCGAGCCGATCGCTGCCGGCACGTCGAGCTGGTCACCGTAGCCACACGCCGCCTCGATAGCCTCGAGCGTGCAGCCACCCCGAAAGACCGACAGGCGAGCGAAGAGGGTCTGCTCCGCGCTCGTCAGCAAGCGGTAGCTCCAGTCGATCGCATCCCGCAAAGTCTGCTGGCGAGCCGGCACATCCCGTGCTCCGCCGGTCAGAAGATCGAAGCGCTGGCCGAGTCGATGGGCGAGGGCTTTCGGCGGAAACAACCGGATCCGCGCCGCAGCGAGCTCCAGAGCTAGCGGCAACCCATCCAGCCGCAGACAGATCTCGGCTACATCGTGAGCGTTCTCAGGGTTCAGCTCGAAGCCTGGACGGCTGGCTCGCGCCCGCTCTGAAAAGAACTGAATCGCATCCTGGCTGGCCAGCTCGGCGAGAGGCGGGAGCTGCCGAGGATCAGGGAGGGTGAGCCGCGGTACCGGGTAGTCACACTCCGCCCGGAGATGGAGGACCGAGCGGCTGGTCACGAGGATCGTCACGTGGGGACAGCGACGGAACAGCGTAGCGACGAGCTTCGCAGCAGCCAGCACGTGTTCAAAGTTATCGAGGACCAGGAGGGAACGGCGCCTCTGCATGAAGTCCACAAGGGCGTCTTCGAGCGAGTCGCCGGCTTCTTCTTTCACCCCGAGCACGCCGGCTACCGTCGGCGCCACCAGTTCGTGGTCGGCCACTGCGGCAAGCGAGACGAAGAAGATCCCATCCGGAAACGCATCGTCCATCTTGCTCGCTGCCTCGATCGCCAAGCGGGTCTTCCCGATTCCACCCGGTCCCGCGAGGGTGAGGAGACGCACGTCCTTTCGCAGAAGCAGCTGCCGCACTTCCCTTAACTCCCGCGTTCGCCCGATGAACGGGGTGAGAGGGATCGGTGGCCGGGCAAGGCGCCGGCTCCCGCACGTTACCGGGTGCATCTCACCAGCGCGGTCTACATCAACGAAGGCGGCTTGCCCCTGCTCCATCGCCAGATCCTCCGTCTCGCCGGCACGTCCACGGTGCTCTGGGGCAGACGGGTGTTCGCTGATCCCATTCGGGCCCTATCAGATTTCCGTCGCGCGTCGCGCGACGTATTCGGCGTGGCGCCTGCCGACTTCCTCGGCTTCACCCCGCTCCTCCAGTCGAAGTGCAGCGTACTCCCTGATGGTTTCGAGCATTTGGAACCACGGCTCCGTCACGCCCTCCTGGCGAAGCAGGCTCTTGTCGATTAGCCCCTCGAAAAGGCGGAGCAGGTCGAGCGAGCCGTGGAGATCGCAAACCGCCGCGGCGGCCTCGAGCGAGCATCCGCCGCGGAAGACCGACAGTCGGGCGAACAGCGTGCGCTCGTCCGCCGAGAGGAGCTGAAAACTCAGGTCGATAGCGCCCCACATTGTTTGTTGCCGGCCGGGACGATCGGTCGCTTCGGTCTTGAGGAAATCCAGTCTACCGGTCAACTGGCCGAGCAGCGCATGGGGCGGGAAGAGCTTGGTGCGCGCCGCTGCCAGCTCGATTGCCAGCGGCAGTCCCTCGAGCCGGCGGCAGATCTCGGCAACCGCCGCCGCATTCGAGTCGCTGAGAGTGAAGCCCGGCGCCACGGCGTCCGCCCTTTGAACGAAGAGCTGCACCGAATCGAAGCCGAGTAGGGATAACGGATCGTCGGGGGCGCCGGGGGGTGGAACTGCCAATGGCTGAAGTGGGAACTCGTTCTCAAAGGAGAGGTGGAGGATGGTGCGGCTCGTCAGGAGAAGTGTGAGGCCGGGACACGACGACAGCAGCGTGGTCAGGAGGGACGACGCGGCGACCAGTTGCTCAAAGTTATCTAGCAGAAGAAGCACCCGGCGCGAATTCACATGCTCGATGATGCGTTCCTCGGCCGGCGATCCCGCGCGCACACTCGCGCCGATAGTGGATGAAATAATTTCCGGAACCAGATCTGGGTCGACGACCGCGTCCAGCTGGACGAGAATGACGCCATCGGGGAAGTGGTCGATCACTGCCTCGGCCGCCTTGCGCGCCAAGCGGGTTTTTCCCAGCCCACCGAGGCCGGTGACCGTCAGTAGTCGCATGCCCGGCCGCAGCAGGCGATCGGCGAGACGCGCGATGTCTTGTTGTCGTCCAACGAATGGCGTGAGATCGGCAGGGAGGTTGGTGGGGGTAACCGGCGTCTTGAGCGGCGAGCGGATGTGGGTGAAGTCACGGTCCTGCTCCCATGTGCGGGATCTCACCGGCTCGGTGACGACCTGCCGGGTGAGTCCCGAAATGAGTGCCTCTGTCTCGGAGGAGAGCTCCACCCCCAGCTCGCGCGTCAGATGTTCGCGGAAAATGCGCGCACGGCGCAGTGCATCGTTCCGGCGTCCCAGCCCACCGAGCACGCAGAGCTCCTCACGGAAGGCCGTCTCGTCGAGCGAGTCGTACGCCAGCAGACGCTCGATCCAGACGAGCGCCTGTTGCAGGTCGCCGGCCGCACGCATCAGCCCGACCAATCGATAGCAGCCTTCCCTCCAGGCGTGCTCGATCCGCTGGCGAGGCAGCGCTGCCCAGTCTTCGTAACGGTCCTCCGCCAGCACTCCGCCGCGCACCATCTCTAGCGCCTCCTGGAGCGCAAACACATCGTCACTCGCTGCGCGGAGCTGCTGCTCGAAGCAGTCCAGGTCGATCTGCCACTCGAGCTCGGGATTGAGTTCCACCCACCCTTGATGAAGCACTACCGGCGGCAGCTCGTCCCCCCAGTGTTTTTTGAGAAGATGCACAAGCGAGCGCAGATTGGAGACCGAGGCCTCGGGTGCCGACTCGGGCCACAGAAGTTCGACCACTTCGTCGCGGCGGCGCCGGTGCTCGGGAGAGACCGCGAGCAGACGTAGGAGCGACTGCCCACGTCGCGGCCAGGTGGACGTGTCGAGAGCGCTTTCGTCCCTGGTCAGAGCGAAGGGACCCAGAACCGTGAGCCCACAGCACGCAGCGGCCGGCACCTGCGCGACGGAATGCAACCCTCGACGCATTGGACGCCCCTCTCTCGACGTCTGTCTTGTCACAGGTATTCCGTGATGATCCTAAGCGTAGCACCGTGTCGAGCTAAATACAACACATTCACGACGACTCTTCGATGTCGTTATCACGATCGCGGCAGTACGGTGTCCTCATCGAATTTATTGACGAGATCGAGAGGGAGAGCCCATGCTACGCAGCTATCAGCGCACCGCGACTGTGGCATTCATTGGGCTGGCGCTTGCCCTATCGACGATTACGCAGGAAGGATTGCGACACATCGCCTCGGCCGCCGTTCCACCAAGCCGAGGAACCCAGTATCTCTACGTGCAAAACGGCTTGCCCGTCGACAGCATTTCAGGCTTTGCACTCCGGAACGGACGGCTCGTGCCAACGCCGGGGTCGCCGTACGCAACCGGCGGTGGTCACTTCGCCCCGACCGGGTCTGCCAACGACCTGGCGACCTCACTCGCCAATGGGGCCTGCGCATTCAATACCGAGAGCAAGGGACAGGTCGAGAGCTTTGCTGTGAATCTGCCTGATGGAGCACTTACAGTGATGAGCCAGATTCAGGTCGGGAATCAGAAGTTCGCTCCGGCGGGAGCCTACGTCACGCCGGACGGCTCGCTGCTCTTCGTCATCGTCACCGCGGAAAGCGGGGAGCCGTCGTGGATCTACCAGATTCCCATCGGCTCGTCGTGCGCGCTTGGTACCCCGATCGCCAATTTCTTTGGCTACAAGTCTTACTCCGATCTCGCAATCGTCGGCAACTCGATGATCGCGGCGGTCGATAGCGGCAACAACCGCATCGACCTCTATCAGGTCGGGCAGGGACCGCTGCAATTGGTGGAATCGGTACCATCGCAGTTCCACGCCTCGCCTGCCGCCGGCGCCGCGATCGGCGCCACGAAGCGAGGTGCCATGCTCTTCACCGGGCAAATCGCCGACGGTTGGAGCTCGGCCGAAGCATTCTGGCTGACCGGTAAGAGCGTACAGGACGTGCCGTCAAGTCCTCTCACCGACTCCGCCGGATCCGACGGCCTCGCGGTCCACTACGACCCATTCCACGACCAGCTCGTCGAAAGCGAGGGATTATCGGGCTCACTCGGCCTCTATTCCTTCTCCGGCGGACCTGGAAAGGTCGTGCATGTGGCTACTTCGATACGGGATCCCGGGGTAATGGCCCAGCTCGGTTCTGACCTCTTCGTGCTGGGGTACGCCGACGGCACAGTGAACCTCTGCGCACTCGGCCGCCTCCAGGCCCATTGCGGCCTCGCCGTGACGCTGCCGGCGAACAGCCGACCGGCGGGAGTTGCTGTCCTGTCCGTGCCATAACAATCCACGGGAGTGGCCCTGGCGACACAGGAGGGAACCATCGACCAGAGCAGGCATGCACCCGTCTCGCGGCCCTGCCCGCCGTGGCCGGCTGGCGTCGCAGCGCGACGGGGCCTGTCGACGCCGCAATGTCCCCATGAGCTCACGCACTCGCACGCCCGTTGCACGGAATGTGGGCAGGTACAGCAGGGATTCCGCGCCCCAACGCATTCAAAGGCCGGTGACGAGTGCCCGTGGTGGGAGGGGGGCGCATGTGGCACTGGGGCAACGCGTGGCGATCTTCGGCCGTGCCGGTGAGCGGGCCGGTCTCGGACACGGCCGGCCGACGCTTCGGGAGGTGCGTGAATGGCTGCCCGGAGCTTCAATTCGCAGTCGCCCGGACGAGAGGTAGACGTCGACCGCAAACACAACACCTTTTCGATGCAATCTCGACGGTTGAAGGACACCCTCGCCTGTAGGATGGCGACAAGCTTTGGATTTGCGGTCGCGGTCCAGACGCATCGGAGGACAGACAACAGTGGCGATTGGCGAGACAACTCGCAGTGAGGAGGCGATTCGCCGGATTGATGACCACTTCAGCCATGGGAGTGCCGCGGCGTTCCAGGGGCTGGTCGCACCCGACTGCGAGCAGTACGTGCTGTTTACCAAGCCGTACATGCAGTCGGTCGGGACTGCTTCAGCATCCGTTCCGGTAGGCCTTCACGCGGTCGCATGGGGGGTTCGCTTCGAAGCTGATGCGATAGCCCCTCTCTCAGCCACGCCACCCCATGCGGCCGCGTGTCCGGGGCGACGGGAAAGCGCGCGTGAAGGGTCGCGGTCCTCTCTCAGCGAGCATCTCACTTAGCCGGCGGATCGGGGTGGGTCGAGCCAACTGCTGCCTCCCCGGTCCGCCAACCTCGACAGCCGCGACGCGAACACTGAAATCGGGATCGACCACGACAGTCGTGTCGATCTTCGTGACGAACACCAAGGAGAAGCGCATGAGAGCCATACGAGTTGCAATAACCATCTTCGCGATCGGCTTGTTGGGGCAGGCGACCTACAGCGCCCATGCAAGTGGCGGCACGTGGCGTACGCTTGATGACCCCAACGGCGTTAACGGCACCTTCACCTCCAGCATCAGTTCATCCGGCGACGTCCTTGGCTCCTACTTCGACAGTAATCAGGTGCTGCACGGCTTCTTGCTTCACAACGGCACCTACACCACGCTCGACGATCCCAATGCCGGAAGTGGGGCGGGCCAGGGCACGACCCCAAACGGCTTCGGTCCAAACGGAGACATCGATGGCGCGTACCTCGATCAAAGCAATGTGAACCACGGCTTCCTGCTCCACAACGGGAGTTACACGACGCTCGACGACCCGAAAGCTGGAACGGGTGCATTTCAGGGAACGCTGGCGACGACCTTCTCGACATCGGGCAAAGCTATCCTCGGTATCTATATCGATAACAAGGGCGTCGGTCATGGCTTTACCCTCAAAGGGAGCCACTACTCCTCGTTCAATGAGCCAAATGCCGGATCGCGCGCGGGCGAGGGAACTTTTCCGGATGGGACTGGTCCGCACGGGGACGTCATGGGCGCCTACGTTGATGGCGGCTCCGTCGTTCACGGTTTCCTACGGCACAAGAACGCTTACACATCGTACGACGATCCTCATGCCGGCACTGGCGCAGGTCAGGGCACATTCATCAACAACGGCTCCGTGAACGGCGAGATTCCCGGCGGATACATCGATAGCTCCAACGTCATCCACGGTTTCCTGCTGGATAACGGGACCTTCACGACGCTCGACGATCCCAACGGCGGAAGTGGCAGCTTCGAGGGCACCCAGCTTACCGGCATCACGCCATCCGGCGTTGTGAGCGCTACTTATCGCGATGGCTCTAACTTCGAACACGGTGCGCTGTACACGCCGTGAGAGCGCCTTTCAAATCCTCCTGAGCAAGGCGGCCGGCCGCCGACGCCCGCCACGGTGGCGCGCGCGGCCGGCGCTACAGGCCTCAAAGCGACTTCCGCTTGCACCGCGTGAAGGTGTCAGCACGACCGCCTGCACCCCTCGCGCGGTAGTCGGCACGCCGCATCGCTCGCCGTACGACTCCGTTCCCCTCCACACATAGAAGCTCGACGCAATTTCGATGGAATTTCGACGGTGCTGCAATGGTGCGCCAAGTACTGCGGGGCCAGCAACAGACCGGAATGGCGAAGGAACGCCTTGCCGCCTCGATCCTAGGGGAAATGCGAGTTGGGTGGAGATCGCGCCTGCGCACATCCGCGAGCAACAGACAGAAGATGCGGCGCAGGGGTGACCTCACTGCGGACACATCCGGCGGGCGCCGGGCACACAGACCGGCAATAGCGATGAGGAACCAGCTGAGTGAAGAGGAGGAGGAAGTGAGACGGAAAGTACACAGACGAAGGGACGCCGATCGAGGCTATCGCGCGCGTAGGAGATCTCGCTGCGTACCTGCCTGCGGTCACAGTTGATCGCACCGCTGTCGATCAATCACGCGAAGGGCGTTGATGAAAGGACGAGACCGATGGGACTGACATGAGGGAGCGGACAGCGATGACGAGCGGCGCCTACGCCGACATCGCCGTCGCGCAGGATCGAGTATGTGCCACTCAGAGATCACTTTCGGGAACTTCGGCCACCGCACTGTACGGCGCACTCTTCCTCCCCGCCGCCAGGCTCAGCTTAAGCGGATCGAGCGCCGCCCAGGTCACCCCGCACACCGCGATAATCGCGGACAAGATCAGTCTCACGGGCACCGCGAACATTTCGCTCATTCAGCAGTAACTCGCGCAGAAGCCGGACGCCGGGATCTATTCCCGGCGTCCGGCGAACCCACTCTCGATCGCAGGGCGGGTTTAAACCGGTGGCGTTGCGACTGTGGGCCCGCCTTCCCAGTCGCTTTAACCGACGCGGGCCACGGCGCCAGGGAGCAATCGAATGATGATACAAGGCGATTGCAACGCCACCTGGACGAGATCTCGACGGTTGCAGGACGCGATATGGCATAGCATTGCGCCAAGAAATTCATTCTTGGACCTGAGGAGGAGGAGGACGGGCCATGGCCACAGCACGCGCAGCGACACGCATCGAAGAGGTGGTACGCCGAATAAGCGACACCCTCAATAGCGGATGGACTTCCCGACTGTTGGCGGTCCTCATCGCCACAACACTTTTGGCAGTGCCTCCTCCAAGCCGGGCTGGTGCCGCGCAGCCGACCTCGTCGCAATTCTGCAACAACAATGGCGGTGGAACCCAGGGCAGCAATGACACGTGCTACGGCAACCAAGCACTGGCCAATCAGACTGCAGTCAATTACAGTACCGCGGTTGGTGCCTTTGCCATGAATGAGAACGCCACAGGCAGCAACAACACGGCCGTAGGATTTTCCGCGCTCGAGTTCAACACTACTGGCAGTGTCAACACTGGTCTCGGATATTTGGCGCTTTACGAGAATTACGCCGGCAGCTCGGATACTGCGCTGGGAGCCACCGCGATGGATGCCAATCGGACCGGCTACCAGAATACGGCCACAGGGGTCGCTGCACTGGAGGGCTACCTCTGCCATACCTGCGACGGCTACAACAACACGGCGTCTGGATTCGACGCTCTCTTCTCCAACGACACTGGCCGGGACAACACTGCAGCTGGAGTTCAGGCCCTCTCCAATAACACCGTTGGCAATGACAACACGGCCACTGGTCCCTACGCGCTGAGCGGTAACCTGACCGGCAATGAAAACACCGCCGCCGGCCTCAACGCCCTCGCCTCCAACAGCAGCGGCAGCGACAATACGGCGACCGGTACCGGTGCCATGTACGCCAACACTGCAGGCGGCGACAATACTGCCGACGGCTACAACGCCCTTAACTCCACTACCGCCAACAACAACGCGGCGCTCGGAGCCCAGGCACTACAGAGCGACACCACGGGATACGGCAATACGGGAACTGGTGTTGGTGCACTGCAGCTGACCACCACGGGAAACTACAACACCGCGGTCGGGGTGGATGCGGGCGTGTCCGGCAACAGCAACAATGCCAACATTACCGGGAGCCAGGACACTTTCCTGGGCGACTACGCCGGACCGGGGACGAGTACCCAGTTGAGCAATGCGACGGCGATTGGCGCGAATGCGGTGGTGAGCGAGAGCAATGCCCTGGTGCTGGGGGCAGCGGCAACCAGTGTGGGGATTGGGACGGCAACGCCCCAAAGCCTGCTGCAGGTGGGCACCTCGGGTTCCAGCTACGGCAGCTATGTTCAGATCCCCGAGGTCTCGAGCGGTTCAGCGCCGCCGTCCTCCGACTGCAATACCTCGACGCTGACAGGACGGATGGTCCTCCAGTTCAATCCGTCTAAAGGCACGTTGACGCTGTATGGCTGCACGGCGAGCGGGAAATGGGTGGTGACAAAATAGCGTCGCAACAACCCGATGGCGTCTGTAACTGGCATCACCGACCTCGCCTGTACCATCGAAGCCCTCCACGAAGCTGCGGCAGTGCACTCTTCCACGAGCCGCGCACGAAGTCACGCTTAACTGGCGAATAGATTTGTGGGGCAGCCAAGGAGATCGCGGAGGACGGCAATCTTGATCTGGAAAGCGTCCGCATCACCATCGACCAACACATCGTTCCCGGAGATGACGCGTTCGCCGGGGTGGCGGTCAACGGCCGTTCGAGGGGCAAACAGGTATCGTTGCGACGGATCGACATCACCCGGTTTGCCGACGGCAGGATCGTGGAGCGGTGGGACCTGTTCGACCGGCTCGGCATAATGCAGCAGTTCGGGGTGATCGCGGAGACGGTGGAGCTGCTGCGGCGAGCGGGACTGGAGACATAAGCAGTACGATTGGGTCACATTTGGTCGCGGCGTGCAGCGCGAGGCTGCGCCCGGGTACGGGTGAGAGCAGAGGGCGAAAGGGGTTGGCATGAACGGACTCAGACGGCTCGTGACGGCGGCGAGTGTGATCGGTCTGCTCGGAGCGGTCGCTCCCATTGGCGGCGCGGCGGCCACGGCGACGGCAGGGGCGCCGCTCCGGGCAAGGCACGTGGTGCACCGGGCTCAATCGGGATTCAGCTTCGCCTACGCCGACACCGGCGGCGGCACGATCTGCGGCAGCACCCCGGACGCCATCGACGTCTTCGACGCTGCCGGAAACCTGCTCCAGACCTACCCGACCGGCGCCAGCGAGAACTGCGAGCCGTTCGACGGGCTTAACACGATCGGTCTGGTTCGAACTAAGGGCGCGAACGCCTGCCTGGTCCTCGCCGACGGGGGCATGGGAGGGGGCCAGAGCGGCGCCTGGGACAGCTTCGCGGTGAGCACCAGCACGGGCCTGATCACTCGCGCGGTCAGCCACCAGGCCGACAGCCTGGGGCCGAATGGCATAGTCACGCCCCCCCAGCCGATGTTCGGTACCACCCAGACCGGCGCCATCGAGGTGATGACGCTCAAGCCCTCCTGCCAGCTCACCCCGCCCTCCCCGGAGAAGGGTGACACCGGGCTCCTCGCCGCCGTGGCGACGCTCAACGTCCAGAAGCAGGTGATCGCGGCCAACAGCTCCACCGGCAGCCTCGACGTCTTCAACGCCAAGCTCCGCCTCCTGAAGAAGAATCAAGCGAGCTTCTCCTGCTGCGTCGGCGTCGCCACCGCCGGGAGTAATCCGACGACGATCACCGCGACCGGCCGGACCACGGTGGGGACCGCTACCTATGCCGGCGGCAAGGGCAGCATCACCTGGGGCGGTACCGCGACCGACCCGAGCGTGGACGGCATGACCCGCGTTCTCGTGCCGCCGAGTTCCCAGTGCATCTGGACCCAGGTCGACGCCAACCACGACTCCAACCAGCTGGGCGGGGTCAGCAGCTTCCAGTACCATCCGCCCCAACCGGGCTTCATTGGCGACACGCTGGTCACCGGCGCTCTCCCCGAAGCGACGCAGTACGTCGGTGGAGAGCTGTGGTCGATCGATCGGTCCATCGGCGAGATCGAGGTCAGCCAGGTGAACAGCGACTGCACGGTCACCGAGGCGGCGGGCTTCGCCGCCCTCAGCGACACGGCGGGCTATCCCACGGGCCTCGCCTTCCAGTAGGCGGCGCCCCGCACAACCGGAAGCGGACCACCACCCGGAGCAGCGCCGCCTCAGCAGCGGCGCTGCATTTGCCACGCGCCACGCTCATCCGGACGTGGGCCTGAGATGCCGGCAGTCAGGCGCGTTCACGTGATCACGTACACGGACGCCACGATGCTGGAACACGACCTGGTGGCCTACCGCGCGGCGGGGTTCGTGGTGATGGATCGCGCGATCAAACACCGACCGGGCCCGCGCACCGGCTTTGTCAGCTTCTGCCCGGAATACGCCGAGTTTCGCCTGACCGAAGCCTTCCGCCGGTCGAGATGACCCCTCCCCCCACCATGACTGCATCTGCAGCTGCCTACAGCCTTCGTATTCGCTCGCGGTACTCGCGGTAGCTGCGCTCGAAGAGGTCACGCGAGCGCTCCTCACCCACCAGGACCGCGCTGGTGAGAACGACCGGAGGGCGCCCCGCGGCGGCGAGCAGTTCCGCCACGTCTGCCTTGAGCAGGTTGATGATGACCATATTTGCAACGGAGGTCGACGGAGCCACCGGTGTGTCAAGGCCGGGTACTTGAACGGCCGCGTCGCCGGGTGGGGTGCAGGTGTCGATGACGATGTTGGCAACCTCGAAGAGGCGCCGGCCGCTGCTGTGCCGGGGGCGCGAGAGGCGGCTGTGCTCGACCGAGGTGATGGCGATGACCGTCAGGCCAAGACGCCGGGCCTCGATCGCAACCTCCACCGGAACGGCATTCGTGCCGCCGGCGGAGATGACGATCATTACGTCGCGCGCCGGGTCGAGCTGGAAGTTGTCCAGCATGACTCGTCCCAGCCCCTCGGCATTCTCGATGAACATCGCCTGCCGCTGGCCGTTGTTGCCGACCACCTGATGGTGGTTGCTGAGCGACTGCTCGACCATCGGATGGAAGCCGGGATAGCTGCCGTAGCGCGGATACATCTCCTCGACGGCCATCCGCGAGTGACCGGAGCCAAATAGGTGGACCAACCCGTCACGCAGGATCGAATCGGCGCAGAGTCGTGCCGCCGTGGCGATCGTCTCGGTCTGCTCGCCGGCAATCCGATCGATCGTCCGGCGCACCGCTGCCAGGTACTGCTGGTGTGCCCCGGGCGGAAGCTTTTCCGCCTCGGTCACGATGTCCGGCCCGCGCACTGCCGCAGCCCCC
>DATGJB010000107.1:0-24494 GCA_035295425.1 Chloroflexota bacterium | reverse complement strand
CCACCGCGAGCTTGGCCGGATTGCCGAGATCGCCCACAGCGATACCTGGCCTTCCCCACGATCTGAGAAGCTTGCCGGAAGGCGAAAAGGTTTCAATTCGATTTTTTCCGGTGTCCGACACGACGATGTTGCCCGCCAGGTCGACGGCAACGCCGGAGAAATGACTCGCCGGACCGGAGGCAACGGGAGCGGCCCAACGCTGCGCATCCTGGCCGCCGGCCACAACCTCGACGACACCACTGGCGTCGGCGACGTAGACATTCCCTGCTGCGTCCGTCGCCAGTCCCTCGGGCGAGCGAAACAGTGGCAATCGGAGCTGTCGCGCGTCCCAGACACCCAGCACACGTCCAGCCGGGTCGAGCTTGAGGATCCGACTGTTTTCCCAGTCCGCCGCCAGTGCCACTCCATGATCGTTGAACCGCAGCGACGTGATGAGGGGCCGGTTTCTAGCGGGAGGCGCGGCCAGGTGGCTCCAGACGGCAAGCGTCCGGCCGCTGGGCGACTGCTTGTAGATGTGGAAAAAGTAGCTGGTGGGGCTGGTGAAGTGCTCGACGAGCGTGTACACATTGCCGGCGGCGTCGACCGTTAGGTCGATACCGGTATGTGCACCTGGAGTACCCTGCAATTTCCAATCCGCGAGCAGCTTACCCTGCAGCGAGTATTTCTCGATCAGCACGTTGCCGACGTCGGCGACGTAGACATTGTCGGAGCGATCCACGGCAATGATGTAAGGTCCGAAACGCTGCGGATTGCTGCCCGGTCCTTGCCAGACTCGTAACACTCGGCCGTTCGGCGAGAGCACCTGGATTCGATCATTGCCCGCATCACCGACCACGATGCTTCCATTGCTGGTGATTCCCAGACCCTCCGGATTTTCGAACTGCCCCTGGTTGTATCCGGCGCTACCCAACCGCGCCAGCAGCCGGCCGTCGGGTGAGTACTCTTCGATGTCATTGTTCGAGGTTGCCAGCCAGAGGTTACCCAGCGGGTCCGCCTTGGAGTCCGACGCGTAGAACCCGCTGGCCTGCCAGGACGAAAGCTGCTGGCCGGATGACGAGGCGCGCACGACGCCCAGCGTGACCTGGGTGCCGCCGTACAGATTGCCTTCCCCGTGCGGCCCAGGGATGGCACTGCCCCCAATCAACCACGAGAACGTCTGCCTCACGGGCGAGCCCCAGGAAGCGAGCACCGCCGGGGCGGAGGAGCTGCTTGACAATGAATGTGCGCTTCCACTGGCAAGGCCGCGCAACAGGGTCAGGGCTGCTGCAGCGACCAGCAGAGCCGTCAACGTTGCTACAGCTAGCCAGCGAAGACTGAGCCCGAAGGATCGACGTGTCGGGCTCCGACCATCGATTCGGATCGGCGGTGGTGCCGCCTCCCGCGCCTCGTGCGTAGCGCCGAGGAAATTGGCGCGTTGCTCGCCAGCAAGCTCCAGGGCATCGGCCAGGCGCCTCAGGGTGTTCGGGAGGGGTGATCGATTCAGGCCGCGTTCGATGTCGCTGACGCTGCGGGCGCTCATCTCGGCGCGCTCAGCCAGCTCCTCCTGCGTAAACCCCATCGCCAGCCGATAGCGCTTGAGGAGTGTTGCGAGCGGTGCCTCGTCGTGGACGGCCATCTCTCGTTCTGTTCCCAGCCTCCACACAATCGACGGTCGCGCTACCGTGCCACAATCCTAGCACCTGTCAGGGCACTTTTTCCCCCAACTTCCGGTGAAATGTGACTCCGCTGTGGACACGATTCGTGGTCTTCGAGAGCGGCGCGGCGCAGACTGGGTACCAAAGATTCCCCGATCGACAAAGGGTGAGCGCCGTGACAACCACACAAAGTAATCGCACTGCCGCTCGTCGAATGTGCAGGAAGAGTGCAGACGGCGTTCGTGGTGGCACGCCCGCGACAGGCGCAGACTGGACGTCAGAAGATCCGAAACGACGATCGACCAGGCAAGGGGGCAAAGAGATGAAGCGCCACGCAATCGTCACCACACTCGCCGTCCTGCTCAGCGCGTGCGCCGCGCGCATCGCGTCTGGGACCGGTGCGGTCCTGGCTGCGGCGCAAGCCACCCCGGCTTCGCACCCGGCCGATCGTTCAAGGACCGGCATCCAACCGAGGTCGGATCAATCGCGGCTGGCGGCTCCCGTGCCCGCGAGCGACTATCCGTCGCATACGCGGCTCGAGTACTTCCCGACCTGGACCAACCAGCAGTTCGACTACAACCGGATTCCAGAAGACTGACCCCCAGAACAGCCACTCACCAGGAGGAATCGAGATGACCGCGAAGACCATTCGAGCCCTGACCAGCGTCCTTGCTCTGTCGGCAGTAATGGCCATGGTACCGACCGAGACGCACGCCGCCTCCCTTCGCATCCAGGCAACCTCGTATCCGCCCCACACCCGCCTGACGCAGCTCTCGCCCCTCTCCAACAGCCAGATGGACTGCGACTGGAGCTTCACCTGCGCCAACGGGTCGCCGGTGACGAGCGCGCCGGTCTTCCACTTCAATACCCAGGACGAGCTGCACCGCCTCACCGGCTGGGCCCAGTTTGGCGACTCCGGCCGGCGTGCCACCCGCATGTTGTTTGCCGTCTTCGCCTCTCGCTACAGCACCGATGATAGCGGCGGTCTCCCCTGGAATGTTCGAGCCTTCTCCGACTTCCGAACGGCCCTGATGGCCCAGCGCTACCGCGACATCAGCCGCGTGCCACCCCTGCTCCCGGCGGGCCAGGTCGGCAACACCAGCGAGCAGCTCGCCTCGTCCGCCAGTGGCGACGTGGTGGCGATGGCCTGCTGGACAGGTTCGATCGAGGTGGAGGGCCTGGCCGTCTACGCCCATGGCTCGAAGACCCAGCGCCACCTCGCCGTCCGCTACCTCGCCCGCCAGATCCGGGTCGCGGTCAGCGGGACATAGCCCCTTACACCGTGGCGACCGTGCCTGGTCCTCACCGGTCTTCAGGGAGCTCAGCGGCTGCCGCTCGGGCTCGATCCAGTGAGATAGGTCTGGGCAAGGTCGGCGGCCCCATCCAGCGACATCGCCTGGCCATCGTTCCAGGCGATGTCCCATGCGTGCCCGCCGCAATTCACGCGGGTCTCCGGCAGCAGGCGCTCGAAGTACTGCAGCATGAAGGGAGCCGGCGGCACGCGTGCGCCGCGGCGCCAGCTCGCCGCGGCCGACCAGAGCTTGGCGGCTATGCGCGGAACGCGCTGTGCAGCCGCCAGGCGGCCCACCGTCTCGACAGCGTCGGCCAGGGACGGTTCGTCACCGATTCGCCTGAAGATCGGGAGACTGGCCTGAAGCATCGCGACCGAGGACGCGAAGCTGCCAGTGTCGAGCGCGACGTTGGCGAGGCCCACCAGAGCTGTTCCCTCACCGCCGGCGTGGCCGATCTCCCGCGCCGTCTCAAGCGTCTCCTCGAACCAGGCCTTCGCCGCCGGAAGATCTCCACTCCATCGCGCCGTTTCACCGAGAGCGCCCTGGATGTGGACCAGTGCCCAGACGTTTCCCAGCCGGCGCTCGACAGTCGCGGCTTGCTGGAATAGCTCCCGGGCGCGTTCGAGATCGCCGGTGCGGGCGGCGGCTTCAGCCAGGTTCATCAATGCATAGCCCTCGCCCCACTCGATACCGAACTCCTGAAAGAGAGCGAGCGCCTGCGTGCACAGCGTTAGCGCCTGGTCGAAGTCTCCCTGTGCCATGACCGCGGCGCCCCAGCTATTGAGCGCTGATGCACTGCGCGTCCGATCGCCGATCTCGTCGGCCAGCTCGACGCACTCTCGGTACAGGGAGATGGCCCGATCGTACTCTCCCTGCTGCCGGGCCAGGTTTGCCGTTCCATTCAATGCCTTGCACCGCACCGACCGGTCCACCCCGTTGTCCGCCTCCAGCCCCCGGTCGAACCACCGCCGGCCCTCGGACTGTAGACCGCTCGTGGCCCAGTAGTCCAGCAGAGTCCAGGATAGCCGAAGCTCCTCCTCGACCCTCCCACGCCCCAGGAACGCTTCCAGCGCGGCCCGGAAATTGTCCTCGTCGCCCCTCACCTGCGCGAACCAGGATGCATTGTCGCTGTCGTTCCGCTCTTCTCTCTCGGCGAGATCCAGGTAGTACGCAGCCTGCCGCTCGACCATCCGCTCGAACTCGTCACAGGTTTGCAGTTTCTCGGCGGCGTAGGCGTGGATCGTCTCGAGCATGGCGAACCGCGGTTCGCCGGCCGGTCCCTCGCTCTGGCGTACCAGGCTCTGCTCCACTAGCGCCGTCAAGGCCGGGAGAACGTCGACATCCTGCCACGAACCACATACGACTTCGGCCGCCTCCAGGCTACATCCGCCATGGAACACGGCGAGCCGCGCGAACAGCCGCTGCTGCTCGGGTGCGAGCAGTCCGTAGCTCCAATCAATGGCAGCCCGCAGCGTGCGCTGTCTATCCGGAACATCTCGCGCGCTGCTTGCCAGCAAGTCGAGGCGACTTCCCAAGCGGTCGAGCAAGGCCTGGGGTGAAAGCAGTCGGAGCCGGGCAGCGGCCAGCTCGATCGCGAGCGGCAAGCCATCTAGCCGGTAACAGATCTCCACCACGGCAGGTGCGTTCCGGTCAGTGAGGGCGAAATCCGGCTTGACCGAGCGGGTCCGGTCGAGGAAGAACGACACGGCATCGGCGCCGGCGACGGCATCAAGATCCCCGGCCTCTGCGCGAGCAGGTAACGCGAGCGGAGGAACTGGATACTCGTGTTCGGCGACCAGATGCAGGCAGGTTCGGCTGGTGGCGAGGACGGCCAGTCCGGGGCAGGCGGCGAGCAGCTCACCTGCAATGGGCGCTGCTTCCAGTAGATGTTCGAAGTTGTCGAGAACGAGGAGCAGACGCTTGCCGGCGATCCGAGCCTTGAGCGCATCGACGACGGGTAGCCCGCCGGTGTCCTTCACGCCCAGCTCGCCGGCGAGTGCGGGGGCCAGCAACCGCGGATCCGACATCGGCGCCAGCGCGACGAAGACGACCCCGTCCGGAAACGCGTCGAGCGCTTCGCTTCCCACGCGTGCCGCGATGCGGGTCTTTCCACTCCCTCCCGGCCCGGTCAACGTGACGAGCCGGACGCTCGCCCGGCGAATCAGGCTGGAGATTTCCGCGACTTCCCGCTCGCGCCCGATGAAGGGGGTCAGCTCGACAGGAAGCCTTGCGATCGGTGCGGCCACAACGGTGAATTGGCGGACGGTGTCGCCGGCGTCTCCCCGGCCACCGGCCAGGTCCGTGCCGGCCGCGGCGAGCAGGGAAGCTCGTTCATCCTCGTCCAGCCCCAGCGCGTCGGCCAGGCGTCGCGCGGTTCCCGGGTGCGGGCTCCGCTCACCGCGCTCCAGATAGATCAGGCCACGCGGACTCAGCTCCGCCCGTTCTGCCAGCTCTTCCTGCGTCAGCCCCGATCGGCGGCGGTAGCGCCGGACGAGCTCTCCAAACGTCGACGGTTGCAGCGCCTCCACGTCCCTCTCGCCTCGTTGTCCGCCAGGTAAACGCGGTCCAGCCACCGGCCAGAGCTTACGCGCTGCCCCCGTCCACCGTCAACGCGAGTGGCACGCTCTTTACCCTGTGAAGGTCGGTATAGGCATCGTGGTGCGCCCGGTCGGTCGGCAGGATCGATCTCGCGTTGCGGGAATTATCGAAACGCGGCAATCCTGCCTGTCGATGGGAGCGGGGACGGCGCGACCCTCTACTGGTTCTAGCCAGGATCGTCGTCACGGTGGTTCGCCACGGGTGCCGCGTAAGGGCGAAGCGCTGCAGCTTGATTCCGCCGGCTGCGAGGCGGACTGTATGATTGTCGGGACGCTCCAACCAGGTGAGGAGGATAGCTCATGGACCCGCTACAGGTGGCCCGGGACTTTGTCGACGCCTTGAATGCTGGGGACGTGGACCGGGTCGTCGGCTGCTTCGGCCGGGACGCCGTTATGCAGAACGATGAGGGCACGGTCTTCGCCCGGGGAGAGGAGGCGATCAGCGCCCACTATGGCTGGTTCATGGGCCGGAGCCCAAACCTCCACGTCGAAGTGCCGGCTCGTCTCCATGTCGATTCCTGGGTGGTGCAAGAGGAGCACACAACTGGCCTCGTTCTCGGAGAGCCCGTGCCCGATTTCCAGATCCTCTCTGCCTACTGCGTGAAGGATGGGAAGATCGTTAAGTGCATCGGGTTGCAATAGGCGCTGTCCGGCGTAATGCTCTGCGGCAGCTACGCCCGCGGTCGAAGACTCAGCGCCGCCTCGCGATTCGCTCCCTCGCTCGCCGGATCCGCACCGCAGTGGGCGAGGCATAACGTTTCTACACGGTGATGACGACTTTACCGGAGACATGCCCGGTCTTGAGGTAGCGGAACGCCTCGGGCGCCGCGTCGAGCGGGCACGTGCGATCGATCACGGGCCTGACCTTCCCGGCCTCGCCGAGCTCTTTCAGGGTGAGCAGGTCTTCCTTATTGATCTGAGCGATGAAGAAGACGATCTTCTCGGCTACGAACTTCGACAACACCAGCCCGCGGGCGGCAAGCATCAGGGGACGAACCATCCCGCGCCCGCCGTGCCCACGGTCGTGCGCGCCGCCGCTCAGCACAAGCGTCCCTCCGGGCTTCGCGGCGCGCCTCAGCGCTGACAGCGATCGGTTGCCGACCAGGTCGAAGACGAGGTCGTACCGCTTGCCACGCCGGGCGAAGTCCTCTCGCGTGTAATCGACGACGTCGTCGGCGCCGATCGACCGAACCATGTCCGCGTTCCGGGTGCTGCACACACCCGTGACCTCCGCTCCCAGTGCCTTTGCAATCTGAACGGCAAACGTGCCGACGCCGCCAGCGGCCCCGTTGATCAGGACGCTCTGTCCCGGTTGCAGACGCCCCTTGTCGCGCAGTCCTTGCAGCGCGGTGATGCCCGCGATGGGCAACGCGGCCGCCTGCTCGAATGTCATGCCTGCCGGCATCGGAACCAGATTCTTCCCACCGAGGGCATACTCCGCGAGGCTCCCGGCGCAGGTGCCGAAGACCTCGTCACCCGGTCGCAGTACTGTCACATTTCTGCCGACCGCCTCGACCACTCCCGCGACGTCGCTCCAGGGGATCCTGGTCCTGGGTCTCTGCATTCCGGAGGTCATGCGCACAATGAGCCCACCGCCGAAATTATGGAGGTCCGCCGGGTTGATGGAAACCGCCCGAACGCGGACGAGCACGCGGTCATCATCCGGCGCCGGCCGGACAGTGTCCTCGAGCTTTAGACTCTCAGGCGGTCCGTACCGGTCGCAGACGATTGCGTTCATGGTCGGCGCCGGCATCGTATCTGCCTCGCCGGATACCGCGGGTCGCATCGTGGCCGACATCACGTTCTCCTTCCTTGAGAAGACCTGGAACGTACACCGTACGCTTATGGTGTAAGCCTACATGTACGGTGTAAGCTTGTCAATAGCGAATTTTGAGGAGGAATGCTTGGCCGTCCCGGTCGACCGCCGCGTCCCGCTGAACCGGGAGCGGGTGCTTCGCGCCGCCATGGAGCTTGCCGACGAGGGTGGCCTCGATGCCCTCTCGATGCGCAAGCTCGGTCACTCCCTCGGTGTCGAGGCCATGTCCCTCTACAACCATGTAACGAACAAAGACGATCTTCTGGACGGAATCGCCGATCTCGTGCTCGCCGAGTTCAAGCTGCCCTCTCAAGGCGAGGACTGGGAAGAGGCGATCTGGAAATGCGCTATCTCGGGCCACGACGCGCTGCTACGGCATTCCTGGGCGTGCAATCTGATCATGTCGAGCAGCAGGATCCGTCCCTCTCGACTGCGATACATGGAATCCATCCTCGCATGCTTTCGCCAGGCGGGATTCAGCCCCGAGGAAACGTCCCACGCCTACCATGCCGTGGACAGTCACATCCTTGGATTCACTCTCTGGCAGCTGGGTCATGTGATGCCCGCGACCTTTCCGCAGATCCGAAGCAAGGAAGAGCTCGCTGTTCTCATAGCCACCTGGCTACCGGGACTGTCGATTGGCGAGTTTCCCTATCTTCTCGAGCACGCCGAGCAGCACCTCAGGGTGCGCCGGCCCGACGAAGAGGGCGCCTTCGAGCTCGTCCTTCGGCTCATCCTCGACGGCCTCAAGCGGATGCGCGATGCCTTCTGAAGCCGCCCGGCAGCGACGGCTTATGATGGTTCAGTCAGCGTAGCGCCGGGCCATCTCTGCCTGAAGAGGTGACCAGATCTCATAGTCCATCAAACCGGACGTTGGAGTGGAGGAGAACCCATGTCGCGAGCACGCACGATCTACGCGCTTGCCAGCATCCTGGCGCTGCTTGCAGCTGCCGTCGCCTTCCCTGACCGAGCCGGCGCCGGCGTGCCGGCGCTGCCTACCGGCACCATTACTGCCGCCTTCTCGAGCGACTTCAGCACCCTGGATCCGGCTATCGGCTACGATCCATTCTCCTGGACCGGCGAGCACGAGATTTTCGATACGCTGGTCGGCTACACCAACGCACCCGGTCTGACCGGCACCCACCTCGTCCCCGACCTGGCGGCCGCCATGCCGAAGATCAGCTTCCACGGCCGGTGGTACACCTTCCAGCTGCGCCATGACGTTCGCTTCGCGCCACCGGTCAATCGCCTCGTCACAGCCGCGGATGTCCAGTACTCGATCGAGCGGGCGCTCGCCAAGAGCACCAACGGTCCGATGTTCCAGAGCGGGTTCTTCAGCCCGCTCAGCGGCACCGCTGCATTCTGGAGCGGCAAGGCGAAGCACATTCGCGGCATCCACGTCATCAACCGCTTCGCGATTCAGTTCCGGCTGGACAGCCCTGACCTTGCCTTCCTCGACGTGCTGACCCTGCCGTTCGCCGCCGTCGTGCCACGCGAGCAGGTGGCCAGGCTCGGCAAGCACTGGGCCGATCACGTCATCGGGACCGGTCCCTACATGCTGCAGACGTGGCAGCACGGCCGCCAGATGATACTGGTCCGCAACCCGAACTACTTCCGCCGCGGTTTCCCCATCGAGCCGCGTGTCGTCATCCAGTTCGGCGTCGATCCTCATCTGCAGATCCTGCGGGCCGAGAAGAGCCAGCTCGATCTGCCCGGCAACGAGGTGACGGGGACCGACTACCTGGCGCTGCGTCGCAGCTCCTTCCGGCGCCAGCTCTACCCTGTCAAGGACATCGGCGTCTGGTACATCGCGATGAACATGCAGATGGCGCCCTTCAAGGGCAACCTCGCCCTGCGGCGGGCTTTCAACATGGCCATCGACAAAGGCAAGCTGTTCCGCCTCCTCAACGGCCGCGCCATTCTCATGAACGGCATCCTTCCCCCTACCATGCCGGGCGCCAATCAGCACTTCACCTACTACAAATACAACCCGGCCGCGGCCCGCGCCGAGCTCGCGAAGGCAGGCTACAAGCCGGGACAGCTCAGCCTGCCCATGCTCTATATCTCCAATCCAGACCAGGACCGAGCCGCCGATGCCATCCAGGCCGACCTCGCGAACATCGGCGTGAAGATCTCCCTCAAACCTGTCTCCTCGGACACCGCCTATAACCTGGTCTACACGCCGGGCAAGTCGGTACTGACACTGTTCCACTGGGGTCAGGACTACCCCGATCCCTCCGACTTCGTCGACCCCATCCTTACCTGCACCGCCAGCAACAACGCCGCCTTCTACTGCAACAGCACGGTGGATCGGCTGGCGGCTCAGGCCCGTGCCGACACCAACACCGCCCGCCGCTTCGCCACCTACCGGCGCATCGAGCGAATCATCATGGGCGATGCTCCGTGGGTGCCGCTCTGGGATGATATCTTCTACGATTTTCATGGCTCCCGGGTGACGAACTTCTACGTTCACCCGGTCTGGCCCTTCCTCTACGATCAGTACCGCCTCAAGGGTTGATCGGGCTCCCACCACTACCAGCAGCCGAGACCGAAGAGAGCGGCGCCGAGTCGGCGCCGCTCTCCTTCCGTGGCCGGGTCTGGCGCTCGCTGCGCCGCGATCCGTCATTCTGGATCGGCGCGGTCCTGGTCGGCGGCGTGGTGCTCGCCGCCCTTCTCGCCCCGCTGCTCGCCCCGCATGACCCGAACACGCAGTTTGACGATGGGATCACCACGCTGGGCGAGCCACTCGGCCACACCGCGAAGTTCCCGCTCGGGACCGACTTCGAGGGACGTGACCTGCTCAGCCGCCTCCTCTACGGCGCCCGCCTCTCCCTGACCATCAGCCTGCTGGGCAACGGCCTGGCGGTCGCGCTCGGGGTACTGCTCGGCGCCTCCGCCGGCTGGTGGCGCGGCTGGGCCGAGCGGCTGATCATGCGGGCCACCGACGTGATGCTCGCATTTCCCTCGTTGCTCCTGGCCCTCGCCCTGGTCGGCATCGAGGGCCCGAGCCTCACCATCATCATCGTGGTCATCGGCATGGTCAGCTGGACCGCCGTCTGCCGGGTCACCTACGGTCAGGTGCTCGCCCTCCGGGAACGCGAGTGGATTGACGCCGCCCGCGCCACGGGTATCGGCAGCCTCCGAATCCTGCTCCGGCATATCCTTCCCCACCTCACCGCACCGATCGCCGTGTACGCCACGCTCGGTATCGCCCTGACCGTCGTGTTCGAGGGCAGTCTCGCCTACCTCGGCCTCGGCGTCCCGCCTCCGACTGCCAGCTGGGGCCGCATGATTCACGACGCGGCGGATCCCAACGCCCTCCTCTACTACTGGCTCCTCCTCTTCCCGGCGCTGGCCCTCTTGCTCACCGTACTCGGCTTCAACTTCCTGGGAGACGCCCTGCGCGACGCGCTCGACCCTCGGGAGCGGTAGGCACCGGTGCTCGCCTACGCCATCCGCCGACTGCTGTGGGGAGTGCTCGTCCTGTGGGGCGTCTCACTCATCACGTTCGTCGTCGCCTTTGCCGTTCCGGCCGATCCGGCGCGCCTGATCGCCGGGATCCATGCCAGCCGCGCCGCCCTCCTCAACATCCGGCACGCCTATGGGCTGGATCAGCCGCTTCCCATCCAGTACCTGCACTACCTCCAGCACCTGGTGCACGGCGATCTCGGCCGGGCCTTCAGCCTGTCCGAGGACGTCCTTCCCGCGATACTCGATCGGCTCCCAGCTACCGCTGTCCTGGCCGGCGCCGGACTGCTCTTCGAGCTGGCCATCGGGCTGCCGATCGGCGTCCTGGCCGGCGTCAGGGCGCACGGGCTGCCCGACCGGCTGGGTCTGCTCTTCACGCTGATCGGCTTCTCAATGCCTCCCTTCGTCCTCGGCAACCTCTTGCTCTTCGTCTTCGCCTTTCACTGGTCGGTCTTTCCGCTGGGTGGGGCCGAGGGGCCCACTTCCCTGGTCCTGCCCGCGTTGACACTGGGGCTGGGGGGCGCCGCGTGGTACAGCCGTCTGCTCCGCGGGACCCTTCTCGACGTGTTGCGCACCGACTACATTCGCACCGCCCGCGCCAAGGGACTGAGCTGGCGGCGAGTGATTGTGAAGCACGCGCTGCGCAACGCGGTTGGTCCGGTGATCACCCAGATCGGTCTCGACCTCGGCTACTTCCTGGGCGGTGTGGTCGTGGTGGAGAGCGTGTTCGCCTGGCCGGGCGTGGGCAAGCTGGCCTTCGACGCGATCAGCAGTGACGACGTCAACCTGATCATGGGCACGGTGCTGGTCGGCGCCGTGTTCGTCGTCCTCGCCAACCTGTTGGTCGATCTGGGCCAGGCCTGGCTCGACCCGCGGATCAGGCTGGAGTGACCGGTGTAGCCATCTGCTGCGGCGCTGTATCTTCGCGCGCCGGGGAACCACCAAGCGGCTGCGCTCCGTTTGCCCGGGCAATGGCCACGAAGCGATCGCGGTCCAGCGACTCATCGTGGACCAGTGCCTCCGCGACGGCGTCCAGCGCCGGCCGGTTGGCCCTCAACCCTTCCAGCGCCTGGCGGTGCGCTTCGTCCACCAGACGGGCTACCGCGGCATCAATCCGGTGCGCCGTCTCGTCACTGTACTCCTTCGGCTCCCACGGATTGTACGAGCTCCCACCAAGGGCGTCGTCGCCCGCACCTCCGAGATACACCGGCCCCAGCTCGTCCGCCATGCCCAGCTGGGTGACCATGGTGCGCGCAATGTTCGTCACCTGCTGCAGATCGTTCTGCGCGCCCGAGGTGATGTCGTCGAACACGACCTCCTCCGATGCCCGGCCGCCGAGCCCGACCGCCATGCGGCTCAGCAGGTAGTCGCGCCGGTAGTTGCGACGCTCGTCGGTGGGAAGGAACTGCGTCACCCCCAGCGAACGGCCGCGCGGCGTGATGGTGATCCGATTGACGGGATCGACACCCGGCATCAGATACGCGACCATCGCGTGCCCGGCTTCGTGGTAAGCGACCGTCCGTCGCTCGTCCTCGTTCATCAGTGGCGCTCCCTCCAGCCCGAGCGTGATCCGGTCGAGCGCCTCGTCGAAGTTCGCCCGCGTCACGCGGGTCTCCCCCTTGCGCGCCGCGGCCAGCGCCGCCTCATTGGCCAGATTGGCGAGATCGGCCCCGCTCATCCCGGGGGTGGCGCGAGCGATGGCGGCCAGATCGACATCGGGGCCGAGCGGGATGTCGCGGGTGTGGATGGCAAGAATCGCCTCCCGTCCCGCCCGGTCGGGTGGGTCCACCGTCACCTGCCGGTCAAAGCGGCCGGGACGGAGCAAGGCCGGGTCGAGCACATCCGGACGGTTGGTCGCCGCGAGGACGATGACCGCTTCGGTTGGCTCGAAACCATCCATAGACACCAGTAGTTGATTCAGCGTCTGCTCGCGCTCGTCATTGCCGCCGCCGCCGACCGGCCCGCGCCTGCCACGCGAGCCGCCAATCGCGTCCAGCTCGTCGACGAAGATAATCGACGGTGACGCCGCCCTGGCGCGGTCGAACAGATCGCGCACGCGACTGGCACCGACCCCAACGAACATCTCGACAAACTCGGTGGCGCTGATCGAGAAGAAGGCGACGCGCGCCTCGCCCGCTATCGCCCGGGCCAGCAGCGTCTTCCCGGTACCGGGCGGTCCTACCAGCAACACGCCCTTCGGAATGCGGGCTCCCAGCCGGTGGTACTTCTCCGGCTCCCGCAGGAAATCGACGATTTCTCGTAGCTCGGCTTTGGCGGCGTCGACACCGGCCACATCGGCGAACGTCGTGGTCGGGCGCTCCTCGGTGTAGAGCTTGGCGCGGCTCTGGCCGAAGCCAAAGATACCCTGCTGCTGCTGCATCGTCGATCGCGCGCCGAAGTAGAAGAGGCCGAACAGGAACAGGAGTGGCAATGCCTGGAGCAGCAGGCCGAGCAGAGACAGCCAGATCGGCGTCGTGTTGTTCTGGAGGGTGACGTCAACCCCCTCCTTTTGCAGGTACGGCACCAGAGTCGAGATGACGTCGCTCACGATCGTCGTCGTGTAGCGCGTGTACGACTTTCCTCCGGTCTTGTACGGCTTCCGGAAATTGCCCGATGCATCGGTCCCGCTGATCGTGGCGTTCTTGATATTGTGGCGCTGCACCTGGGTAACGAACGCGCTGTACGACAGGGTGGTCTGGGGCGTGGTCGAGGTAGTGCCGAGCTGCAGGTAGTAGAAGACGAAGTTGAAAAGGATAACCAGACCGATCAGTGTGATCCACCGCCGCGCCGACATCCGCGGCGAAGGCGGGGTTTGCTGCTGGCCGTCCGGTCGAGGCGCCGTTGTCCTGTTCCGCTGCTGCATCATCCCGCTACGCTCCTATCGGCCGGTCACGGAGCTCGGGCTCGTCACTCTCGGCGGCCGCTGGATGAGCCGCCGCTCCAAGCCGGTCGCGCAGCGGTACCTCCCGGATGAACAGCGTCGTCACCAGGGCCACGATACCGGCGCCAAACGTCAGCCAGAACACGGTGCCGATCGACCGCGAAAACGCGTCATTGATCGCCGCCACGATGTTCGGAATCAGGTGTTGCAGAGCCGGCGGTAGCGAATGCCGCAGCTGCGCGGTCAGCCCCACGCCGGTAAGGTTCCCGCCCGAGCTGTTTGACGCGCCATGGGTGAAGAGATTCGCGACTCGCACCGGTACGCCGTGCTGCATCATCGCACCAGGCAGCTTCTGAGTGAAACTCTGGCTGAAGATCGTGCCCGAGATGGCAAGTCCAACCGAACCGCCGATCTGCCGTAGGAAGACCAGCGTGCTGGTAGCCGCCCCCAGCTGCCGGACCGGAGCGGTGTTCTGGACGACTACCGTGAAACCCGCCATCGACGGACCGATGCCCAGGCCCATCAGCAGCATCCACGACCACAGCACAGGATCGGCCGTGTCGGCCAGGATGTGCGTCATCAGGAACGACGAGATAACGAACAGGCACATCGCGACGAGCAGGATCAGCTTGTACCGACCCCACCGGCTGATCAGGAAGCCGGACCCGACGCTGCTGCCGATCAATCCCACGAGCAGCGGCCAGATCAGATACCCCGACTCCGTGGCGCTGATCCCCCGCACCGCCTGGAAATAGCGAGGAAGGAAGATGACCGCCGCAAACATGCCGAAGGACACCATGAAGGTCGCCAGGTTCGTCGCCGAGTAGGTGCGGTCGCGGAACAGTCCGAGCGGAATGATCGGCTGTCGAGCCCGCCCCTCGACCAGCAGGAAGAACACGAGGATCACCAGGCCGGCGAGGATCAGCGGTCCCACCGAGGGATCGGTCCAGTCGTGAAGCCGCCCCGCCGAGTCGGTGAGTCCCTTGTTGGTGAGGCCCAGCAGCACCGGCACCACCCCGGCGGTGAACAACGCGATGCCCAGGTAGTCGAGATCCCGAAGCGTGGTTCCGGTGTTGGGATGGAAGTTGGGCAGAACCATGCCGATGACCACCAACGCGGCGAGCCCGATCGGCATATTGACGTAGAAGACCCAGTGCCAGCTGATGTTGTCGGTAATCCAGCCGCCGATGAACGGGCCGATGATGAAGCTCAAGCCGAATACGGCGCCGAACAGGCCCTGGTAGCGGCCGCGCTCGCGGGGTGTGAATAGATCGCCGATGATCGCCAGCGAGATTGGAAACAGGGCGCCTGCGCCCAGGCCCTGCAGGCCGCGGAAGATGATCAGCTGCGTCATGTCGTGCGAGAGCCCCGACAGCCACGAGCCCACCAGGAAGATTGAGATGCCGGTCAGCAGCAGCCGCTTGCGGCCGTAGATGTCGCTGAGCTTGCCGTAGATCGGCACCGTGATGGTGCTCGACAGCAGGTAGGCCGTCACCACCCAGGTGTAGAGGCCGTTGCCGTGCAGGTCGGTGACGATACGCGGCAGGGCAGTGCCTACCACCGTCTGGTCAAGTGCGCTAAGGAACAGACCGAGTAGAACGGCGCCCAGTACGGCGTCGCGCTGCGCGGTCGTCAGCTGGATGGAAGGGGCGGCTGTCTCGCCGCTCTGTTCGGCAGGGCGTGCCACGAGCGTTCTACCTTTCTTGCCTTGGGAAATGCAGCACTCCCGGCCCCCTTCCGGTCCCCCGCTGGACGCGCTCGGACCGCCGCAGCGAAGGCGGGCTCGGGGAACGCAGTTTCCCTCTCCTCGCAGCATACTCCGATTCGGCCGGCGATCAAATGGTGTAGCGTCGCTATCAAGCGATGCTTGGCACTACTATTGGATTAGCGAATCCCGCCCGTCACGTATGGGCAGAGCCTATCCCTGAAAGGCTCGATTCGTTACCGGCGCAGCCGTCTGCCGGCATGCCTGCGCCGGCTCTCCGGGAGAGAGGGAGTGTCCGAGTATTCCGCCATTTTTACCGTGCCGGGCGGCGCGCCGCAGGTGCGCTCGCTCGCGCTGCGTGCCGCCGAGGACGTCGGGTATCGAGTCCGCGGGCACGGGCCACACGAGCTGAAGGGGCGGCGCCAGCGACATGTCCTTCCCTTTGCCGGCGCCGGATTCGAGCTCGAGATTCGATTGCGGCCGGCGCGAATCCGCACCACGCTCGTCATCCGAGGCTGGACCGGTGGCAACCCGCAGCACGCCGCCGAGCTGCGGCGGGACATCGATGCTATTCGAGAACGGATCATCCACTCGGCCGTGCCCGACTAGCTGATTCTGTCACCCAGCCTTGCACCGGCCTGGCATGCGCGCCATATTAGTTGATATGTTAACAATATGGATGCCGTGCCGCCCGTCTGGGCCGTTTCTACGCTGACCGACGAGGTTGCGTCGCTCGTCGCCGCCGTCTTCTTGCGGCTCGAGGCACTCGATCGCTCGGTCCTCGGCGCACTGCCGCGCCCGGTGACGACTGCTCAATATCACGCCCTGATGGCGCTGGCCGTGACGCCGAACCAGAGCCTGGGGGCGCTGGCGCGGCGGCTACTCTGTGACAAGGCAAATGCCAGCGGCCTGGTCGATCGGATGGCCGCGGCCGGCCTGGTCGAACGATTGCCCGACGACACGGACCGGCGGCGCGTCGTGCTGCGATTGACGCCGGACGGGTACGCCATCCTCGCCGCCGCGGTCCGCGCCCGCCGCGACACGCTGGCCCGGGTACTGGGCGGACAGGACGATCTGCACGGAGCTGCCGCGGCTCTCCGGCGGCTCGCCGCCCGCCTGGAGAACGAGACACATCCCGTATCGGAAGAGGAACAGCAATGAATGACCCGGTCGAGGCTCCGCCGGTCGCCCCGGCAGCTCCCAGCGCCGGCTCGACCGGCGCCGGCAGTATCGCCAGCGCGCCTGGCGATGTCGCCATGCCGGAGGTCCAGGATCGACACGCTGCAAAGCGCCGGCAGTTCCGGCACGACAATACGATCTCGCCACTCGCTCCCCGCCCCGGCGACACCGTGACCGTCTGGGCCAGCAGCGGGATTGAGCTCCACCTCGGTCGTGCCGCTCTCTATTACACCGTCGACGGCTTGCTCCCGAACCTTGACTCATCCTCGATCGCGATGGAGATCGACCGGATCGAATGGGACCCGTACGCCGGCTACCTCACGCTGTGGCGGGCCGAGCTTCCGGCGCTGCCTGACGCCACGACGGTGCGTTATCGCATCGGCGGCTGGTTGATGGGACGGGAAGCGGAGGAAGCGCCGCACCACTGGGCCCAGGACGGCCAGGGATTCTGGTTCAAGTTTCCCGAGGAAGAGGGGATAACCACCTTTGCCTGCCTCGTCGCGCCGCCGCGTCCTCCGCTGCCCCACTGGGTGAGCGACAGCGTCGTCTATCACGTCTTCCTCGATCGCTTCCATCCTGGTACGCCGGACGGCTCCTGGCCCGGCGACAACGGTGGCACCACACGGCACGGCGGTACGCTCGCCGGTGTGCGGCAGGCGCTTCCTCACATCGCCCGTCTCGGCGCTACTTGCATCTGGTTATCGCCGCTCCATCCCTCCGAGACGTACCACCGCTACGACGGTATGGATTTTTTCCGGGTCGATCCGGCGCTCGGCGGCGAGTCCGAGCTGCGCGCGCTTATCGGCGACGCCCACGACCGGGGGATTCGTATCTGGATGGACTTCGTGCCGGCTCACTCCTCCTGGCACCACCCGGCGTTCCTGGCAGCACAGCGCGATCGCGACGCCGACACGTTCTCCTGGTATACCTTCACCGAGTGGCCCACCCGGTACCGCAGCTTTCTCCAGGTGGCGAAAACCCTCCCCTCCTTCAACACCGACGATCCGGGAGCACGCCGCTACCTGATCGACAGCGCCACATACTGGATCCGCGAGTTCGGCGTCGACGGCTTCCGGCTCGACCACGCGATCGCGCCCAGCATGGACTTCTGGGTCGCCTTTCGCCGGGCGACCGAAGCGGCGAATTCGGAATTCGTCAATGTCGGCGAGGCTACCGATACACCGGACTCCCTGCGCCGCTATCGCGGCAAGCTGCACGGCGTCCTCGACTTCGATCTCGCCCGTGCGCTGCGCCTCACCTTTGGGGCCGGGCAGTGGGACCTCGTCATGTTCGATAGCTTTCTTGAATCGTACGAGCGCTACATGGCTGACGGTCCGGGCCGGGTGAGCTTCCTCGACAACCACGACATGGATCGCTTTCTCTGGGTCGCCGGGAACGACGTGAACCGCCTCAAGCTTGCCGCGCTCTGCCAGCTTACACTCGCTCCGGTTCCGGTCATCTACTACGGCACGGAGGTCGGGATGACCCAGCGACACGGCGCCGACCTCTTCTTCGGCGGTGACGCCGAGGCGCGCCGGGATATGTCCTGGGACCAGCGCGACTGGGATCTCGATCTTCTCGCCTTCTACCAATCGCTGGTGCGGCGCCGGCTGGAATCCGAGGCGCTGAAGGGGGGTACGCGGCGGACCGTTCACCTCGACGCCGCCAGCGATACCTACGCTTACCTGCGCGCCCTGGCAGACGAGCCGGCTGCCGGCGACGCCCTCGTACTCTTCAACCTCGGCAGCGCCCCGGCGCGCATTTTCTTGCCGCCCGGAGTCGAGCCCGGCGACGTGCTGCTGTCCACCGGCGACCAACCGGCGGTTGCGTCCCGGCACGCCGTCGTTGTCGGTGCCCGGACCGGGGTGCTGATGTCGATCCGGTAGCGGAGTCGACAGGCCCCTCGGCGGCCGCGCCTACCCGGCAGCGCGACTCCTGCCTTCGCCGCGGAACCAGCAGTCGAGCTGGTGGACCGTCATCGGTGGGCCCAGGTAGAAGCCCTGCGCCCGGTCGCATCCCATATCGGTCAGCATGCGGAGCGCGTGTTGGTCTTCCACGCCTTCCGCTACGACATCCAGGCCGAGATTGTGCCCGAGGTCGATCACCGACCGCACGATCACGGCGTCGTTTACGTCGGTCGGCATGCCGGATACGAAGGAACGGTCGATCTTGATCTCGTCAACCGGAAGCTCCTTCAGGTAGGCGAGCGACGAATAGCCGGTGCCGAAGTCATCGATGCTGATACTCACCCCCATCGCGTGAAGGCGGTGCAGCAGATCGCGCGACCGGGACGAGTCGACCATGATGGCGCTCTCCGTGATCTCCACTTCCAGCCAGGCCGGTGAGACACCTGACTCCCGCATGCGCCGAGAGAGGAAATCGACCAGCAGCGGGTCGTACAGACTCTGGGCCGAAAGATTGATCGAGACCGTGATATTGCGCCTCGCCTTTCGCCACGTGTAGCACTGGCGGAAGGCCTCGCGCGCGACCCAGAGCGTAAGCGGCTCGATCAGTCCGGTCTCCTCGGCAAGGGACACGAACTGGAAGGGCGGCACGAGGCCGCGCACCGGATGGTTCCAGCGCACCAGAGCCTCCACCCGCGAGGTCTCTCCGGTGCGAAGGTCGACCATCGGCTGGTAGTGCAGAACCAGCTCGCCGTGCTCGATGGCGTGACGAAGGTCTCCCACCAGTGTCAGCCGGTCGGGGCTGTACTGGTCCTGCTCGACATCGTAGACCGCGTAGCCACTTCGCGCCCGCTTGGCGTTGTACATGGCCACGTCGGCGAGCCGCAGCAGGGTCGTAGCCTCCATCCCGTGGCTCGGAAAGAGCGCGATGCCGACGCTGCCGCTGACGCTCAGATGGTAGCCCTCCACCGCGAAGGGGTCGACCAGTGTGGCGAGCAACTTGTCGGCGACGGCGATCGCTCCCCGCGCATCGGTTCCAGGCAAGATGGCGGCGAACTCGTCGCCGCCGAGTCGCGCGATGGTATCGCACTTCCGCACGACCTGCATCAGCCGCGCGCCCAGCTGCCGCAGCATGGCATCGCCGTAGTGGTGCCCGAAGGTAT
Organism: Chloroflexota bacterium; assembly: GCA_035295425.1. GTDB lineage: Bacteria > Chloroflexota > UBA5177 > UBA5177 > UBA5177 > DATGJB01. Next base: position 4,855 of record DATGJB010000107.1, on the reverse strand, counting down.
CGTTCACCTCTTTGAAGCGATCCAGGTCCATCAGCAACAGCGCCACCGGCTCGTGCAGATTCCGCGCCCGCAGTAGCATCTCCTCGAGGCGCTCCTGCAGCAGGGTGCGGCTTCCCAGACCGGTCAGAGGGTCGTTCAGCGCCTGGAAGCGGAGGCGCTCCTCCAGACGCCGGCGGGCACGCACGTCGCGCGCGATGCCCTGCACGCCGACCGGTCTCCCACCACGATGGATGACATGCGCGTTCAACTCGACCGGGACCCGCGTGCCGTCACGCGCCAGCAGCTCGAGCTCGGTCGAGCTCGCAGCACCGCCGGCCGGCTTCTCACGCATCAGACTGAGGGCCTGGGAGAGCTGTTCCGGCGGCAGGAGGTGCCGGATATTCAGCCAGCCGATGTCGTTCTCGGTGTACCCGGTCAGCTCCTGGCCGGCCCGATTCACCGACAGCACGTTGCCCTTGAAATCGAGAGTGAAGACGATATCGTGGGCGTTCTCGAAGAGTTGTCGGTACTGTTCCTCGCTGCGCCGCAGCTCTTCCTCCGCCTTCCGGCGCTCCGTGATGTCCTGTGCGACGACCAGCACCGCCCGCCGCCCCTCGATCGCGACGACGTGCGAGGTGACTTCGACGTCGATGTTGCGGCCATCGCGAGTGCGATGCCGCCAGAGGGAAGTCCGCTGCATATCGGGGCGGACTAATTCGAGGGCCCGCATCAGCCGGGGGATCTCCTCCGGCGGCCGGATATCGGTAACCCGCATGCTCAGAAACTCGTCGCGCGTGTAACCGTAGTGTTCCACGGCGGCAGCGTTGACCTCCAGAAACCGCAGCGTGGCCGTATCGTAGACCCACATCGGCAGGGGGTGGTGGGCGAAGAGCAGGTTAAAGCCGAGGGCCGCGTCGGCCGCCGCTCCGCCCGCGGCCGCTGATTCGCCTCCCGGCTCGCTTCTCGTCTCTCCCCCGGAGTCGTGCATGCTCCCCCCCGTGCGACAGGTGCCAGAAGACACTCTAGGTCGCGGTTCGAAGCACGTCTACCGGCTCGGGTTGCGATTTGGTTACACTTCCACTCACGGCCATGCCAACGGGCGTCCCGCCCTCTACCTCACCGCTATAATGTCCCCTGAAGATCGAGCCGTACGAGCGCGGGAGTCAGATGGCCGGTGCTGAAGCCGGGCGCGAGCAGACCTACCAGTGGCAGCTCCGTGCCCTGGGTGCCTATCTGGACGCAACACCGTGCTGCCGGATCAGCGTGACCGAGGTGCCGGACGGGTTTATCCTCCGGCTGCAGCGGGCACTCCACAAGCTCGAGCCGCGGGTGGAATATCTGAAGCGGGAGGCACTGGTCGAGCAGCTACAGCAGCTCTTTACCCATCCGAAGTCAGGAAAACGACCGTACCATCAGGGCATCTGGGCTGCATTCCCCAACGGCCACCAGGACTTCTTCCGCGCGCTGGGCTACGAGCTTGACGAGGTATCGGCGCGTGGCATCCTCGTGGACGAGCTGGAGGACGGCATCGCCGTCACCTACACCTATCCCGAGCCTGAGAAGCCCGAACGCTGGAAAAAGCGCATGATCAAATTGGGGATGAGCGACATCGAGACAATCCTCAACACAGCGTTCGAGCGCCGGCGCAAGCCGGCTCCGACCGTCGACCCGTTCGCACGCTAACGTACACTGCCTCGGGCGGCGCCGGCTTACGGGCGCCAGCGGAGGACACCACGCGACATCCGGACCGGCCAATCTTCGAGAGGGAGCACGCTTGTGGAAGGCTACACCGCCCGTGACGCGCTGATCGTCATGCGCCTCGACCTGACAGAGTCGCTCCACCAGATCCAGCAAGAGATCGCCGATCTCGTGGAGACGCTGGAGTACTCGGGCATCGCCGAGCAGATGCTCCGCGAGGACGAGGAGGCCACCAGCTTTCCCGCCATCACGCGCTGGCTGGAGACGGTCAGCAATGAAAGCGACCTGCGGCGAGACCTGGAAGATCTCACCGCCGAGCGCGATGAGCTACTTGGCGCGCTCGACCATCTCGAGGAGCGTCTCACCGGCCGCCACCGCGGCTAGATCCGGACGGGAACCTGCATGCGGGCGATGATCGCGTCCGCCATCTGTGACGTGCCCACTCCGCCGGTTCGATCCGGCTTCATGTCGTAGGTCACGTCCTTCCCCTCCCGAATCACCTCGGCCAGCGCGTTCTCTACCCGGTCGGCTGCCTCCTCTTCCCCGAGATGCCGCAGCATCAGCACACCGGAAAGAATGGTGGCAGTGGGATTGGTCTTGTTCTGCCCGGCGTACTTCGGCGCGCTGCCGTGGACCGGCTCGAAAAGCGCCGCATCCTCGCCGATATTGGCGCCGGGCGCCACGCCCAGACCGCCCACCAGCCCGGCACACAGGTCGGAGATGATGTCGCCGTACAGGTTCGGTAGCACCAGCACGTCGTACTCTTCCGGCTTCTGCACCAACTGCATGCACATGTTGTCGACAAGAACTTCCTGGTACTCGATATCCGGATAGCGCTCCGCCACGGTCCGCGCCGTCTGGAAGAACAGACCGTCGGTGAACTTCATGATGTTGGCCTTGCTTACCGCAGAGACCTTTTTCCGGCCGTTACGCCGCGCGTAGTCGAACGCGAACCTGACGATGCGGTCCGTTCCGCTGATCGAGATGGGTTTGATGCTGATCCCGGAGTCGGGCCGGATTCGGGAGCCGCTCAGCTCGTCCAGCGTGCGGATCAGCTGCTCCGTCTGTGGCTCACCCTGCTGGAACTCGATGCCGGCGTAGAGGTCCTCGGTGTTCTCGCGCACCACGACCAGGTTGATGTTTTCGTAGCGAGACCGCACGCCCGGGTACCACTTCGCCGGCCGCAGGCAGGCATACAGATCGAGCGCCTTCCGCAGCGCCACGTTGACGCTCCGGAAACCGGTCCCGATCGGCGTGGTGATCGGCCCCTTGAGGGCAACCTTGTTGCGGCGGATCGACTCGAGCACGGCCTCGGGCAGCGGGGTGCCGTACCGGTCCATCACATCGCTCCCCGCCTCTTGCACTTCCCAGTCGATCGCCACGCCGGTGGCGTCGATCACGCGCCGCGCCGCTCCCGACACCTCCGGTCCGATTCCGTCACCCGGAATGAGCGTCACCCTGTATGTCATCGTCCCCTCCAGCAACCCGGCATCAATCGATCGTCACGTCGTCGCACGTCCGCGTGCTGTTTCAAGCGCGGTAGGGTCTCTCCTTGGCCCAGGGGCCGTGGCGCCTGCCGCGGCCCGCTGTATTGCGCCGCATCCCGGGGTCTCACCCAATGGACCCGTCAACGGGCAGGCGCCGCCGAGAGGCAGCCGGCCACCCGGCCCACCGTCGGTCGTTCGCCACTCTCTATACTCCCACTCTCTCTCGCTCCGGCACGTATGGCGGCAGCGTGCAGCGCGGCTTCCGATCATGCCGGTAGCCCAGCGCGTACTCGCCCTGCATCATGGTGTGGATCTCGCGCGTCCCTTCGTAGATGACGGGAGCCTTGGCGTTGCGCAGGTACCGGAACACCGGATACTCGTCCGAGTAGCCGTAGGCGCCGTAGATCTCGACCGCATCGGAAGCCGAGTCGAATGCCGCGTCACAGGCGTACCACTTCGCCAGCGACACCGCTCGATTCGACGGTTCTCCCCGATTCTTCAGCCAGCCCGCCTTGAGATAGAGCAGGCGGCCGGCTTCGTACCGCTGGTACATCTTGGCGATCATCTGCTGGACCAGCTGGAACTTGCCGATCTCCTGGCCGAATGCCTGGCGTTGCCGGGCATAGGAGACGCTGTAGTCAAGGCAGGCACGGACCGTCCCGCAAGCTCCCGCGCCGACCGTGTAGCGTCCGTTCTCCAGCGAGCTCATTGCGATGACGAAGCCTTCCCCCTCCTCGCCCAGCCGGTTCTCCGCCGGCACGCGCACGTCCTGCATAAAGATGCTGCCGGTCTCGCCGGCGTGAATCCCGGCCTTGTGCTTGATCGGCGCGGTCGTCAGTTCCGGCCCCGACTCGTCGCGATTGACGACAAACGCCGAGATGCCGCGGTGGTGTGCCTCGGGGTCGGTCTTGGCAAAGATCAGAAAGGTGTCGGCGTGATCGGCGTACGAGACCCAGGTCTTTTCGCCGTTCAGAATATAGGAATCGCCGTCGCGGCGCGCGGTGGCTTTCATGCCGGCCACATCCGATCCGGCGTTCGGCTCGGTTAGCCCGAAGGCGCCGAACTTTTCCCCCGCCGCCAGCGGCCGCAGCAGCCGCTGCTTCTGGTCCTCGGTTCCCCAGATGTAAATGCCGCAGCCGCAGAGCCCGATGTGGACCGACATGATGGTGCGGAACGAGTGGTCGACATACTCCAGTTCCTCCGACACGAGGCCGAGACTGATGTAGTCCATTCCGGCGCCGCCGTAGCGCTCGGGGAAGCAGATGCCGGTCAGCCCGATCTCGCCGAGCCTGGCGAAGGTCTGTGGATCGTAATAGTGATTGATATCGTTTTCCTGGATGGTCGGCGCGAACTCCTTCGCCATGTAGTCACGCACCGTCTCGACCAGCAGCTGCTGGTCCGGATTCAGCTCGAGATCAAGCATCCGCATCTCCCGCGAGGCAAAAGGCAACCTCGCCATAAAGCCCGTGCCGCCCGCCAACCCTGCCCTCAACCCGGGCAGCCGCGCCCCGCACGCCGCCGCATTCTAACGCAATAGCCGGCCCCCGCCGGGGTGGTGACCCACTTCGCCCGGCTCAGCGGCACCCCTGCCAACAGCAGGATAGATGGCGTTCGCGCAATGCGCGGATACGACGCAGGACGGCCGGCCTGGTCGTTGGCTCGGAGCGCGTCAGGTCGTGTCCGGGGAGTCT
>DATGJB010000106.1:0-32832 GCA_035295425.1 Chloroflexota bacterium | reverse complement strand
CCGGGAGCAGCCGGGAACTACCTCCGGAGCAACGGCACCTCCTGGAGCTCCTCTCCCATCCAGGCGAGCGATCTGCCTCCTGGCTCGAACAACTACATCCAGAACACGACGACCCAGCAGGCGAGCGCCAACTTCAACATCGCCGGGAACGGAACGGTGGGGGGTATCCTGAGCGCCGGCAAGTCGGCGACGATTGCTCCTTCGGGCGGCAGCGGCACGCTGCTCCAGGTCGGCACCGCCGGCACGAGCTTCGGAAGCTATGTCCAGATCCCGCTGGTGCAAGCGAGCGGCGCGCCGCCGGCCAGCGATTGCAACACCACGAGCTTCGTCGGGCGCATGGTACAGGTTTACACCGGCAAGGCGTTGACGCTGTATGGCTGTGCTCCAACTGGGAAGTGGGCGATCGAGAAGTAGCACGCAGCTACTGGAGTAGACACCTCCGGCCATGGGCTCCGAACGAGAGCGGAGACTTTACGCGAAGTAAGGAGAGATCGAATGACAGTCAATCAGCAGACACGGATCCCGTCCCAAGACGGTGCAAGTGCGTGGAAGCGGCGGGCGGCGGTGGCGAGTCTGGCCGCGGCGCTGCTGGTGGTGCTGGTGCCCTCCCAGAGCCTGGCGGTGCACCCGTTGTCGAACGCCTACTGCAGCAGCCCCGGTGCCGGCTCTGACGACACCTGTTACGGAACCAACGCCCTCGCCAGTGAGAACGGAGGTTACGCCAACAGCGCCTTCGGCGTGGCGGCGCTCGGCTCGAATACCACGGGCACCGACAACACGGCGGCTGGCTACGGCGCGCTGACCAACAGCAACGGGAACAACAACACGGCTGCTGGCTTCACGGCGTTGAACGGCAACACCACGGGCTACAACAACACAGCTGATGGGTACGAGGCGATGCGCTACAGCTCCACTGGCCACGAGAACGTGGCCGATGGGAGCCAGGCGCTGTACGTGAACAGCACGGGCTACTACGATACCGCCGTCGGTACCAATTCGCTGATCAGTAACACGACGGGCCACGATGACACCGCCATCGGCGACACTGCGCTCTACTCCAACACCACGGGGATCCAGAACACTGTCCTGGGTTCGTATGCGGGTGCGAATGGTGGGAACGGCAACACCACCGGCTCCGACAATACGTTCCTCGGTTACTCCGCCGGCGCCGCATCGAGCACCCAGCTCAACAACGCCACCGCCATCGGTGCCAACGCCACGGTCGGCGAGAGCAATGCCCTGGTCCTGGGTGGCACCGGCAGTAATGCGGTAAGCGTCGGCATCGGAACGCAGAGCCCGGCGAGCCTCTTCCAGGTGGGGCAGGCAGGCACCAGCTACGGCTCTTACCTCCAGCTCCCGTTGGTCACGAACACCTCCGCACCACCGGCGACCGACTGCAACGGCTCGAGCTTCGTCGGCCGGCTCGTGCTCCAGTTCGGCGCCAAGAACAAGATGACCTTCTGGGCCTGTTCATCAGGGGGGAAGTGGATCGCCGTGAAGTAGTCATTCTCGCGACCACGCTGATAGGAGCCGCGGTCAGATCTGCTCGCGGCTTCCTCGGCTTGTGGCGCTACTCCACAACAGATTGTCTAACCACCAAACCTACCAGGATGGCGTTGTCAAGCTGACCACATGAGCCGAGAGTCCGCCACGACCACCGATAACCGCTCCTCTTTCTGCTGAGAGGTGCGCGGGAGCGATTGGGGCTGGGCATAGCCGTCCCCTCGTATCATCAGGAGAGCAACGACAATGTGCCATAAGTTGTCCTGAAGTCTTGCCCTGCTTCCCGAGGCACCCATTGGCTTATCTCCCGACCGCTCCCGGCGAGCCGGTGGCGCACCAGCTGCTGCGTGACATGGCGGCGCTGCTGGGCTTCTCGATTCCCGATGAGGATCTGGCGCCGCTCGCCACGGCGTTGCGCGATCAGCTGGCTTCGGTCACGCGCATCGAGGCGCTCGGCCTGAGCGGCGCCGCGCCGGTCGGCCGATTCGACCCGCGCTGGCATGATTGACCTCGTCGACCTCACACTGGCCGCGGCCGGCGACGCGGTGCGTCGCGGCGATGTGTCCTCGTTGCAGCTTACCGAGGCAACCCTGGAGCGCATCGCCGAGACCGAGCCGCTGATTCACGCCTACGCCCACGTGTACGGCGAGGTCGCTCTGGAAAGCGCGCGGGAGCGCGATCGCGAGCTGGCGAGGGGCCGCTGGCGGGGCCCGCTGCACGGTGTTCCGCTGGCGATCAAGGATCTGCTCGCCACCGCCGATGCGCCGACCGAAGCCGGCTCGGCAGCTTTGCGCGGCTTCAGCACGGATCACGATGCAGCGGTGGTCGAACGGTTGCGCGCGGCCGGCGCGGTGATCGCGGGGAAGACCGTAACCCATGAGCTGGCCTACGGGGTAAACATCCCGCCCACGCGCTCGCCCTGGGCACCTGACTACTATCCGGGTGGCTCGAGCGCCGGCTCGGGAGCGGCGGTTGCCGCTCGCTCCGCCTTCGCCGCGATCGGCACCGATACCGGCGGATCCATCCGCGAACCGGCTGCGCTCAACGGCCTGGTTGGACTCAAGCCTACCTACGGGCGCGTCAGCCGCCACGGCGTGGTGCCGCTCAGCCCGTCACTCGACCACGCCGGACCGATGACCCGCACCGTCCTCGACAATGCCCTGCTCCTGGCCGCGATCGCCGGCTATGATCGGCGTGACCCGGGAAGCATCGACGAACCGGTGCCGGATTACCTGGCAAGCATGGACGGGGGTGCGGACGGGCTCCGCATCGGCGTTGAGCGCGATCTCTTCTTCGGCGCCGGTGTCTGGTCCGACGTTGCGGATGCGGTCGAGGCGGCGCTGGCTGAGCTGGCCGAGCTGGGAGCGGAGGTCGTGGAGGTCCGCATGCCGGAGCTGACGGTGATGGGACCTGTCGGACTCACGATCCTGCTGGCCGAAGGCAGCGCCGAGCATCGCGCGCTGCTGCGCGAGCGCGGTGCCCAGCTCGATGCGGAGACGCGGGTCATGTTGGAGCTGGGCGAGCTGATCCCCGCCACGCACCACGTCCAGGCGCTGCGAGCTCGCTCCGTGCTGAAGGATGTCACCCGCCAGATGTTTGTCGCGCACGGTCTCGACGCACTAATCGGTCCCACCATGCCGACCACGACGGTGCCGATTGACGAGGCGATGAAGCGAGATGAGGACAGCGAGGATCCGACCGCCGCGGCGATCAACGCCGCCATCCCGGCGAATGTTACCGGGCTACCGGCGCTCACCCTGCCCTGCGGCTTCTCCGGCGACGGATTACCGATTGGAGTCCAGCTCATGGGGCGGCCGTTCTCCGAGGCCACACTCTACCGGCTGGCCCGGACTTACGAGCGCAATCATGACTGGGCGGCGCGAAAGCCGCCGCTGTAAGGAGAAGACCTCGTGCGGGTGAGCGAGCTGAACTGGATGCAGGTCGAGGAGTATCTGCGCGACGACGATCGGGCCGTGATCCCGCTGGGCTCGACCGAGCAGCATGGCTATCTCAGCCTGGCGACCGACCTCATCTTCGCCGAGCGTGTGGCGCTCGAGGCGGCGGAGCCGCTCGGCGTACCGGTGTTCCCGGTGCTGCCGTACGGCATCACGCCGTACTTCCTGGCGTTTCCCGGTACGGTGAGTCTGCGTGTCTCCACCTATCTCGCGGTGCTGGGCGACCTGCTAGACTCGCTCCACGGGCAGGGATTCCGTCGTTTCCTGGTGGTCAATGGCCACGGCGGCAACGCCCCGGCGGGTTCGTTCGCGCCGGAGTGGATGGCCACGCATCCCGGCAGCAAGGTACTCTTCCACTCCTGGTGGAATGCGCCGGCGACGGCGCGCGCCGTGCAGGCCATCGATCCGGTCGGCTCGCATGCCTCCTGGATGGAGAATCTCCCCTGGAACCGGGTGGCACCTGTTCCCGAGAGCGTGAAGGAGCCGGTCGACACCGAGGCGCTGCGGGCGCTCGGGCCACAGGCGGCACGCGCGCTGCTGGGTGACGGCAACTACGGCGGCGCCTACCGGAAGCCGGACGAGCAGATGCTCGAGATGTGGCGGGTGGGTGTCGAGGAGACGCGCCGCGCCCTGGAGATGCTGTAGCCGCTACACCCGCACCGGCTCGTAGCGCCCGATAAACCCCTGCACGCGGGCCCAGGCATCGGCCGACTCCGTGGCGAATTCGGCGGCTTTTCGGTCGAAGAAGCTGTGCGGTGCGTCCGGGTAGACGATGATCTCGTGCGGAATCCGCGCTTCCTCCAGCTCGTCCTCGAGCTGGTCGACCTCGCTGCGCGGTATACCCTGATCGGCGCCGCCGAACAGCCCCAACACCGGGGAGGTGATGCGTGGCGCCCATTCGAGGGCAGGCGTGACCGCCCCGAAGCTCCGGCTGAGCGAGGCATAGAAGGCAATGACTCCGGCCAGGTTCAGGCCGCGCGTACCCGCCCACAGTGAAAGCGAGCCGCCCATGCAGAAGCCCACCGTGAATGTGGGAAGGGATGAGCCGTCTCCTTGCCGAATGCGGTCGACCGCGGCGGTCAGGTCCTGGGCGAAGGTGTCCGGGGTCATCAGCTGGATGTGGGACCGGTAGTCGAACGGCTCGGAGCGATCGTCGTCCTCGGCGCTGCGGGCGAAGTAGTCGAAGGCCAGCGCCCGTATGCCGACGTCGGCAAAGCGCAGCGCCAGCTCGCGGTAGAAGTGGTGGAGACCGCGGGCATCCGGCAAGATCACCACCTGGCTCCGAGCGCCCTCGCCCGGTGTGGCCATATAGGCGGCAACCCGCGTGCCGTCGGCCGCGGTGATTCGCAGAGCTTCGCCGCGAGCGCTGCTGTTGGCCGAGAGCGAGATGGGTGGATGGGAATCGTCGTCAAAGCACATTGAAATGTCTCCCTGGGGTTCGGTAGAGTGGCCTCCCGCCGCGGTCGGCGAGTGCCCTTCAATCCATTTTGCAGCGTCAGGACGGCGACCTGGCGCGGCAGGCATCTCGTGCCGACGTCCAGAGCGGGCGAAAGGCGGTCCGCATGCAGCGCCTCATGGTAGTACTGCCCGGAGCGAGGCGTTGTTCGCCGCGCATGTCGGGTGTACGGTAAGGATGGTGAGACCACCCGCGTCCGCGGATGCTTCTCCACTGCCAGCTGCCGGCCTGGTCAATGACGGAACGCCAGACGAGTGGGGCGCCGGCTCGCGCAGCGCTCCACGCAATCTTCACGGGAAGTACGGAGCCATGAGCGTACAGATACCGACATCCGGAGTACACCATATCACCCTGATCGGCTCGAACCGCCGGGATACGATCGACTTTTACCAGGGCATTCTCGGCATGCCGCTGGTGCTAGAACAGCCGAATCTCGATGTGCCCGAGGAAACCCACCTGTACTTCGACGCCGGGGATGGACGTCTGATCACCTTCTTTGTCCGGGAGGACCGGGCAACCGACTCGACGCCGAATCCCGAGGCGGTGGGCGCCGTCCACCATATCGCCTACGCGGTGTCACCCGAGGTCTTCGAGCGGGCGGTTCGCGGGCTGGCCGACGCCGGATATCCCAACACCGGCCGGGTCGATCGCGGCTTCATGGACTCGCTCTACTTCCGCGATCCCAACGGCTCGCTGATCGAGCTGGCCTACTACAAATTCACACCGCCCGAGGGTCAGTCGCCGGTCGACGTGCTGGCGGCCGCACACCGGCTGCGGGTGGAGCGAGGCGACGGTAACATCACCGAGAAGCACCTGGCCGAGGTTACCGGCGAGCTTGCGCGAACCGTATAGCGCGTCCACCGCTGCTTCGCCGCCGGCGCTCGACGAGCTCCAGTGGCTGAACGTCCGCAGTTTCCTCGAGGCCGCCGTCGAGGAGGCGCCGGACGATACCTTCCTCGTCCACGGCGCGGAGCGCGTGACGTACCAGGACTTCAACCGCCGAGTCGATGCCGCGGCGGCGGCCTGGTACCGGCTGGGCGTCCGCAAAGGCGATCGCGTTGCCTTCATGCTCGACAACTCGCCCGTCTTCCTCGAAGCCTGGCTGGGACTGGCGAAGATTGGCGGCATCCTGGTCGCGATCAATACCCGCTGGCAGGCAGGTGAGGTGGCGTATCTCCTCTCACTCACCGAGCCGGTATGCGCGCTGGCCGGCGAGCGCTATCGCGCGGTATTCCGGGAGGCGATGCGCAGGGTATCAGGTCTGCGCCGGGTGCTCACGCTGGGAGCCGACGATCGTTTCGACGATTTTTCCGAGATGCTGCGCCGAGCGGAGCCGGAGGCACCCCGCGTCGAGCTTGCGGCCGGCGACGTCATCAGCCTGATCAGCACGTCCGGCACGACCGGCCGGCCCAAGGCAGTGATGCAGACACATGGCAACTACGTGCTGACCGGCGAGGGGTACGCCCACTGGGTGGAGCTGCGGCGGGGCGAGCGGATCTACCTCTGCCTGCCCCTCTTCCACATCAATTCGCAGGCGTACACCACGATGGGCGCAATCGCCGCTCGCGCCGCCGTGGTGCTGGTCGAGCGCTTCAGCGCTTCCCGGTTCTGGCCGGACATGGCGGAGTACGGTGTCAACGTCTTCAACTACATCGGCTCGATGCTGGCGATCCTCATGAAGCGCGAGGTGACACCCGAGGAGCGACGGCACCAGGTGCGTCTGACCTACGGCGGCCCGGCGCTGCCCGGTCCGCTACGGGCGGAAGTGGAGCAGCGGTTTGGGTTCACGCTGATCTCGGGAATCGGGATGAGCGAGACCACCTACGGCCTGATCGAGTCGATCCACGGCGAGCGGCGTCCCGGATCGCTGGGGAAGCCGCGCCAGCATCCCTTCCGGCCGATCCGCAATGAAGCGCGGGTGGTAGATGGCGCGGGCCGGGAGGTGCCGGCAGGGGAGACCGGCGAGCTGATCTTTCGCAACCCGGTGCTGATGAAGGGGTACTTTCGCGACCCCGAGCAGACGGCGCAGACGATCCGCGACGGCTGGCTCTACACGGGCGATCTCGTCCGCCGCGACGAGGACGGGTTCTTCTATTTCGTCGATCGCAAGAAGGATATCATCCGGGTGCGCGGAGAGAACGTGGCGTCGGTCGAGGTCGAGGAGGCGCTAGCCGCGCATCCCGCAGTGCAGGAAGCGGCGGTCGTCGGCATTCCCTCCGAGTTGACCGACGAGGAGATTGCCGCGTTCGTGGTGCCGCGCCCCGCTCCCGGCGCGCAACCGACGGACGTGGACGATCTGCTGACGTGGTGCGGCGAGCGGCTCGCGCCGTTCAAAGTGCCGCGGCACCTCTGGCTTGTCGAGGCACTGCCGAAGACGGAGACCCAGCGTGCCGAGAAGCACCGCCTGCGGGAGATGGCCCGCGAGCGGCTGGCGGCGCCATGAGCGATCCGACGGCCGGCCGGCAGCGTATCCGGTCGGAGCTCAGCCGGAGCGCGTCGGACAGGATCACGGTGCGCGGGCTCGATCTGGCGGCCGATCTCATGGGTGCCGTGAACCTGGGCGACATGGCGTTTCTGGAGCTGCTCGGTCGGTTGCCGGGCGAGGGCGAGTCCATCGTCTTCAACGCCATGCTCGTGGCGCTGGTCGAGCACGGCATCACGCCCAGCACGATTGCCGCGCGACTGGCCTATCTCGGGGCACCAGAGTCGCTGCAGGGGGCGGTTGCCGCCGGCCTGCTGGGCCTGGGCTCGGTATTCGTCGGGACGATCGAAGGAGCCGCGCGGATGCTGCAGGAAGCCCTGCCGCCGGAAGGGGCAGGCGGCGAGCTGGAGACGCTGGCCGCCGGCATCGTGCGCGAGCACCGCCAGCGGAAGCAGGCGATCCCCGGACTCGGCCATCCTATTCACAAGCCGGTCGATCCACGAACCACGCGACTCTTCGCGCTCGCCGGAGAGCATGCCCTCGCCGGCCCGTATGTCCGGCTGATGCAGCTGATCGGCGCCGAGGCGGAGAGCCAGATGGGCCGCCGACTGCCGGTCAACGTCACCGGCGCCATCGGCGCCGTAGCCAGCGAGCTCGGAATCCCCTGGCAGATCTGCCGGGGGCTCGGACTGATGGCACGCCCGATCGGGCTGGTGACCCATTTGCTGGAGGAGATGCGCGATCCTATGGCAGGCGAGATCTGGCGGAGAACTGAGGAGGAGGTAGAGAGCACATGATTCAGAGACTGGCATTTGGCCGAACCGGCCATCAGAGCAGCCGAACGATCTTCGGAGCGGCGGCGTTCATGAATGTCACGCAGGGCGAGGCCGACCGGACGCTCGAAGCGCTGCTGGAACACGGTGTCAATCACATCGACGTGGCGGCAAGCTACGGTGACGCCGAGCTTCGCATCGGTCCGTGGATGGACCGTTACCGCGACCGATTCTTCCTTGCGACAAAGACCGGAGACCGCTCGTATCAGGAGGCGAGAGACAGCATCCACCGGTCCCTGGAGCGCTTGCGGGTCAGTGCGATCGATCTGATTCAGCTGCACAATCTGGTCGATCCCATCGAGTGGGATCAGGCGCTCAGTCCGGGCGGCGCGCTGGAGGCAGCCATCGAGGCACGGGAGCAGGGCCTGGTGCGGTTCATCGGGGTTACCGGCCACGGCATGTCGACGGCGGCGATGCACCTGCGCAGTCTCGAGCGCTTCGACCTCGACTCCGTCCTCCTGCCCTATAGCTACGTCGTGATGCAGGACGCGAAGTATGCCGCCGACTTCGGCCGGCTGATTGAGAGATGCCGGAGCCGGAATGTGGCCGTGCAGACCATCAAGTCGATTGCCCTGCGTCCCTGGTGGGGCCGCGAGCGCTCGACCACCACGTGGTACGAGCCGCTACAGGAACAGGCCGATATCGACGCGGCGGTGCAGTGGGTGATGGCGAACCCGAACGTGTTTCTCAACACGGCCAGCGACACCCGGTTGCTACCGAAGGTGCTCGACGCCGCCGAGCGCTTCAACACGGAAGGGAGCGGCGAGCGTCTGGACGAGCATCTGGCCGCCCTCGACCTCACGCCAATCTTTGTGTGAGGGGCGGTGCCGGCCACTCGACGGCCTCTTTCGAGGTCTATTGGGGCGGGCGAATGCCCCGACCGGGTGCTCTACCCGCTCGCATGCATCATGACATTGATCACCGTGCCGCTCGGATCGGCAACAAAGAAGCGGCGAACGCCCCATGGCTCGTCGGTCAGGGGATAGACGATCTGCGCGCCAAAACGCACCGCGGAAGCATGGACCGCATCCACATCCTGAACCTCGATGGTGATGTTCGGCACAATTGGGGCGGCGGCATCGTGGGTCATGAGCTGCACCTGGGCGGTGGGATTACCGGGAGATACCAGGAAGACGATCCAGCCCATGTCCATCGTTACCTCCATGCCCAGGACCTGGGTGTAGAAATCCCTGCTCTCGGCGATCTGGTCGGTCCGCAGATCGGGCACGACCCTTCTGATACTCATTCCATGCCTCCCCACGCTCACTCGAGACAATCTTACGTCCACTCCGATGAGCCGCGTCCGACAGGGCGGATCCACCGGTTGAGTACTGGCGGGCGCTTCACGCCGTCAAAGTGGTGCGCAGCGATTCATTTCTGTCCCGCCTGGACGACGCCGAGCTCGTAGGCCAGCACCACCGCCTGGACGCGGTCGCGCAGCTCGAGCTTGGAGAGAATGCGGGCGACGTGTGTCTTCACCGTCGCCTCGCTCAGAAACAGCTCGGCCGCGATCTGAGCGTTGCTCAGCCCGCGGGCGATTAGCTTCAGGACTTCCAGCTCGCGCGGTGTGAGTGTCGACAGCTCGGCGCGAGAGATAGGCGGCGCCGTTTGGGGGCGAGCGAAGCGCTCCACCAGACGCCGGGTGATCGAGGGCGCCAGTAAGGCGTCGCCGGCCGAGACCAGCCGTACCGCGGCTATCAGCTGCTCGGGCGTGACATCCTTGAGCAGAAAGCCGCTGGCGCCGACCTGGAGCGCGGCATAGACGTACTCGTCCAGGTCGAAGGTGGTGAGGATGATCACCCGCGTGGTCGACGGGTCATCTCTGTCACCGGCACTCGCCAGAATGCGGCGCACAGCTTCCAGCCCATCCAGCCGGGGCATGCGAATGTCCATCAGAATCACGTCGGGCCGCAGGCGCCGCCAGGCGGAGATGGCCTCCTCGCCGTCATGCGCCTCGCCCACCACCTCGATGTCCGGCTGCGCCGCCAGGATCATGCGGAAGCCGGCTCGCACCAGTGATTGGTCGTCGGCGATGAGAACGCGCACGTTGCCCCCTCATCCCCCAGCCCCTTCTCCCTCCGGGGGAGAAGGGGAGTATGGTTGCTGCTCGTTTGCTCTCCTCCGCTTCTCCTCTGAGGGAGACGGGGAGTATGGTTCCTGTTCCTGTGCTCTCTCCCTCTCCCCTTCGAGGGAGAGGGGGTCGGGGGGTGAGGGGGCGGCTGCCTCGTCGATTGGCAACCAGGCCCGCACGGCGTAGCCCCGCTCGAGGCGGGGACCGGCTTCCAGGCGGCCGCCGTACATGACAACTCGCTCGCGCATGCCGGCCAGGCCGCGGCGGCCCGGAGGGGCGTCAATGCGGCTGGCGGCAGGTCCGCCCGGCCCGTCGTCGAGAATCTCTAGCTTCAGCTCGCCGTCGCGGTAGTCCAGGACGACCTGGGTGCGCGCCAGGCCGGAGTATTTGAGGGCGTTGGTCAGCGCTTCCTGCACGATCCGGTAGGCGGCGAGATCGAGCCCCACCGGCAGTGAGACCGGCTCACCCTCGATGCGCAGCTCCACCGGCAGACCGGCTTCCCGAACGCGCTGGATCAGGGCTTCGAGCTGGTCGGTGCCTGGCTGGGGAGCGAGATCGACCTCGCCGCCATCCTGATTGAGCAGCCCGAGCAGGTTTCGGAGCTCGCCCATTGCCTCGCGACCGCTCGCTTCCACCGCCAGCAACGCCTCGCGTGCCTCCTCCGGCGACGAGGTGAGGACCTGCCGGGCGGCGCCGGCCTGCACGACCATCACACTGACGCTGTGGGCGACGACGTCGTGCAGCTCGCGGGCGATGCGGGAGCGCTCTTCGGCGAGCGCCGCCGCCATCGCCTGCTCCTGCTCGCGCTCCAGCCGCGCGGCTTTGCTCTCAAACGCGTCGGCCCGCAGCTGGCGCGTGCGCATGGCGGTGCCGATGATCCAGAAGGGGATGAGGATGAGGAACGGACCCGAGGCGTTGGGAAGGTTGGGCAGAGCACCGCCGTAGTGGATATCGACGCCGGCGGCCGTAGCCAGGAAGATGGCCAGGGAGAGCAGCCGATGGCGGCCGTACGCTCCCACTGAATATGCCGCGACCATGATGCAGAAGAACCCGACATACTGAGCGTCGGTCGCCGCCACGATCGCCCCAAAGACGACCGCGCCAAATACAAACAGCGGGTAGCGGCGTCGCCAGATCAGCGGGACGGCCATGACCAGTACGAGCGGGTTGAAGACACCACGTTCACCCAGCGCTTCCCCGAGGATGCCGGCACTCAGGAGCACAACCAGCACCGCATCGAACGCCGCGGGAGACAGTCCCCAGGGACCGAGGGCGGGAAGGCTGTCCGCCGCACCCGAACCGGCAGCGCCATTTGGCGGCACTTCAGATTGCGCTCTCACCCTGGCCCCGAAATGGCCGAAGAGCGCCGCTCGTTTCATCATGGGACCAGTGTAGTAGCACCGGTTCGGGCGGCGCGTCATCCCACAGGTGGACGCAGCGTCCATCCTGAGGATGACGGCGCCGAGAATCATCCTGCCGGCGGACCCATGGTGCCCCCGCAGGGCGACGACTGCATTGCCTCCCCGGGCTTAGAGTGTCTTTCGAGACCCGTAGGCCGGCGGCTCCGTGCCCGGCTCCGGAGGGTTTCGAAACCTTCACCTGGCCTGTGCCCAGCGAAACAAGGAGGTACGCATGAACGCACTCGTCGAGCTCAGCAGCGTTACCAAAATCTATGGCTCGGCAGCGGACGCGCCGCCGGCGCTCGATGCCGTCTCACTCCGGATTCCCTCCGGAGAGGTGACGGCCATCATGGGGCCGTCGGGCAGCGGCAAGTCCACGCTGCTCAACCTGGTCGCCGGACTCGACCGCGTCACCCGCGGCACGGTCACAGTCGATGGTGAGGAGATCACCGGACTGGGTGAATCGGCGCTGGCACGGTACCGCCGCCGGAAGATTGGGCTCATCTTCCAGTTCTTCAACCTGCTCGACAATCTTACGGTGCTCGACAATGTGCTCATTGCCGCCCAGCTGGCCGGGATGCCGCGGAAGGCCGGCGTGGAGCGCGCGCGCGAGCTGCTGAGCCAGCTGGAGATCAGCGGCCACGCCGCCAGTTTTCCGGCGCGCCTGAGTGGCGGCCAGCGGCAACGGGTAGCAATTGCGCGCGCGCTCATCAATCGACCGGTCCTGCTCCTCGCCGACGAGCCGACCGGCGCGCTGGACACCCACAGCGGCGAGCAAGTCCTCGACCTGTTCCGCGATCTGAACAGCGCCGGCCAGACGATCGTCCTGGTGACGCACGATCCCCGTCTGGCGGAGCGCTACGCCGATCGCATCGTGACGCTGGTCGACGGCGCAATCGCACGCGACCATGTCCTCCTGGAGGTGATGGGATGAAAGCGGTCCGCACCGCTGCCTTCTCCGATCTGCGCCGCCGCAAGCTGCAGACCCTGATCATCGCCTTCGTCATCGTACTGTCCAGTGGCGCCGCCACCATGGCGCTCAGCCTGTTGATCGAGACCGACGCTCCCTACGACCATGCCTTCGCGCATGCCAACGGCGCGCACCTGACCATCGCCTACGATGCCCGGCACGTCACCCGGAGTCAATTGATCGGCACCGGGCATGCGCGCGGCGTCACGGCGTTCGCCGGCCCGTGGCGGCAGATCAACACCGACATCAGCACCGCGCCGCCCGGGTTGGGCGCCGGCGCCACAATCGCCGGGCGCAGCCGCCCCGACGCCGCTGTCGATCGTCTCACCATCGAGAGCGGACGGTGGGCGCGCGCGAACGGCGAGATCGTGCTCTCCCAGCACCTCGCCGACGATCTCGGAGCCGGTCCGGGCGACCGAGTTTCGGTGGGCGGGAAGAATGGGTCGCAATCCCTGCTGGTGGCTGGCGTCGCGGCGTCGGTCAGCCCCTACACCGACGCCTGGGTACTGCCGGGCGAGCTGCCGGCGCTCGTCTCACCGGGGAGCGTACTGGAGTACCAGATGATCTACCGCGTCCAGCCCTCGGCCACGGATGCCGACCTCCGGCATGCCACGCAGGCGATCGCCGGCCACCTGCCGCCGGGCTCGGTGGTGAGTACCAGCAATTACCTGGACGTGAAGCGGAACGCCGACATCACCACCTCGGTGATGATCCCGTTCCTGCTGGCCTTCAGCGCCTTCGCCCTGCTGGCGGCGGTGCTCATCATCACCAACGTGGTGACGGGCGTGGTCATCGCCGCCTACCGGGACTTCGGCGTGATGAAGTCCATCGGCTTCACACCGGGTCAGGTCGTGCTGGTGCTGATGTTCGAGATCCTGGCGCCGGTGGCTGCTGGCTGCCTGGCGGGGATACCGCTCGGCACGCTCGCCAGCCAGCCGTTCCTGCAGCAAACCGCCCACGCGCTCGGCCTGCCGGCGCCGTTCACAGCGGTTGTGCCGGTCGATCTGCTGGTCCTGGCGGGAGTGCTGGTGGCGACCATCCTCTCGGTCCTGTCACCCGCCCTGCGCGCCGGCCGCATGAGCGCGGTTGACGCCATCACCCGGGGCAGCGCGCCGCGAGCCGGCCGCGCCAGCGGGCTGGATAGCCGATTGGCGCGACTTCCTCTGCCGCGGGTCCTGAGCCTCGGCGCCGGCGATGCCGTCGCTCGGCCGCTGCGCTCGGCCACAACGCTGGGAGCCATCCTGATTGGCGCCACAACCGTCGTCTTTGCCCTGAGCCTGCACCTGTCGCTGCAGCAGGTAGCGGCGCATCTCATCCGCGACCAGTACGCGCCGGTGCAGGTCAGCCGGCCGCCGACTCTGCCGCCCGGCGTCGGGAAGCGGGGATTCCAGGGTGGTCCGGCGCCGGTCGTTCCGAGCGACCGGCAGGTGGTGCGCCTGATCCGGTCCAATCCAGACACCGCGCGATACGTGGCTGAAGTTCAGGATTCGGTAGCGGTACCCGGGATCGCGGAGCCGATCAACTACTACGCATATCGCGGCGCCTCGTCCTGGCTCGGCTACGCCATGATCTCCGGACGCTGGTTCTCCGGTCCTGGCGAGGTCGTGGCGCCGACCAAGCTTGTGCAGGAAGCTCACCTGCAGGTAGGGCAGGAGTTCACCGCCTACCTGCGAGGACGCCCGATCCACCTGCGTCTCGTCGGCGAGGTGCTCGATCAGACCGACCAGGATCTGCTGCTGCGTGGCGGCTGGGCGGCCGTCGCCGCGGTCGATCCGGCTCTCCAGGCAACGGACTACGAGATTCAGGTCAGATCCGGCGTGGATCCGCAGACCTACGCGTACCAGCTTGCGCAGGCGTCGGCCGGGACCGGTCAGATCAATGCGCTGGACGTCCGCACCGTGGAGCACTCATCGTCCAACACGACGTTCATCCTGTTCAACACGGTCATTGGTGGGCTGGCGGTGGTGCTCATCTCGATCGCGGTGGCGGGAGTTTTCAACACGGTCGTGCTGACGACGCGGGAAAAGGTCCGCGACGTCGCCATTCTGAAGGCAATCGGCATGGCGCCGGCGCAGGTCGTGGCGATGGTCATCACGTCGGTCGCCGTCCTCGGCGTGGTCGCAGGTGCGCTGGGCATTCCTGCCGGCTACCTGCTGCACCGCGAGATCATCCAGTTCATGGGGCAGGTTGCGAGCGATACCGCCATCCCGCCGTCCTTCTTCGACCTGATCGATCACCGTATCTACCCGCTGCTGGCGCTGGCCGGCGTGGCCATTGCCGCGGTCGGCGCCTGGATTCCGGCACAGTGGGCTGCCTCCAGCCGGGTCGCAGAGGTACTGCAGTCGGAGTAGTCCACCCTCCCCGCTCTGGTGAGCACGCCGGTCCGGTGCGACCGGCGTGCTCGCTTCACGTCGCCCACGAGTAACGCGCGGTCAACTGGTCGGGCCACCCTTTCGCCCGAACGACTATCGGCTCGAGGGTGGGTGCTCGTCGTCCCGCACCTCGACTGCCCGGTCAGCGGCGGGCAATAAAGACGTATTCCCGGCTGTCTTCGGTGAACGGTTCTCCGCCGAAACCGCCGTAGAGTGCCTCCAGCTGGAACCCGGCGACATCTATGAGGCCAAGCCACTCGTTCTTGGTGGCCCACCAAATGGAGCTCACTGCTCCGTTATCAAGTGTGAGGTCGACCCGGTTATCGCCGACGGCGTATCGGACCGTGTGAGGGACGGGCGTCTCCACGTCCTGCCCATCCAGGCGAGCCGCGATATGGTGGTCGAAGGCGAAGGCGTTCCAGGCAAACCGTCCACCGGGACGTAGCGAGGAGGCGACGCGCTCAAAAGTGTGTCGGCGACCGGCCCAGGTCGGCACGTGCAGCAGCGCACGGAACGGGCAGTAGATGAGCCCCGCCGGTTCGTCGAGGGCGAGGTCGCGCATGTCTCCTTCACGCAGCTCAAGCTCGACTCCCGCCTCGGCTGCCCGGGACCGTGCCTGCTCGAGCATCGATGGCGAGGAGTCGATGCCGATAACCGTCCGCCCAGTTGCCTGCGCGACTGGAATGGCCACCCGGCCGTTCCCAATCGCGAGCTCGATGATCGGGCCTGGTGCCTGGCGCGCAAGCTCGACGTAGAAAGGGATGTCGGCTGTCATGGGAGCCGACCATTCCTCATAGCGGTCGGAAAATGCCTCGTCCCAGCTCATCGACCCATGGTACTGCGTGGCCACGACACTGGCCCGCGGTGTCCCGCCATTGCTTTATCCGCCACTCCGTCGGTGTCGAGGAAAGCGTGCAACCGGTGTTGCACCGCGGCGGTCCTGCCGACCGCACTTGGCCATATAGATCGGAGCCCGACCGTCGCGTACGCTTGAATTGCCGGACGGCGCGGCGGCGAGCCGCATCACGCGGGCCACACGCGGGGCCGCGTCACTGCCCGCGCCGGCGGACATCAAGGACTGAAGAGGAATCTCTTGATGAAGGTTGAAGGCGAACCGAGAGCCGCGGGTGCTGCCGGCGCGCTAGAGGGTGACCCACGGCGCTGGCGGGCGCTGTTCGTGGTGCTCGGCGCGGCGTTCATGGTGCTGCTGGACATATCGATTGTCAATGTGGCGATTCCATCGATTCAGCGGAACCTGAACGCCAGCTTTGGTCAGGTGCAGCTGGTTCTGGCGCTCTACCAGCTCGCCTACGCAGTGGTACTGATCACCGGCGGTCGTCTGGGAGACATTTACGGGCGCAAGCTCCTGTTCATGGTCGGGATGGGCGGCTTCGTGCTGGCGTCGCTGCTCTGCGGTGTGGCGCAATCGCCCGAGATGCTGATCGCGTCTCGCGTGCTGCAGGGATTGATGGCGAGCCTGATGTATCCGCAGGTGCTGTCGGTCATTCAGGTGCTGTTTCCGCCACACGAGCGGCCGCAGGCGTTCGCGGCATTCGGTGCGGTGATCGGGCTGGCAACCATCACCGGACCGTTGCTGGGAGGCATTCTGATTCAGCTGAACGTCGCCGGCCTGGACTGGCGCCCGATCTTTCTGGTGAACCTGCCGGTCGGGATCATTGTTCTCATCGCCGCGTCCTTCCTGCTGCACGAGTCACGCTCACCCACCGCGCCGCGCCTCGATCTGATCGGCGTTCTGATCGTCTCGGCGGGGCTGTTCCTGCTGGTGTGGCCGCTGGTGGAAGGACGAGACGCCGGCTGGCCGGCGTGGGCCTATATCTGTCTCGTGGCGAGCGTACCGGTTCTGTTCGTGTTTGCGCTCTTCGAACGCGGGTTGAACGCGCGGAACGCATCACCCCTGCTGGTCTACAAGCTCTTCCACAATCGCTCGTTCAACGTGGGCTCGGCGGTGAGCTTCCTTTTTCTGGCCGCAATCCCGGCATTCTTCCTGACGTTCTCGATCTTCGTGCAGATCGGTCTGGGTTACAGCGCCCTCCACACCGGTCTCACCACACTGCCGTTCTCGGTTGGCGCCTTTCTCGCGTCGATCGCTTCGGCCCGGCTGGCCGCCCGGCTGGGGCGGACCATCCTGATCGTGGGAACCGCGCTGTTGGTCGCGGGAATGGGCTTGCTGATCCTGACGGTGCATGGGGCCGGCAATGGACTGACCTCGTACCAGATCATCCCTTCCTTCCTGATCTCGGGCCTTGGGCTGGGCTGCGTCGTTGCCCCGCTGGTCAACGTGATTCTCGCCGGTGTGGATCCCCGGGACGCGGGCTCGGCATCCGGCGTGCTGACCACCGTCCAGCAGGTCGGCGGGGCGGTGGGTGTCGCGGTCATTGGCGTCATCTTCTTCGGCTTGCTGGCCGGCCACTCGACCTCCGTGGCACGCGCCTACTCGCCGGGCCTGCGGCGAGCGCTGGTGGGGCAGCACGTGCCGGCGCCGGCCGCGGCCGGCATCGTGCAGCAGTTCCAGCAGTGTTTCCACGACCGGTCGAGCGAGAAGGACCCGACAGTGGTGCCGCCGTCCTGCCGGTTCGCGGGACCCAGCAATCCGGCGGTGTCGCGGATCCTGGCCGGAACCGCGGTGGCGGCGCGCGAACGGAACTTCAGCGACTCCTTCGACTGGTCGCTGCTCTTCAACATCGGACTATGGTCGGCAACGCTGTTGCTCTTGTTTGCCCTGCCGCACCGATCGCGCGCGCACGGCGAGGCGCTGCCGGGCGGGCACTGAGCGCCGAAGGCCCGTCTGCCCCGAGCGGATACCAAAAACTTCGATCGCGTCGTGGTGAGCCTGGCCCCGCGACCTCCGACCCGGCATGTGACAGTCGACGGTATCGGCGGCCGCGATGCCTGGGGGACAGCGAGGGCGGCGGCCGCAGTGGTGTACTCCAGCGCCTCGCGGGAGTCAGCGACGAGCAGGTCCACGTCGAGGAACGTGCGCGCGTGGTCCAAACGCGTGCGCACCGACGCGGGAACATGGCTGCGTGCGTCCGATGGACCGTGGCATCAGACGGACGCACGCAGCAGATCAGTGATGGTCGGGCCGTGCAAGGCAACAGCCTCATCCGGCTCATAGCATCCGGGCTGCACGACGCGCAGATCGCACAGCTGCTTCCCTTCAACGCGTCGGCCGTGAAGCGCCGGATCGAGCGGATCATGCACGAGTGGCACCCCAGCACCCGGCCCAAGCCCGCAGTCTGGACGGTACTGCAGGGGCTGGTTGATCCCTGGGAGGCGATCATTGGCGAGCGAGACTCGCCTGGGGTTCGCGCGATCATGGGATGGATGCGCCGGTGAAGCGAGGCCATCGTGCCGCCAGGGCAGAAAGCGCCGCAGACCGGCAGCGCATGTAGTCGCATCCCTTGTGGATGCGTGTCTCACGTGCTTCGGGCGGAAGCGGTGTTGCCGTGGCTACAGGCACGCGGGGACGGTAGCGCATCCACGAGGGATGCGACTACACGGGGTCTGTCGACACTGCTGTGTGTTCCGATATGGTGCAGTGCGGGTAGCGCATCCACGAGGGATGCGACTACACGGGGTCTGTCGACACTGCTGTGGGTTCCGATATGGTGCAGTGCGGGTAACGCATCCACGAGGGATGCGACTACAGGGGGAGGCCGACGCGGCTGTGCCTTCCTTCAGGTTCGCACGCCGGCGAAGAGGTCATCTTCGGGCAGCGGCGCCTCGACCAGCGAGCGGGCGCGGGTGAAGGTGTCGGCGCCGAAGATTTCGATGCCGAGTTCCTCGGGCAGGCTGAAGAATGGGTCGTCGGGTGCGATCTGGGTGCGGTGGGCCCCCATCGCCTCGCGCACGCGCGATCTATAAGGAAGGACATCGATGCGAGTCGTGATTTGATCATCGGGCACGGTGAAGTCCAGCCACTCCTCGGACTCCTGCTCCTCACCCCCCCAGGAGATGCCGCGCTCCCGCATCAGATCGCGCATGCGAACGAAGTCGGAGCGGGCGAAGGCGCTGTAGTACAGCTTGAGCGGCTGCCACGGCTCGAGTCCGGTGGTGGCGCACTGCGCCGGATCGCCTGCTGCCTCGAAGGCGGCAAGCGTGGTTCGGTGTGCGGCAAGGTGGTCCGGGTGTCCGTACGAACCGCGCTCGTTGTCGGTGATGATGACGTGCGGGCGCTCCTGCCGGATGATGCGGACCAGCCGATCGCGTGCCTCTACCGGATCGGCGTTGTGAAAATTGCGCGGATCCTCGTTGGCGGGCGTGCCGGCCATGCCGGAGTCTCGATAGCCGAGGATGTAAAGCTGGTTGATGCCCAGGATGCCGGCCGAGCGGCGCAGCTCCGCCTCGCGGATCTGGCCCAGTCTTTCTCGCGCCTCGTCTGGATCGAGATCCGGGTCGCGAATCTCTCCCTCTTCGCCAAGGGTCGCGGTTACCAGGACGGTTCGTACTCCGTCGCCGGCGTATCGGGCCAGCGTTGCGCCCATCCAGACCTCGTCGTCCGGATGAGCAAGGACTGCCATGAGGGTCAGCGATTCTGCGGCCATGGCCCGTTCCATCCTTTGTGCGGCATGTATCTCCAGAGTACTCGGGCGCGTGAAGCAACCGGAACCGGGGCGCGGGTGGATCATAATGGGCAGACGGACACCGCGCCCTCCAGGCGCTTCTCCAGGAGCAGAGCGTGAAGCTCGAAGTTGCCCGACGCTGGCCGCCCCTGCCGTGGACCGAGTGGCAGGACTCGTGCGAGACCCTGCATATGTGGACCCAGATCGTGGGGAAGGTCGCGCTCGCGCTCCGACCGTTTCTCAATGAGTGGTGGCAGGTGGCGTTTCCACTGACGGCGCGCGGGATGACGACCGGTCTCATCCCGTACCGAGACCGTGCCTTCCAGGTCGACTTCGACTTCATCGACCACAATCTCTTCATTCGAACTGACGATGGGATCACAAAGGCACTCTCACTGGTGCCGCGTTCAGTTGCCGGCTTCTATGCCGACTTCCTGGACACGCTGCGGGCGATCGGCATCGAGGTGGCCATCAACCCGGTGCCCTCCGAGGTCCCGAACCCGATTCCCTTTGATCAGGATCGGGTCCACGCCTCGTATGATGCGGATGCGGTCAATCGCTGGTGGCGTATCCAGGTCCAGACGGAGAAGGTGCTCCAGCAGTACCGCTCGACGTTCGTGGGCAAGAGCAGCCCGATCCACTTCTTCTGGGGCTCGTTCGATCTTACCCACACCCGCTTCTCCGGTCGTCCCGCACCGGTAGCGGAGGGAGCGCCCCGCTTTTTCCAGCTCTCCGAAGATCAGGAGAACATCGCCTGCGGCTTCTGGCCCGGGAACCCAAACTATGCCGGGCTGACGCTGGGTGAGCCTGCCTTCTATTCGTACATCTATCCGGCTCCCGACGGGTACGCCGAGGTAGCCGTCAAGCCGGAGGCGGCATACTTCGATCAAACATTCGGCCAGCTCGTGCTGCGCTACGAAGACGTTCGACGTGCCGAATCACCCGAGGACGCGCTGCTGGGCTTTTTCCAGAGCTCGTACGAGGCGGCCGCCGATCTGGCGGGATGGGAACGAAGCGCGCTCGAAATGACGGTACCGACGCCGGCGTGAACGGCACTGACGCTCCTGATCTCGCCCTTCTCACACCGGCTGGCCAGGACGTGCTCGATCACGCCATGGCGCCGAACCGGGTCACCAGACGGTACATTTGAGACGGGCTGAGCCCACAGAGGTGGCTCGGAGACCCTGAGTCTGAGCCCGGAGGTGCCCCAGCGTGGCGGTCCACGTTCTTGTGTTCATGGCCGGGTGCGGATTCGTCTTCAGCGCGCTTGCCTCGGCTGTGCGGACCTTCGTCGTGCCGCGCGGCACGGCGCCCGATGTCCTCACCCGGAGCGCGTTCGTCGTCATGCGCCTCTTCTTCGACCTGCCGTTCCGCGGCAGGTCCCTTCTGCGGCGGGAGCGGGCCCTGGCCTACTACGCGCCGGTTACCTTACTCACCCTCCCACTGGCGTGGCTGGCTTTTGTCCTGCTTGGGTACACCGCCATCTACTGGGCGCTGGGGGCTCCGTCCTGGAGCGCTGCCGTCACCGACAGCCGCTTCTCGCTGCTGAACCTGGGTTCGGATGTCAACGGCATCCCGGGCGGCCCGATCTTCGCCTTCTCCGAAACGGTCTTCAGCCTGCTCCTGGCCGCGATCCTGGTCTCCTACCTGCCGGCCATCTACAGCGCCTTCTCGCAGCGAGAGCAAGAGGTGACCGGTCTGGACACGCTGGCCGGCACGCCGCCGACTCCCGTCAAGATGCTCAAACGCTACTACCTGATTTCCGGTCTGGATGAGATAAGCGAGGTCTGGACGACCTGGCGGACCTGGTTCGAAGTGGTCGAGGAGAGCCACACCGCCCTCACCCCGCTGGTTCAGTACCGATCACCGCAACCGAAGCGATCCTGGGTGACGGCGGCGGGCGCCGTGCTCGACGCGGCAAGCCTGGTTTCCTCCACGCTCGACCGTCCCCGCGACCCACGGGCCGAGCTTTGCATCCGCGCCGGCTATCTCTGCCTGCGCCGCGTCGCCATCCCCTTCGGCATCCCGTTCAACGAGGAGCCGGCGTCGACCGACCCCATCAGTGTCTCGCGGCAGGAGTACGACGCCGTGTACGACGAGCTAGCCGCGCTCGGCGTGCCGCTCAAGCCCGACCGCGAGCAGGCATGGCGTGACTTTGCCGGCTGGCGCGTCAACTACGACGCAGTGCTTGTTGGGCTCGCGGTCTTTACCTCGGCACCACCCGGGCTCTGGTCGTCCGACCGCGTCCCCCGTCGGCGATCGCCGTTCATCACGGCACGTCGCTCGGCCCGGCGGGCCGCCACGGCAGCAATGAGCGGCGAGCTGACACCGCATACGAACCGCGCTGCAGACGGTTTCTCAACGCTGAATGCATTTTCGGGAGAGTAGGGCATGGCGGGCATGCGGTCGATGAGGCGATCCGGAGCCACCTCGCCTTTTTAGAGCGCGAGGACGAGGCGATACCGGAGCCCGCATATGATGCGCGATCCGTAACAGTGGCGGTCTTGATCAGCTTTCAATCGTTTCCAATCGGAAACGCATGACGACAATGTCGGGAACGACTGCAATTGAGCTACGACCCGGTGCCAGTGTAGTGGCGCAGGCCGATCGTCCAGAGGCGGTAGCCGGCAAGGAGCAGGAGGGCCGCGGCCAGGGGCGGCATCCACGCCATGAAACCCGGATTGTGGCCGGAGAGCTGGGCAGCCGGATAGAAGGACACCAGTCCGAACGGGATGATCCAGGTCATCAGGACACGGATCCAGGCGGCGTAGATCGGCAGCGGGTAGCGGGCAAATTGGTGCGTCTGGAAGACGGCCAGCGTGACGGGGAGCGAGTCGGTAATCCAGAAGGCGGTTACCGAGGTGATCAGGTTGAGGGCGATGAAGATTGCGCCGCCGCTCAGGACGGCGAGCGCGAGATAGAGAAGGCGCGGGACCGTCCAGCTCACGCCGAGTCCGGCGGCCGCGATCCCGACGACCACGCCGCCGATGATGAAGTCGCCGATGCCGTCGTAGCAGAAGCGATCGGCCAGCAGATGGAAGAGCGGGTCGATCGGGCGCACCAGGAAGCGGTCGAATCCGCCGGGCCGGATGTAGGCGCGGCCGATGATCCAGAGATTGTCGGCGAACATGTGACCTATCGACAGTGCAAGGCTGGTCAGGCCGTAGACCAGCAGGACCTGATAGAGCGTCCAGCCGTGCAGCGACGGTATCTGGCGCATCACCACCCAGACCGTAAGCAAGCCGCCGGCCTGCATCGCGATGGTGGACATGGCGCCGATCAGGAAGTTGGTGCGGTAGGCCAGCATGGTCCGCCACTGCAGGGCAAGGAAGGCGCCGTAGAGCCGCAGATAGCGCAGCACCGTCAGCCTCCCTGCACCGTGACGTGGCGGACGGAGGCGGTGAAGGCGAGGCGCGCCGCCGTGGCCAGGACGGCGAGCCAGACGAGCTGCACCAGGATGATCCGGGGCGCCTGGGATATCGGCGAGATGCCCGCGAGAATCGAGATCGGCTGGTACACGGCCTGGCCGAAGGGCAGCGCGTAGGCGAGGTTGCGCAGCCCCGCCGGCAGCATGACGAGCGGGATCAGGGCGCCGCTGAAGAACTGCGCGATGCCGTTGCGCAGGATTCCGAGCCCCCAGACCTCGGTGGTGAAGAAGGCAAAGCAGCCGACCAGCCAGTCGACAAAGAAGGAAATGGTGATCCCGATAAGGAAGGAGGAGACGAAGACCAGCCAGACGACCGGATCGAGCGGCAGGCGGAAGCCGAATGCCAGCGCTGCCAGCACACCAATCGGGATGGCCTGTTGCATGATGATGGCGGCGACCGAGGCCAATCCCTCGGCGTAGAAGCGCAGCTGCAGGTCGAAGGGACGCACCAGCTCGCTGGCGATCGAGCCGTCTCGGATGAAGTAGCCGAGACTCATGGTCACCGTCCAGGCCGTCACCGGTACCAGAAGCTGGGTGAGGATGATGTAGGTAATCGTCTGGTGGGCTTGCAGACCGCCAACGGTTGCGCGGCTGGCATAGACCGCCTTCCAGAAGGCGACGAAGAGGGTAATCGTCAGCGCCTGCCCGAGCAGCGTGACCCAGAACCAGAGGCGGTAGGCCATGAAGCGCTGGAGCGCGGCGACGGCGACCGCCACGTAGACGCCCACTCGGCGAACAAGGCGCTTCACGTCGGCACGTCGTGCTGGAGCGCGCCGGCGTAAATCTGGCGGACGATCGAGGTCAGGTCCGGCTCGGTGAGCGAGAAATCGACGACCTCCATATGCGCCATCAGCTCGGCGGTGACCCGGCTGGCAGTCGTCTTCCGGCGATCGAAGCGCAGGACGAGCGAGCGTCCTCCGGCGCTGAGCAGCTCGGCCCCGGCAGGGGGAGTGATGGGGACCGCATCGTGCGCGGTGTCGACCGTGAGTATCCGGTGCGTGCCGAAGCGCTCGCGGATTGTCTCCAACGGACCATCGTAGATGAGCCGTCCGGCGTCGATGATCATGACGCGGCGGCAGAGTTGCTCGATAT
This sequence comes from Chloroflexota bacterium, assembly GCA_035295425.1. Taxonomy (GTDB): domain Bacteria; phylum Chloroflexota; class UBA5177; order UBA5177; family UBA5177; genus DATGJB01. Next base: position 8,748 of record DATGJB010000106.1, on the reverse strand, counting down.
CGCCGAGGTCGTGAGTGGTAAGGATGACCGTGGTGCCGTGGCGTTCGTTGCGATTGCGGATCACCTCGCGGATTCGCTCCTTGACCACCAGGTCGAGACCGATCGTCGGCTCGTCGAGGTAGATGATTCGCGGCTCGTGGATGAGCGTCGCGGCCAGCTCGGCGCGCATCTTCTGTCCCAGCGACATGGTCCGGATCGAGGCGTGGAGCAGGTCATCGAGCTCGAGGAGTTCGACGAATTCTGCCATCAGCCGGCGATACCGTGACGGCTCGACCTCGTAAATCTTCCCGATGAGATTGAGCGAGTCGATGAAGGGCAGGTCCCACCAGAGCTGCGACCGCTGGCCGAAGACGACGCCGATCTCACGCGCGTTCGCAACGCGCTGCCGGCTGGGATCGCGGTCCAGAACCCGAATACGGCCGCTGGAAGGCACGAGGATCCCGGTGAGCATCTTGATCGTGGTCGACTTGCCGGCGCCGTTGACGCCGATGTAGCCGACCATCTCTCCCGGGTGGACGATGAAGCTGATCCCGTCCACCGCGATCTTGTCTCGCTGCCGCGGCCGGACCAGGGCTTTGATCGTACCGGCCAGACCCGACTGCTTGTCCGTGATCTTGAAGACCTTCGAGACGTTCTCGACACAGATTGCCGGCACTGGTCGTCCTCGTGTTCGCTGTGGACTCCAGCTCGCGGGGTCGGCCGAACGAGCTCGGAGATGGCAGGGGCTGGCGCGAGCGAACGCTACACGACGGACAGATGGCGCTGCGCCAGTTGCACAGATGGTGCAGACGAATCGCGCAGGTCCTCGTCGTGGCGTTCCGGACGCGCGGACATGGACCAACCTCGGCGCCATGGTACCATGGTCCTCCAACGATCGTGCGTCGCCTGGAGCCACCTTCAACTCCCGGGTTGGGGACCCTTTCCATCTATGGTGAGGAGACCGGGCGCATCCCCGGTCGCTGCGGAAAGCGAGCCGTCAATGCCGGCGACGGCCGCACCATCCCCCGGGAGCGGTCCCTCGCGACTGGATCGGGACGACACGGACCCGCGGGGGAGCCTATTCCATGGGGCAACCGGCAGGCCGGGATTTGCTCACACCCGCTCTCGGTCGCACACATCGGGTCTGGCACTGCCGGGTGGGGGCAGATGGGCGGCAGTTAGCCGGTAGACCGTGACCGTGGTGATTGTGGTTTGCGCTTTCCGTGGGTACTGCTCATCGTAGATCAAGCGGGTGCCGAGCGTGTTGCCGGCGACGGGATAACGAACGGCCACCGCCATCGTGTCCCGCACGTATCTGCTGAGGGACCACGAATAGTGGTCGAGGACGGCGAAACGATAGCCTGCCTGGATGTCGGCGGCGAGCCGGCGGAGGCCGTTGCGGAGCGGTGCGGCCATGCAGGACCGTCCGCTGCCGCGAAGGTAGAAGACCAGGAGCTCGCTCGAGACCAGCGCCCGGCCGCTGCCCTGAGTCTCGACGTAGCCGGCTGCCGCGGCGTAGCCGGAGCGCTCGCCGCTGAGCGGCCAGGACATGAGCGAGCCGGCGACAACCAGCGCGAGCGTTATGCCACCCGCCACAAACACCCGCAACCGGGTCGCGCGCAGGACGGACGCGACCTCGACAAGGCCGGCGGCGCAGAGGATGGTGGTGAAAGGGATGGCGGTGTCCAGGTTGCGCGGCACGGTGACCGGCGCAAACACGTAGATGAGATAGGGGATGACCACGAGAGCGGCGGGCGCCAGCCAGCGGAATGATCGGGCGCCGGCGGTCAGCCCGAGGCCGAGAGCGAGCAGGCCGAACATCGGCCATCCCTGCCGCTGGACGAACCATCCGGGGTAGGAGAGGGGGTCGAAGTTGATTGCCGACTGCTTCCCCTGGTGGATTTGATACATCACCTCACTCAGATAGGAGGAGGGGCGGCCGGTCAGCTCGTTGCGGAAGAGGACGAGACCGTGGCGGCGCGTGACGGCATCCAGCAGCATCCAGGCGAGGGGAGCGGCGGCCAGTCCGGCAATCCAGGTGAGCGCGCGCTTTACGGTCTCCCGCGCATTCGCGGTTCGCAGCCGGCGGATGAGGTCGACGAGCACCAGGGTCGCGATGTAGACGACCAGACGGTAGTTGGTGGTGAAACTGATTCCCAGGAGGAGGGCGGCGAGGGCGAGCGTCGGGAGCGGCGTGGCGGGCGTGGTGGGGCCAAACGGGGCAGCGTTCGGGGGGAGGGGGAGAGCGGCCTTGGGGCGTATGTGGCGAGAGGGGAAGCCGGCCTGAAGGCCCCTGCTGCGCGGGGGGTGGGGGGAGCGGAGCCAGACGGCGACGCCCGCCAGGAAGAGGAGGTTGGCATCGCTCTCGGAGAGCGCCGACCTGGCGTAGATGATATCGTACTGCGCCACTGCCAGGAACGCTGCGCTCACCAGCCCGACCGCCGTGCCGAAGAGATTCCGGGCGACGGCGAAGACCAGGACGACCGCGCCGGCGCTGGCCAGCGCGTCTAGCAGGAGTGGAGCGTAATCGTGGATGCCGAACACGGCATAGGATCCGGCAATCAGCAGGGCGTGGGTCGGCTTGGCGGTACCGATCGCCTTGCCGGCGACGATCGGGGTGTGCGATCCCAGCAACGCCTGAATCGCCGCCTGCAGCCGGATACCCTCCAGCGCAAACTTTCCCTCGTCCCAGTAGAGCAGGCCGCGCCGCGGCAGCTCGTAGCAGCGCAGAACGAGGGCGAGCGCCACAACAGCGGCCAGGCAGGCGCCGGAAAGGAGGCTCGGGACCCGGTGGTCGCGATTGCTGAGGGCTACCGCTCCTCCTCCACCGCCAGCTCCGGTTCCTGGTTTGGAACCCGTGTGATTCGGACCTTCTTGATCCGCCGGCCCTCGATGTCGACGACCTCGAGGTGAACGTGATCCGCCTCCACCACGTCACCCACCTCCGGCGCCTCGCCGAGGCGCTCGTAGACGAAGCCGCCGAGCGTTTCAATCCCGTTCTCCGCCTCGAGGTCGAGTCCCATCTCCTCGTTCACTTCCTCGATCCGCACCATCGCGTCGAAGATCCATTCGTCCTCACTCTTCTTCTCGAAGGGCGGAGGCTCCTGATCGTATTCATCCTGAATCTCGCCCACGATCTCCTCCAGGATGTCCTCGATCGTCACCAGGCCCGCCGTCCCGCCGTACTCGTCGAAGACGATTGCCAGGTGCACCTTGCGCCGCTGGAACTCGCGCAGCAGATCGTCGGCGCGCTTGGACTCGGGGACGAAGATCGCCTCGCGGGCAATATCCCGCAAGCTCACGTCGGTCGCATTCTCCCGCACGTACTTGAGGAGGTCCTTGTCGTAGAGGATGCCGATGATATTGTCGATGCTCTCGTCGTAGACCGGGATGCGGGAGTGGCCCTCCCGCAGAATGACGTCGAGCGCCTCCATCACCGGCATGTCGGCGGGAACGGCCACGATATCGACGCGGGGCCGCATCACCTGATCGACCACGACCTTGTCAAGATCGAGAATCCCCTCGATCCGCTCCGCCTCCTCTTCGGTCAGGCCGCCTTCGCTGCGTTCCGATACGTCGATTGTGGCGCGCACGTCATCCTCGGTAATCGTCGGCACGACCGACGTATTGCCGCCGCCCAGACCGGCGATGCGCATCAGGACGCCGACGATCCACCCGGTCACGGTAATGATCGGCTGGAAGACGATCGAGAAGAAGCGGACCGGGCGGGCGAGAACCAGCGCCACCCGGGTGGACCGGCGAACCGCAAAATTCTTGGGGGTCAGCTCCGCGAAGATGAGCACGAGTATCGAGATGCCGACCGTCGCCGCGATCTCGCCCCACGGCCTGGGCAGCCAGGAGGTGAGCAGGAGTGTCGCCATGCTGGAGGCCACGATCAGCGAGCTGGAGCTGACTACCAGGATCGTGGATAGGAAGCGATTGGGGTCGTGCCGGAGGTAGGCGATGACGCGTCCGACGCCGCCTCGCTCCTCCAGGGTATGGATAGTGGCGGGAGTGAGGGCAGTGAAGGCCGTCTCCGCCGCTGCCGACATCCCGGCCAGGAGGAAGGCGAGAACGAGCAGCACGAGCTCCCAGAATTGAGCGTTCACGCTTAGATCAGTAACTCCTGACGGAAGCGCGCCGCCTGGAAGAGGGCGCTGATGGAGCTTCCTTCGTGAATGCGGCGAATGGCCTCCGCGATGAGCCAGGAGATGTTGACGACGCGGATCTTGTGGTCGAGCGATTCGGGGGGGACGAGAATCGTGTTCGTCACCACCACCCGCTCCAGCTTGCTGTGGCGGATGATCTCGGTTGCATTGTGGGCCAGCACGGGGTGCACGGCATAGGCCATCACGCAGGTGGCTCCGCGATCGACCAGTATCTCCGCGGCCTCGGCCAGCGTGCCGCCGGTCGAGATCATGTCGTCCACGATGACCGCCACCTTCCCCTCGACGTCGCCGACCATCTCCAGAACCTCGGCCACATCCGGCTCAGGCCGGTGCTTGGCGATAATCGCCAGGTCGGAGGCAATGCGGTAGCGAAACTCGTTGGCACGCGAGACGCCGCCGCTATCCGGTGAGACGACGACGATGTTGGTGTGGCCGAACTCCTCGTTGAGCTGGTCGGCCAGGATCGGGATCGCGGTGAGGTGGTCCACCGGGATGTCGAAGAAACCCTGGATGGCGGGAGCGTGGAGATCCACCGCGACGACTCGGTCGGCCCCCGCCGTGCCGATCAGATTTGCGACCAGCTTGGCGGTGATCGGCTCGCGGCCGGCCGTCTTCTTCTCCTGCTTGGCGTAGGCGTAATAAGGAACGACGGCCGTAATGCGGGCGGCCGAGGCTCGCCGCAGCGCATCGATCATGATCAAGAGCTCCATGATGTGGTGGTCGGACGGGCTGGCGGTGGGCTGAATCACGAACACATCGGCCCCGCGAACGTGCTCATCGATCTTGATACGCGTCTCGCCGTTCTTGAAGGTCCCCACCATGGCGTGACCCAGATCGATGCCGAGGTGACGGCAAATGTCCTTGGCGAGAGGACGGTTCGCGCTGCCGCTGAAGATCTTCAGGTCCGCCATCAGACTCCACTCCTCGCTTGCGCTTCTGCTTCCGCTTGGTCTCCGCTCCCATCCGAGTGCGCCGTCTCCGGCGCCTTTCCGATCACGCGGGCAGGGATGCCCGCCACCACCGTTCCGGGCGCGACATCGTGAATGACCACCGCCCCCGCTCCGGTCGATCCGCCTTCGCCCACCGTCACGGGCGCTCGCAACATGGTGTCGCTGCCGATAAAGGCTCCATCCTCGATCACCGTCCGGTGCTTGGCATGCCCGTCGAAGTTGCAGGTGACGACGCCGGCGCCGATGTTGACGTTGCGCCCGACGCGCGCGTCGCCGACGTAGCCGAAGTGGTGCATCCTGCTTCCGGCGCCGATGCTGGACCGCTTGATCTGGCTGTGGCTGCCGATGGTGACGCCGGACTCGATCTCGACGCCGGGGCCGAGATGGGCGTACGGGCCGACCTGAACCGCGTCGCCCAGCGTGGACGCCTCGACGGTGGAGGAGACGATCCGGCTGCCGGCTCCGATGCGGGTGTCGCGAATGTGGCTGGACGGTCCGATGACACAGCCGCGTCCGATCCTGGAGCGGCCGCCGATGATGGTGAAGGGATGGATCAGCGTGTCCGGCTCGATCTCCGCGTCCTCGTCGATGTAGGTCCCCGTGCCGTCCACGATCGTCACTCCACTCTCCATGAGCCGGCGATTGGTGCGGCGGTAGATCATTCGCGTGGCCGCCTCGAGCTGGACCAGGTCGTTCACTCCCATCATCTCGGCTCCGTCCGGCGGGGTGATCGCGGCGACGCGGTGACCCGCGGCAGCGGCGATTGCGATGAGATCGGTGAGGTAATACTCGCCTTTCGGGGCGTGCGGCTGGAGCCGGTCAAGCTGCTCGCGCAGAAACCGAACATCGAAGACATACGCCCCGAGATTAACCTCATTGAGAGCGCGCTGCTCATTGCTGAGCTCGATCTCCTGCACGAGTGCGGTGGGATTGCCGCCGGGATCGCGAACCACCCGTCCGAAACCCCGCGTGTCTCCCACCCGCGCGGTGAGGAGCAGAACGGGCGCGCCGCTCTCCGCCTGGACCGCAAGCATCTGCCGGTAGATCTCGGCCGGCACGAGCGGCTCATCGCCGTGTACCAGCAGCACCCGGCGAATCGACTGGTCCAGTGCGGCCAGTCCGATTCGGGCGGCGTCACCGGTGCCCAGCTGCTCCGGCTGCTCGACGTATCGGCAGCGATCGCCGGCGGCGGCCCGAATGAGGTCGGATCCGTAGCCGACGACCACGGCCGGATCGGGGAGTCCGGCGCCGTCGAGGGCCTCGAGCACGCGCACCAGCATGGGCTTGCCCGCCACAGGGTGCAGAACCTTGGGGAGAGTGGATCGCATGCGGGTTCCTCTGCCGGCGGCGAGGACGATCGCGCCGTCATCGCTCATGTCAGGGAACCCCCAGGTAGGTGGACCGGATCGTCGGTCACGTCCACCTCTCCCCCACCATACCTGCGTGGATGTTCAAGAATAGGCGTGAAGCGTGCTTACCACGCTTCACGTGCTCGAAAATCGCTTGATTGGAACGGCGCACCACCCGCTGGGCTGATGGGTGTCGTGGCTGGGGCGGCAGGATTCGAACCTACGATCGCGGATCCAAAGTCCGCTGCCTTACCGCTTGGCCACGCCCCACCGCTGGATTGATTGATTTTATTGGGCGGCGGAATATACGGTCAACCGGCTAGCGATTGGGCTCCGCCTCGTGGAAGAACGGCCACAGCACGCCGGAGACCACTGCCCACGCGACCATCGCGAGTGCCAGGACGACAACTCCGGAGAGACGAGAGCTGAGTCCCCACACCACGGCACCGAACGCGGCCAGTCCCACGCTGCCGATCACCGCGCCGGCCGCGTCGAATGCGGCCGGCTGCTTGCCGTCGTGCTGCGCGATCAGGGTCAGGCTCGCCGGCAGAATCGCCGGAAATGCCAGGAAGAGACCGGCGACGACCGGTCCAAACGCTCTGGCGAGGATGCCGACCACCGCCGTGATGACACCGCCGAACAGGAAGCGAACCGCGTAGTCCGTCCACGAGCTTTCCTGCACGCGTGAGGGCTGTGCGGCGACAGCGGAGAAGGTACTCATCGCAGCGCCACCCCCCAGATGCCGAATGCAACGGCAAACCAGCCAATCATCGCCAGGGCCGCCGCGGCGATCTGGTTCATGTGACGAAGCAGCAGCCACGACGCCAGGATGCTGTAAAGGATCAGGCCGGCGGCGCCGGCCATCATCGATCGCCCCTCCAGGCTGCTGATGCTCGGTCCTTTGGTGATGTAGGTCAGGCCGAGCGTGGCAAGAGCCACCGAAGGCGCGGCCCCGAAGATGCCGGCAAAACTCTTCGGGCGTAGCGTGTCCCCCAGGAGGGCGAAGGCACAGACAATGAGGCCGCCGATGACAAAGCGGATGATGAGCTCAACAACCACGGTCCTCTACCTCCTGCCGGCCAGGAAGCAGAATGCGTGCCAACACTCGTGACCGGACACACCGAGCACTCGGGCGCTTGCAAGTTGCTTACACGGTGCGCCGGCACAGCGGTGAGGCGCGATGTGGCCGATACACTGAGGCATGCTTCGACTGGCGAGCTCCCTCCTCATCCTGATGGCGCTGTTCGTGGCGGGCTGCGGCGCTTCCACCAGCACGTCGAGCGCGACGACCACGCTGACCGTGTGGTACAGCACCGACGATCCGGTCGAGCGCATCTGGTCGCAGCAGCTGGCACGTCGCTTCGAGGCGACGCATCCCAACGTGCGCGTCCAGTTCGACACGCTCTCCTTCGAGGACATCAACACCAAGCTGCAGCTTGCCCTCAACGCCGGGACGCCGCCCGATCTGGCCTACGTCACGCCGCGCGGCCCGGGGATTCCGGTCTACGTGCGTGCCCACAAGCTGCTCGATCTCACGGCAGCGGCAGGATCGTCCGATTGGGCCCACCGGCTGCGTCCCGGGCTGCTTGCCGCCTACAACCAGCCGTTCAGCCACGAGGGCGCCAGGCCGGGTGAGATCGTGGCCGTCCCGACCGCGCTGGCGGCGGTCGGCGTGCTCTACAATCGCCGGCTGCTCGACCGCCTTCACCTCGCCGTGCCGCGTACCCTGACGCAGCTGAGCGCTGATCTGGTCCGCGCCAAGGCGGCGGGTCTGACGCCGATCGGCATGGGGAACGGCGACGGCTGGGTGGGCGATGACTGGTACCTGACGCTGGTCAACTCGATCGTTCCCCCCGCCAGGCTGGCGCCGGAGCTGCAGGGTGATCGCCGCTTCTCGTTTCTGCGACCGCCGTTCCTGCAAGCCAGCACGATGCTTCGCGCCTGGGCTGCCGCCGGCTATCTCACGCCGGACTTCGGAGGGCTGGATGCGCAGGAAGGTCTGGTGCAGTTCTTCAAAGGAAGCACGTTGTTCCAGCTCATCTCCAGCTCTGAGAACGCACAGATTCTGGGTCTGGAGCGTGCCACCCGGCTGCCGATCGGCGTGTTTGCGTTCCCCGGAGGGAAGAAGGGCGTGATGCCGCAGTCGGGGTATCTCGGCTGGGTGGTGCCGGCGGCAGCGCGCCACCGCGCCGCCGCGATTTCGTTCATCGACGACCTGCTCACCCCATCGACCGCCTCGTTCCTGCTGCAGCGCGGGCAGCTTCCGGCCGTGGCCGGTGCGGGTGCGAGGGGCGCCACCCA
>DATGJB010000105.1:0-23685 GCA_035295425.1 Chloroflexota bacterium | reverse complement strand
TCCGGGGTTGGCGTCGGAGAGGTCTACTCTGAGATTGGCGAGAGCCTGGGAGCTGGTGAGCGGATAGTAGGTGGGCATGGATTATTCCGGTGTGGGCTCCGATCTGGTGCGATGTCCGTCCTGTGCGGGGACGGGGAAGATCCCGGGAACGGGCGCGGAGTATGCGCCTGACTGCCAGCGCTGCGGCGGGACCGGCATGATCGATCGAGTTGACCCGGCGATGGACTCGGATGAGTCGGTGCGGCCGCAGGATGAAGGGATGTTCTGATGGGTTGGGACGATCCTGGCGAGGTTGATGTTGCGTATCTCGAGGGTCCCGACGGCCTTGATGTCGCCTGGGATCCTCCGGACCTTGGTCCGTGCTGTGTGTGCGGCCGGTCTGACGAGCCGGCGCGGAACGTCGTGATGCTGCCGTACCTGGCGCCGGTGCCGGGGACTGGCCATGGCTGCGTGGTGTGCGGTACTCCGTCGAATGGCGCGATCGCGGTTGTATGTGATCGCTGCATGACGTCGTCGGTTGAGCTCGGCATTCCGCTCGAGCCGAAGGAGATCTGCTACGGCTACGCGGGGGATCGTCACCGGCTCCCCTTCTCTCGCGAGGCGATGACGCCGTTCGTGGCGCACACGCTTCCTCCCGAGTCGCACTGAGCTAGGCATGGCCATGTGGCCGCAGGACGCAGAGCTTCTCGCCGCCGGCCAGGGGCGAGGAGCAGTCGAGGTTCCTGGGCAGGGCCGGCGCCGGAGTTGGGCGTGGGCGCGGCGTGGGCGCGGGCGGGTAGTAGTTCCCGGGGACAGCGCCGACGATGTAGGTCCCGGTGGCGGCGAGGTAATGCCAGGTAAGGACGGCGCGGCCCTGGAATCCCCAGGAGGGGCCGTAGGAGTTCTGGATCTCGACGCCGGTGGGCGAGTAGCCGACGCCGGTGACGGAGTGGTCGTAGAGGTAGGCGCCGGCCTGATCGTCGAGGACCGGAGGCGAGGGATACCCGGCCCAGAGATTGGCGAAGTTGGAGTAGGCGTGAATGGCGATCGCGATGGGCCGGCCGGAGGCGATCTCGGCCTGGATGGTGGCGCGATCGGCGGGGTCGATGGAGCCCCAGCGCGTGAAGCGGAAGGGAAGGGCGGCGGCACGCGCTGCTGGGTTGGGCTGGACGCTGTAGTCCGAATAGCCGTCCGGTGCGAAGTCTCGGAGGCGGGGATCGCCCTGTTGCGTGAGAATGCGAAACGCGTCGGCGTAGGCGATACCCTGATCGGGGTTGCCGCCGTTGAGCTGGTTCCATATGAAGCCACTGGAGAACTGGAATTGGTGGCCGCGTTCCCGTTGCGTGATCTCCTCCATGGTGGCGAGGGTCTGGCCGACGCAGGACCAGTAGGAGCCCTGGTTGTGGACGCGGACCTCATCGCGGACCAGGGAGAAGGCGATGGGAGAGCCGCCCAGGAGGCGGAAGCGGGGCGGGAGCGGGCCGGGCTTGTAGCCGCCGGTACAGAGGCTGGAGTTGAGCCCGCAGGCATGCTGAACGGCCACCGCGCCGCCGGCGCCGAAGATGATGCCGGCGAGCAGCACGGACCAGATGGTGAGATGGATATGCCAGAAGCGGGCGAGATGGCTGATCACGGGCCGCAGGGCCGCGGCCGGCTGCTGGGATTGCTGCATTGGCTGTTCCTGGGGGTGAGTGGTAAGTAGCTGGAAAGTAGGGGTCTAGTGCTGCTGGGCGAACGAGACGTAGTAGCGGTCTCCGCCCGGGGGCATGCCGGCGACCTCGATATTGGTGAGGATGTAGCGGGATGCGGGCTGAGCGCCTGGAGCCTGGGGGCCTGGGGCGGCGTAGACGCAGGCGCGGAGCTGCTGGAGGGTGATATCGGTGGTCTTGATGGCGCAGAGGATGTCGTCGGAGGTTCCGAGGCGGGTGGTTGATTGGGTTGGCGCCTCGAGGGTGGGATCGAAGTCGCCGAGGACGCGCCATATGACGTTGAGGACGAGCTGGGAGGTTGAGCCGTCGCGCTGCCGGAGGTAGAAGGTGACGGGCTGCGCCCTGGCGTCGAAGGAGCGGCTGGTGGCGAGGACGATATGGGCCAGCTTTCTGGCATCCAGTGGCATTGCAAGTGCCTAGCTGGGGGTAGGGCCTGCTGGCGGGGCGATTTCGGAGGAAATTGGAGCCCCTGCGGCGTTGCTGGCTACCTGGGATTGTGTAGGCTGAGACAGGACGGCGCTACTTGGGGGTAGAGCCTGAATGGCCGGCGTGGTAAAGGATGCTGCGCCGGCTGTTCCGTTCTGGCCGGCACGGATCCAGGTAGCCCCTGTGGAATAGAGGCCGACGGCGGAGAGGCCGAGGGCGACGCCGACGACGACGGCCTGGACCCAGGGGAGCTGGGCCTGATACTGCTCGGCGAGGGCGGCGGCGATGCCGAAGCAGATGGCGATGGCTGGTGCGAAGCGGCTGGGGAGGCCGGCCAGTTTGAAGACCTGGGTGAGGCCGATGACGGCGGGGACGACGGCGATGCCGAAGAGGAGGGCGGTATTCATTCACGGTCTCCGTGAGTCGGCGGAATGGGGTGGGTGTTTGAGGGCGGAGTCGTTGGTGTGCCGGATGGTGAAGGACTGGAGATGGCTTCCCTTGTCGGGCATGCGGATGCCGGGTGCGGTGACGAGCTGGACGTGGGGCGGGAGAAAGGATCCGCCTGACTTCTCGTGGACCAGGCCGGAGGAGTGATGGCCCGAGACGCCCTTTGATTTGTGGGAGGTCGAGTGCTTCTTGGGGGTCTTGATGCCGAGCGCCTTCTCGACCTTGGCGAGGCGACCTTTGCGGTAGTGCGGGAGGCGGAGCTTGTGCGAGCCCTTGTGCCGGCCGTGGCCATGGCCGTGGGATGACTTGCGGTGATGGCCGTAGGTGCCGTGGGGGACGGGATGGCCGTTGGCGGCGAGGAAGTTTTTGAGGACGCTGTAGTTGGAGCCGGCGCTATGATCGGCGTCGACGCCGTAGCCGATGGCCTTGCGATGGACGTGGGTTTTGCTGGAGGAGGAGTGTCCTTTGTGGCCCTTGTGCTGCTGGGTCTTGCCCTTGTGGGAGCCCTTCTTGGTGGACTTCTTGTGGCCGTGGGTCGGGCTGGCGGTGCCTGCCTGGTGGGTAGTGGACCACCAGGGCGGCGGGGTTGGGGCGGTATCGGCCTGTGGGCCTTCAGTGTTGGAGGACATCAGGCTTCGACCAGGGTGACGTGCATGTACCAGTTGGAGCCGTCGACCCGGGAGCGGACGTCGGCCAGCTCCTCGACCAGGTCGTCGAAGCGGACGCCGTTGGGCCAGGCGTAGCCGGTGGGATCGGTGAAGGCGACGGTCTGATTGACCTTGTTGTATGAGGTCTGGAGGTTGTCGTGGAACTGCTGGCCGGTAGTGGCGACGGTGGCCCCGGTGTAGTCCCGCATGCCGTTGAAGCAGGGAACGATGAAGGTGAACTCACGCTTGCCCGGGCCGCGGTCGACGTAGCGTTCGCCGGCGCCGTAGCCGGGTGCGGTACCGGTGGCCGAGACGCCGGTGAGGTCGGCGCGGCGGATCCTGGGGCGGGAGACCTTGTAGGAGCCGGGCTCGATGAAGTAGCCGTTGCCGTCGATGATGAGCTGGCAGTCGACGCCGATGGTGGCCATGCTATGCGGTCCTCAGGGTGATGAGCTTGTGCTTCCTGGTGGTCCCGACCCGGGTGAAGCCGGCCAGCTTGAAGCAGCAGCCGGGGTTGTGGGATCGGATTTTGCGCGGGTTGACGAAGGTGATGATGCCGTGGGGCGGCTCTCCCCAGCGCTCCTTGGTGATTCGGATCGCCTCGCGGATCAGGTCGGAGGATCGCTGGGCCGACTCATTGCGGAAGAGGGTGCAGACCCACGCGCCCTTCCAGTCGTGGTCCTGGAAGCGCTGCCGGGTGGTGACCCAGACGGCGTCGCCGGCGTCGGTAATGAGGACCAGGTTCTGGCCAGGCGGGCAGAACTGACGAGAGCCGGGGGTTTGTCGGTTGTAGTGCCGCTCGGCGAGGGCCAGGGCGCGCGGGTCGCCCTTGGTCGTGACGGTCCACATGGCCTACAGCTGCTTTGCGATCTGGGTGACCTGGAAGGTGTAGCTCGGGGTGGTGCCGGTGATGACCCAGCGGATGCGGTAGGTATCGCCCCATGAGCCGTTGGCGTTGCCGGGGCTCATGGTGAGGAGATAGGTGCTGGGATACGGGTTGTTGGCTGGAGCGGCCGCGATATTGGAGGGTCCGAGCTGGGCTGCCTGGAACCAGGTTGTGCCGCCGTCGTCGGAGACATCGACGTAGACGTTGAGGGTTGGGGTTGTGCCCGAGACGGCGGAGAGCCGGAGCAGGAAGAGGAGCTCGGAGGCGGAGGGCGGCGGCTGCTGGGTGGCGGATGTGCCGTTGGCGGTATAGGCGGCGGAGGGGACGACGATGGTGCGAGTGGCGGTATTGAGGAAGTTACCGTTCTGGTCACAGAGGCGGACCGGCAGGCCGTTGATGGAGTCTTCGGTGACCTGCTTGGTGAGCGCGTTGGTGGGATTGGAGATGGTCATGAATCGCTCCCGGCATGCATGTCGCCGGCCACAGAGGGTGGACGGCCTACCCGGTTATCGGGCGTGGGGTCGGGGTCGGGGTCTGGATGCTCGGCCTCGAGATGGGAGACGAGGATGGCGAGCTGGGTGCGGTTCTGGACGTCGAAGATGCGGAGGAGATCGGAGACGAGGTTCTTGATGGTTTTCTCGGAGTAGTGAAGGGCGTCGGCGATCTGGGCGTTGGAGTAGCCCTGGCAGAGGAGAGCGAGGACGCGGGCGTGGGTAGGCGGGACGTGCGTGCCGCCGATCTCGACGCGGGTTTTGAGGGTGCCGCAGCTGGGGCAGGTGAGCCTGGCCGGCTGGTTCACGAGTCGGCGCCCTCGAGCTGTTCGAGGAGGCGTTGGGTCTGCTCGCCGGGGACCTCGGGCTCGTCCTTGATGCAGTCGAGCATGGCGAGGATCTCTTTGGCCTTGGCGTTATCGACGCGGGCCATGGGGATATTGCCGACGCGCTGGAAGAGGCGGGCGGTGAGGAGGTAGGAGTGGTAGTCGTGAAGGAGGCGCGAGCGGACGTGCTCTTTGACGGCGAGCATCTGCTCTCGGGTGAGCTCGGTAGGGCGCGGCATTGGGCGGTCTCCTTCCAGTCGACCTGAAAGGACCTGAGGGGGTAGGTGAGATGGTTGGGGGAGATCGAAGGGGAAGTGATAGGGCGGCGGCATGGATCGGTCTCCGGAGGCGGGCCGGCCGGCCCGTTTGGAGTGCTCGGGCCGGCCGGCTCTCAGGAGGAAGGAGAGATACGCTAGGCGATGGCCACGCCCTTCCAGGCGCCGCCGACTCTGGCCCAAATCTTGTTTCCGCTTGAGTCGACGATGATGGTGCCGTTGGGCGGAGCGGATGTGAAGTCCGAGTCGGCCGGGGTGCCTGCCTTGACGGCGGTGGCAATGCCGCCGAAGTGGGAGGCGACGGAGGACGTGGCCTTGACCAGGCCGTCCTCGTTGACCGAGAACACCGAGACGCCGGCGGCCTGGCAGTCGATGAAGGACAGCGCGTGGCCGGCGGGGAAGTTCATGGCGAGGCCGGTGCCCGATGCCGAGCCGGCAAAGAAGCCGGTGGTGGTCCCGTCCCACGGACCCGGCCCGACGTTGACGAGGCCGTAGTTGGCCGACGCGGTGGCGGCCAGGGACTCGTCATCGAACATGAGGAAGGCGCCCTGAATCTGGCCCTGGGCGAGGAAGAACTGGGAGGGCGCGCCGCCGAGGCCGGTATCGGCGACGGTATCGGTGTAGGTGGTGGTGGCGTTATCGAGGATGGTGCCGGCGTAGTAGAAGACCGAGCCGCCGGCCTTGGTGCGATAGATGTTGCGGGCGGTGGTCCCGGCCGGCCCGGTGGGCAGGGAGGTGAGGCTGACGCCGTTGTGGGAGGAGTCGAGGGCGACGGAGAAGGGCGTGCCGAGTCCGGTTTCGCCGTAGTTGCCGACGTAGGTGACGGCGTAGTAGTAGGTGCTGGAGGCGGTGAGGTTGCCGGAGGTCTGCTGAGCGGCGGAGCCGGAGGGCGGGGGATTGATGGGGAGCGCCATGGTGATCTCCTTGGGGGATTAGTCGTGCTCGACGAGGGCGTGAGGAGCGACGTCGCCGTCGTCGGCGTGCCGGACGGCATGGATGTAGCTGAGGTTTTTGAGCCGGCGTTCCAGGGCGACGATGCCGGCCTCGTGGGCGTGGGCCTCGACCCGACGCTGGGTGAGCTGGCGTTTCATGGAATCGAGGTTGGCCTGGATGAGCTGCTTCTCGTGCTCGATGAGGGGATCGATGATGGTTCCTCCTACAGGATGCTGATGAGGGCGTTGGCGATATCGGCGTGGCCGGCGTCGATGGGATGGATGTTGGCGTTCTGCATGAAGCCCTGGCCGCCGGGAGTCGAGCCCCATTTGGCGTGGATGTTGAGGACGCCGGCGTTGAGGACCTGGGCGGCGTGATAGACCTCGAGGATGTACTGCCCGACGGTATGGCCGTTGTTGGTGTGGGAGGCGTCCTGGGTGACGTCGTAGGGACCTGGCTGGCCGTTGTTGTTGGAGCCGAAGGGGTAGCAGGGAATGATGAAGAGGACGGACGCGCCCTGCTGCGCGCGGCGGTGAGCGGCGGCGAGCTGGTACTGGATATCGCGCAGCTCGCCCGCGGTATCGGAGTTGCCGACGCTGTTGACGAAGAGCTGGCAGATGTAGAGATGCGGCCCGAGGGGATAGCCGTAGGCGTTGCCGGAGTCGGCGGTGGCGTCGTTCTGGGGGCTTTTCCCGGTGAGGAGGCCGGCGCGATCGAGGGGATAGCCGGAGTTGTACTGGTAGTTGTGAATCTTGTCGCCGGAGCCCAGGAAGCGGGAGTAGTAGATGCCGCCGGAGTTGTTGGTGTAGCAGGCGACACCCTGGATCATCATGGCGGCATTGGAGGACTGGTTCAGGAAGTTGAGGGTGTGGGTGGTGTTGGCCAGGCTCGAGATCGTGACCTTCTTGGACGTGTAGTTGGCGGCGGATGCAGCGCCGGAGGAGTTGGTGACGGTCTGAGCGGTGCCGCCGTCGACCTGGTACTGCCAGGAGCCGGGGTAGCAGTCGACGTAGTGGATCTCCATGGAGGTACAGGCATAGGGGCTGGTGAAGGTGCGATAGATCGCGCTCGAGACGGTGCCCGAGTAGAGCTGCATATGCCAGCCGATGGTGCCGATGGAGGAGAAGGCGGTGGAATTGAGAGCGCCTGACCAGGGGGAATCGGAGGGGGTTGAGTAGTCGGGGGTGAGCATGGCGGCCCAATAGTCGCCGTAGCGGCCGTAGCGGGAGACGAGGTTGGCGGCGAGGAGCTCGCCGTAGGACTTGGCGAAGGTGGAGACGGAGTTGCCGGTGGGGAGGGAATCGCCGAGATGGAGGATGCGGGCCGGGGTTGAGCCGGCGTTGCTCTTGGCGGCGCGCCAGGTGGCATCCCAGCCATCGGGGAGGTAGAGCCATGGTGCGTAGCGCTGGAGGTTCGGTCGTGGCATCAGCTTCTGGCCTTCAGCTTCTTCTGGAGGGTCGAGACGATGGTCTGGTAGCGATCGACCTCAGCCTGAGCGGGGGTGGTATCGGCAGCGAGCGTGGTATCGAGCTCGAGGGCGAGTCGGGCGCGGAAGAGCTGTTCCTCGGCGGCGTCGAGGACCTCCTGGATGATCTGCTGCTGTCGTTTCTTGTCCATTACTGGCCGATCGCGTGGTAGGTGATGCAGTAGGTGTGGGAGGTAGTACCGGTGCCGGCGGAGTAGGCGACATCGAAGTAGCCGGCGCCGACGTTGGCGATGAAAAAGAAGTTGCCCAGGTTGGCGGAGTCGATGCTCTGCCCGAAGGCTGAGCCGACGACGCGGGTGATGACGACGAAGGGCGCGTGGGTGAAGGCGGTGGCGAAGTTGAGCCGGAACCACACGGTGCCGGCGGCGATGGCGGTGGTATTGACGGTGCAGTAGACAGCGCCGGCGACGTCGGTGGACCCGGCGGCAACGGTGATGGACGTGACGGAGGAGTTGGCGTTGGAGGTTGTTGGCGCGGTGCCGGTGGCGGTAGTGAGGCCGCCGGTGGCGGTGAGCTTGAGGGAAGCGGAGCCGTTTGAGAGCTGGGAAGCGGAGGACGCGGCCGCGGTGATGACGCCGGATCCGTTGATGGTGATGGTGGAACCGTCGGGCTGGACGGCGCCGAGGGCGGAGACCGTGGCGATCGGGAGATCGGCGGAGACCATGGCGCGGAAGGACGGGGCGGCGTTGGCTCCTGAGGATGGGCCGGCGAAGACGAGGTTCTTGGCCTGTGCGGTCCAGGTGAGGGCGAGGGTACCTGAGGTCGTGACGGGAGAGCCGGCGACGGTGACCTCGGCGGGTGCGGTGAGGGCCACCGACGTGACGGTGCCGGTGCCGGCCGGCAGATCGGCCGTGACCAGGGCGCGGTAGCTCGGAGCGGCGGCGCCGCCCGATGACGGGCCGGCGAGGATGGTGTTGGCGTTCTGGTTGGCGCGGGTGACGGCGAGGGTACCGGAGCTGGTGACAGGCGAGCCCGAGACCGAGAAATCGCCCGGCATGGTGAGGCCGACCGACGTGACCGTGCCCTGGCCGGCGCCGCCGGCAGCGGAGAGCACGCCCTGGGCGTTGACGGTGATGGTCGTGCCATCGGGTCGGACGACGCCGAGGGTGCTGGCGGTGGCGAGGGGTGGTACGGCTGTCTTGGGCATTAGACCGGATAGGCCCGGAGGGTGGCGGTGAGGGTAAGGGAGCCGGAGGTCCCGGAGAGGCGGATGCGCAGGAACGAGTAGGTATCGAGGAGGGTGAAGGTATGGGCGGCGTTGCCGGCGACGGCGATCGCGCCGGCGGTGCGGGTGAGGTTGGTCTGGCCGTCCATCTGGGCGTAGCCGACGGAGTACCAGGTGGACTGATCGAAGGAGCCCTCGACGTTGGCGTTGGTGGTACCGGAGCCGGTGTTATTGAGCTCGAGCTGGACCTGGCCGGCGTAGCCGCGGAGATCGGCCACGGTGCCGTTGCCGTCGGCGGTGGCGGCGGCCTGGCAGACGACGGCGAGGACGTCCTCGGCCTCCATGGAGGAGGGTGCGCCGAATTCGGGGTTGGGCATGCGTGCCTCCGTGCAGAGACCCTATTGACTTGCCGTGGCCCTGGCCGTGATTTTGCTGGTAGCCGGCCGAGGGCGGGCGGGGCCGCTCGCCTGGTGACATGTTGGAGGAGGGCGAGCGGCCCCTGGACGGAAAGGAGAAGGCTGCTTGGGTAACGGCGCTTGTGCAGTCTAGTAGAACTCGACTGTCAAGCGGGCATGAGATTGAGTCGCGCTGTGGCTCCTAGTTGTTGATGAGGTAGAAGCCCCGGTAATCCACGACGGCGCCGCCGTACTCGTGCCTGACCTTGTAGGAGATGGTGTCCTGGGTGAAGTTCAGGCCGTAGAGGGGCATGTCCTGGATGAGGAGGACGGGGTTGGCCTGCCCGCCGACGAAGCCGACCTCGAGGGTATCGATGACGCGGGGATCGGCGACGGCGATGGCCATGGTGGTTGAGGTAGGGCCACCGGCGAGGGCGTTGAGCTGAGGCGAGACGATCGGCTCGGCGTAGCCCATCATGGGGTTGATGTCGTTGTTGTTGCCGCCGGGGAGGCCGGCGGAGCGCAGCAGGGTCATGGCGGTGAACTCGAGGTCGGGGACGACCAGGAGGTAGCGGGGTTTGAGGCCGATGGGCTTGCCGGCCATGTTGGTCTGCTTGCGCATCTTGATGACGGCGGACTGGAGGGCGGCGGAGGAGAGGGCTGCGCCGGAGTTGGTGGTACCGAGCGATCCCTGGGCCACCGAGGAGTTGTTGTGGGTGGTGGCGAACAGCGGTGAGCCGTCGTAGATGTTGCCGCCGGCGGGGGCGAGGAGGTTGTAGACAAACTCGGCGAGGGTGAAGGCGGCGGCGACGGCGAGCTTCTGGGGGATCTGCTTGATGGCGTAGAGGTCGTCGTTGATGATGGTCTCGCGGGTGACCTGGACCAGGTTGCCCCGTTTGGTGGGCGTGTAGATGGCCCGGGTATCGGCGATGGTGAGGGTGGTATAGGCGGCATCCTCGGCCACGGTGGAGAGTGAGCCAAACGCCCCCAGGCGGACGCGATCCTGCTGCTTGAAGTCTTTGATGGCGGTGATAGTGGCGAACTTCTGCCACTCGGAGGGCCAGGCCTGGTAGTCCTTGAGGAGGCGCTTGTTCATGGACGTGCCGAGGAGGTAGCTGAAGGAGGCGGTGGTGACGTCGGCCTCACGGAGGAGGACCTCCGACTCCTGGAGGCGGCCGCCCTGGGAGCGGACGTAGGAGCGCAGCCCCTGGGCGAAGGACTCACGGAGCGGCCGGTCGGCGCCGCCGGTCTGGCCGATATCGACGCCGGTTGAGACGTAGAAGGCCTCGCGGATGCCGGAGAAGGCGGGGACGGAGCGGGCGGCGTCGGACTCCTGGATATCGAAGAGCTTGTCGAACGCGGCCTGGAGCTGCTCGTACTCGTTCATGCCGACCGAGATGGCGCGTTCGAAGCCCATGCCGGTGACCTGGCCGGCGGAGGTGAGGGCGGCGAGGGTATCGCGTTCCTCCTCGATCATGGTGGCGAGGTCGGATTCCTGGAAGGTGCGGCCGCTGAAGCGCTTGCGGATCTTCTCGCGGACCGGATCGGGCAGATTGGACTCCATGAGCTTGGTGGCCAGCACCTGCTCGGCGCGGGTGATATCGCGTTCGCGGCGGAGCTCCTCGACGAGCTGGGCGACGTTGCCGTTCTTGTCGTCGCCGGCCGGGGTCTCGGGCCGGAGGATGCGCATGACGCTTTCCAGCTGGCGCTGGGCCTGCTCGCGTTCCGCGGCCAGCTGCTCGACGAGCTGAGCGGGATTGAGGGGATCGGCAGCGGGGGACGCTGCGGGGACGGCCGGCGGGGTTGCCGACTCCTGAACCGGGGTTGGTTCGGTCACTGGGGTCTGCCTTTCTGTGGTGTCTGATTGGAGCACTCGAACGACACCGCCGCCGGCGGAGGGGCGGGTGACGATATCGACGGAGTTGACGCGATGGAGGGCATCGACGACCTTGGTATCGCGGGATGAGGCGGACTCGTTGAGGGAGCCGAAGGCGTCGATGGAGAGGCCGCAGAGGTTGGGCTGGCGCTCGGTTTCCTGGAGGAGGTTGAACAGCCAGTCGGTGCCGGGGAGGAGATGGAGCTGGGCCTTGAGCCGGGTGATGCCGGCCGGATCGGAGACGGCCTCGACGTTGCGGTAGTAGCCGACGATGTCGCGGACGGAGCCTTCGGGGAGGTCGGGGCGTTTGCGATGGTCGGCAAAGGCGACGGCGCCCTCGAAGAGCGGGACCGCTCGCTGGAGCACGTCGGGCGGGTAGAGGTTCCCCATCTGAGATCGGCCCGAGGAGATCAGGGTGACCTCGACGATGTGGCCCTGGGACTGGCCGGGGCCGGCGGGAACGACCCGAGTGTCGATCTGCCCGACGTGCTCGCGGAGCGGTACTTCGCGCGAGCCCGGCGCTACTGCGGCGGAGGGGCTCGTGTCCCTGGAAGTGGCGGATTCCTGGCTGCGTGCGGCCGACGACTCGTGCCAGTCAGGCGGGATGCGATCGGCGGCGCCGAGCTCATGGGCGCGTTTGATGATGAAGCGGCGCGCCTTCTTGGGGTTTTTGGCCTGGCCGGCGAGATGGATAGCCTTCTCGAGGTCGGCCAGGGTGGCGATCGGGAAGGAGGTATCGGGCAGCGCCTTACCCTGTTTGGCGAGCTCGCGCCGTTCGGCTGCCGAGTAGTCCTCGAACAGCCGGCCGAGCTGCTTGGTGCTCAGGACGGCTGACTCCCTGAATCGGGCCAGCTTCTCGATCTCGCTCTCTGGTACCGGGAATGCGCTTACCACGGTGTCACCTCGGGGGGCGGGCTCCCGTCCGGACCTGAGCGTTCCCAGGAAAGGGCGCTCGGGCCGCCGGCGGAGATGCCGACGGCATCGGCGGGAGGCACCAACTTGAGCGCGGCCGCGCGGTCGGGATCATGGAGGCCGGAGGAATGGAGGGCATCGACGGCGAGGTCGTAGGACTTGAAGGAATTGTCGGGGTAGGGCTTGACGAGGAGGGAGCCGTCGTCGATGGCGTTATCGTAGGAGCCGACCCTGGCGGCGGAGAGATCGTGGCCGCCGCAGGAGGGATCCTCGCGGTAGTCGACCTGACGATCGGCGACCTGGACCTGGCGGAGGTTCGGGGGATTGGGGAAGGTGGGATCCATGGCGCGGGAGGTTAGAACCCGATGCGCTGATAGGCGGCGCCGGGCGCATCGACGACATCGACGCCGCCCGGGCTCATCGGCTCGGCCTGGCCGCCGAGGCCCTGCTCGGTATCGCCGCCGGTGAAGACGGCGGGAGAGGCGGAGCGATCGTGGACGGAGCCGGCGATGATATCGATCTGGAACATGTCCTGCTGGAAGCCGCGGGGGCCGATCTCGGCGCCGTAGGGACCGCCTGAGGTCTGGCCTTGCTGTTCGGTGACTGCCATTTACTTCGTCTCCTTGCGGGTGGTATGCGTGGGCCGCTTGTGGGGCTCGGCTTTCTTGGCGGGCTCCGGCCGGGGCTCCGGCTTGCGCTCCTCGGGCTTCTCGGCTTCGTGCTTCTCGGCCACGGCCGGCTCCTTTTTGGTTGTGCTGGCGGCGGGGACGGCGACCTGGACGTGGGCGTGGACGGTGGGGATGCCGGCGAGCTCGTGGGAGAGCCGGTCGATCTTCGCGGTGTGGGCCTCGCCGAAGTGGACGAACGAGACGTGGTCTCCCGGCTCGATGGGCTGGCCCTTCTTATCGACGTGGGTCATGGTTGCTCCTTGGGGGCTGGGGGTTTACCGATGATGAAGACGTCGCGCTGGGGCTGCTGAAAGTGCGCGGTGCCCTTGATCCAGACGGTATCGTGCAGCTGGACGGCGGCTTCGACGACGACGTTGACGGTGCGGCCGTCGGGCTTGGTGACCTCGACGACGTCGCCGGCCTCGATGGTTCGGCCCTGGCAATCGCGAGCGGGGCTGAGCTGGTGTGCCATCAGCCGACGTCCGGGAGCCGATCGGATGGGGCCATGCCGGCGAAGGGGTTAGCCCCACTCATGGCGTTGCCGGCGATACCGGCATTGCCTGACTGCTCGGCGGCTGCGTCGTCGGCGGGGATGATGCCGTCGCCGGAGTAGCCGGCATAGGGCGTGACCTGGAGGCCGGCGGCGGGGGTCTCGACGTGCCCTGCCATGGTCGGGATGTCGGTATCGGCTCCATCCCTGCCCGGCTCGAAGAAGTCGGCGGCGTAGCTGGCGTGGGTGCCGGCGCCGAGATCGTGCATATTGGCGCGATCGTTCCAGAAGGACTGGTGGTGAGAGATCTGCTCGGCGCCGAGGGAGATGGCGGGGTCGCCGGCCCAGCCCTTACGGTCCTCGGTGGCGGCATGGAGCTCGGGTGATTCGGAGCCGAGCGCCTGGTAGTCGGGATTGGCCATGGGAAGAGCCCCCTATTGATCGCCCTGGACGGACCAGGAGAAGTAGACGTATTGATTGGGCGGACAGCCGGAGAGGGTGACGGTGCAGCCGGTGGTAGAGACGCCGGCGATGGATGAGGCGTAGCCGAAGTCGGCCTGGACGGTGACGAGGAGGTTGGTGGTTGAGGCGAAGGTATGGCCGAAGTTGAAGGTGCTTGAGCCGACGCCGACGTTGTTGGTGAGGACGTAGCCGCGGCCGGTGAGGAGGATCTGGGTTGAGCCGGAGTAGTTGGTGGTGACGGCGGGTGAGGCGGCGACGGCGGTGACGGTGGCCTCGCAGACGCGATGGGGATCGGGGGTAGAGACGGTGACGAGGGCGCCGTGGGTAATGAGGGCGCGATTGAGGGAGGCGTCGATCTTGACGTTATCGAGCCATGAATCGAGGATGCCGATGCCGATGAGCTCGAGGGAGGCGGTATCGGTGGCGCCGTTGTAGTCGCGGATGGTGGCCGGGATCATGAACATCAGTGGGCCACGTGCTGGATGATCGGGGCGTGGGAGGACAGGTCATAGGTGACGATGGCGGTGAGGACGAGGGCGAGGAGGGAAGCGAGGAAGGCGGTGGCTGCCTTGACGTAGGAGAGGGAGCGGTCCTGGAGCCGCTGGTTGAGCGCCGCCAGCTCCCTGTCGAGCTCGCCGAAGCGCCTCATGGCGGACGAAACAACCGTGTCGAGACCAGCTACCTTGCGCGCGCAATCCTCGACCGCGTCGCGCGTGGCGAACGTCGAGTTCCGCCGCTCCTGCTCCAGAAGTGCGGTCGAGATCAGCTGGTGAAGCGTCGCCATGCCGGCGTTGAACGCCGCCGTCAGCTTGGTCTCCATCTCGGCGAGCCGCGTCGTGATGTCGGGATAGGCGTCCGTGCCGGTCTCGTGCATGTGCTGGCCTCGAAGTCCTATGGAGCGGTTACAAAGGTTTTCTTCTCCTTGATATTAGGTCGAATGTTCCAGAAGTCAATCCCCATGTGGGCCGGAAATGCGAACCTCCCGGGAACCGCCAGTTCGCGGTTCCCGGGAGGTTCCGATGGATGGGCTGGAGCCGGTGTCGCGGCTCTCCAGCCCGACCCCGAGCTCGCGGGTCTACGTCACCTGCAAGCTTGAGGTCACGGATGCCCCCACGACACCGCGCCGCTTAAATCACCGACATCAAGCTTCGACCGCAGGAACGTGGGCAACCCCTCCCACTCCCGGACGTAGCGCGTTTCGACGTCCGGCAGGTGCCGTACCTTCGCCCGAACCTCGATCTCCTCGTCGCCTAGTTTCTCCGCCCAGACGCGCAGCGAGAATGCCGGCCCGTACGACAGGATCGCCGTCATCGGCGGCTCCGCCCATGCTGCTTGCTCACGGTGTGAAGAGCTGATTGAGCGCGGTGCTGTTTTGGTTGGCATCGGCTCCACCCGCGATCTGGATGGCGCGCTTGGTCGTTACCGCCGAGGCAGGTCCAACAACTGCTGTCGGGAGCGGCGCTTCCGTCGTCCAGGACTTGGTCTTGAAGCTGTACGCTTCATTGGCACTACTGAGAACACTCCCTCCGGGGGCGCTTGCGCCTCCGATGACATACAGCATTCCGGCCTTGCCCGTGGTGAAGGCCGCGCCGAAGAAGTAGCGAGGGGTGGGCACTGACGTCACCGGATGTTTCTTCCACTTCCCGGTCTTGACGCTGTAAGCCAGCACGTCCCCGCTCAAGTGACCGGGCGCGGATGCGCCGACGACCAGGTAAATGGTCGACTTGGCGGCGAAAGCAGCCCCACCTTCGGAGCCTTCCGGAATGGGGGCAAGGCTCTGCGCGGCACACCCTGGCGCCGTGTCCCCTTTCGAGCAGGTCCATGAGTCGGTGCTCGGGTTGTAGGCCTCGACGAGACTGAGCGGGCCACTGCCCCCATTGCCGCCGAAGAGGTAGATGAGTCCATTCGAGCCGGTGACCGCGGCAGGGCCGTAGCGAGCCGTGGGTACCGGGGCCAGGGCCGCCCATGAATTGCTCGAGGGATTGTATGCCTCGTTCGCCGAGGTCCACGAGCTGCTGCTCGTCACGCCGCCCATGGCGTAGAGCAGCCCACCGGCCACCGCAACTCCAAAGTTGCCTCTCGCCGTGGGCATGTCTGACTCTGGCGTCCAGGTGTCGCTCCCCGCGTTATACGCCAGGGTCGCCTGTAGCGGGGAGTTGCAGGCCCAGTCGGCACACCCGCCGACGACATACGTCAGTCCGCTGATGGTGGCTGAACCCGCGCCATTGTTGGCGACTGGCATTGGCGCCCCGTTCGACCAGCTACCTTGCAGGACCCCGGAGTGCGCCGTCCCCGAGGTGATGCCCGCCAGGGCGACGATGCGAGCGAGGAAGCGAATGCGTTTCATGATTGCTCTCCTGTGAACGGTGTGAAAGCACCAGAACCCCTCTACCGATCGCGATGGTACTGGATGAGGCGTTACCAAACCGTTACCGGGCGTTGCCGACCAGGGACCCCAGCGCGATTCCGGGAGTGGTGACGGCCGTCTCCCCGGCACTGGCGCGGACGCGATACCCGCGAATTACGGGGCGGCGGGGAGCAATTCAACACCCACCATCAGTCCGCGACCACCGCCCGCACTCCCTGCTCGATCAACTCCTCAGTGGTCCCACTGCCCCAATCTCCTCCAACGCTTCCTCCGCTTGCGTGAATTGGCGGAGCGAGCCGCAGCCATTCCGGCGAAACGTCAACGTGGAGACACACGCGCCATGCCGAAATCACACTCGGTTTGCGCCTCCCGTTCTCAGGACTAAATGCGACCTCCCAATCCGCGGGAGCGGATCGGGAGGTCGTGAAGGATGGGCGTTATCGATATGCGGGCTGGCCCAAGACGCTCAGGGCACTCCAGCGTCCGGGACGTGTCCACGCTGAGACGGAGCTGTACTCTCTCGACTCACCGGTTCACTCGCCTGGGCCCTCGAGCGCGCCGGATCCATCCTTTGAATCCGCGGGAGCGTGCGCACCACCGTACTCGGGGCCGGCGGCCCATCCATCCGCTCCCGCCAGCAGCGCCCGCAGCTGCGAGACCAGCGTCTCCCAGTCGCGAAAGTACATCGACTCGCCGGTGGGAAGGTACTGAAGGCGGCCGCGCCACTCCAGTGTGCCGGCTCCGACATACTCACGCCAGAGCCGCAAGCTGAAGGCATGGGCTTCTGCTACCGTTCGCAGGTGTCCCATTGCTTCACCTTCGTGTCACCGCTCCACCATCTGAACGATGCGTGTTTCGGGAGCCCGTGTGCGCCGGCATCGCTCATGTCGCAGGCGCCCTCCGCCGGCAGCGAGCCGGAGTGACACCAGCCGCTGCGCCTGGACAGTTCTTTCACCGGCATGCATCACTTGAAGAAATTCGGATACAGTCTCACGTAGCGGTCGCTCTGCGAGACATCCAGGAACCCTTTGGCATCGACGAACACGAAGTCCCCTCGCGTGCCGCCCGTGGCGACGGTAGATACGGCGTTACCGTTGTTGACATCTATCCGTACCACGTTCCCGGAATTTGTATTGACGAAGACGTTGTCGGACACATTCAGCCCGTGCGCCTTTTTTCCGTGCGGGGCCACGGCGATGCCATCCGGTCCTCCGCTGATCGGCACGCCGAACAGCAAGTTTCCGTTGCGATCGAACGCCGCAACCCCTTGTGGTGCGGCCGCGTACAACACCGACCCGTCCCTCTTGAAGGCAAGCCCGTCGAAGCTGCCTGCCGCGAACTGCGTCACGATCGGTGTTCCCAGGGGATTCTGCACACGATAAATGCCCACCCCCGACGACACATACAGGTCCGAGCTGAGCGGATCGGCGGTGATGCCGGCCAGGTAGCCGCCTCCAAACGAACTGTTCGGAACCAGCAGGGGACCGAGTACCAGGGTATTGGGGTTAAACGCGTACAGGCCCGATGGAATGCTCGAGCTGATGTCCGCGAGACCGAAGTAGGAGCCATTCGAGATCGCCAGACCCAGGTTGAGACCGTTTGCGATTGCGAGCTGCGCCTTTGCGATCGGTCCGCCCTTCAGCCCGAACCGGTAGGTCGTGTCGTTGCAGTAGTCGTCGAAGTAGAGGTGCGTCGCGTCCGACACTCCGCCCAACAGACTTACTTCGCCGAAGCCGCGATTGCAGGTCGGCGGATTGGTCACGAGATCCTTCGCCTTCGTAAACGGCGGCGATATTCCCGTGAAGCCCCACGCACTCTCCACCATCATGAGTGAGAGAAACGCCGACCCGATAAGTAGCGCACCCTTTCCCGGCAGCGGCACTCGCCCTCTTCGCTTCCCTTTCCAGAGCACTCCCACTGTCATGTAGACTCTCCTTTCGCCTTCGTGTCGGTAGTCACTGCGGAATCCGTGGTGCGCATGCCGTTCTGTTACTCGAAACCGTGCAGGCGGTCGCTGGCGTGGCAGTAGTAGACGGCAAGGGCTCCTTTGGTGTTGATATCGTGGGGCTCCGTTCCCTGGCCCGAGCCGGTTCCGGCCGTGGGATCGTCGAGCGCAGCCCAGGTCGGCCCGCTGCTACGACTTCTCCATTTCCGGTCAGGATCGCGAGAGAGGGGCCCGGGATTGGCGCGACGACGCCCAATTTCCTCATCGTTCTCCCCCTTCTCACGCCTTTGGTCACCCCGGTTGCTGCGGTCGATGCGATCCTGTTCATCGCCCCGGCGACACACTACAGGGGATTCCGTTAGCGTAGCGTTACCACGTGGCGCGCCTCAGTCGAGTCTGGTCGCCGGCGCTTCCCCTGACCGCGGCAATTCGGCCCCGACCAGGCGGCGGACCGG
Organism: Chloroflexota bacterium; assembly: GCA_035295425.1. Taxonomy (GTDB): domain Bacteria; phylum Chloroflexota; class UBA5177; order UBA5177; family UBA5177; genus DATGJB01. The sequence continues at coordinate 5,344 of DATGJB010000105.1, read as the reverse complement.
CTCGGGAGGTGGCGGGACCGAGACTGCAGGCAGAGTCTCCGCGGTCAGCTCGTGGTACCGATCGCGGAACAGCTGGCCCGGCCCGACGCTGTACAGCTGGCGGTACAGTCGTGCCGCTTCGGCACGATCCTCGGCCCGCTCGCGGCACAGCCGCCATAGCTCGTAGTGGATCGCGGCCCGGTGCCCGGGTTCGGGACACTCGTTGAGCATCAGCTCGAGACGTCGCGCCGCTTCCGCCGGGGTTACAGCACCCAGGGTCGGCGCCAGCCTGGTACGCATCAGTTCGGCGCGGAACAACACATCGGGGCGCGGCAGCCCGGCCGCCGCCCCTTGCGCGCGGTTCGCGAGGGCATGGGCTTCCTCCGCCCTACCCTGGCGCTCGCGCAGGTCGGCGAGGAAGTACAGCGCCTCGCACAGCGCGAACCGCTGTCGGTTCGCATCCAGAAAATCCACGGCCGGCGCAATCAGGCGTTCGGCCTCGGCAAACCTGCCCGCTTCCGCAGCCATATGTCCGAGCAGCGCCTCGAGGGCATGGTGCTGGGAAAGGTTGCCGATCGCCGCCGCTACATCGGCTGCCGCCAGGACGCAGCGCCGCGCTATCTCGGCCTCGCCCAGCTGCCGGTACACTTCGCCCAACCCTGCCGCCGTGACCGCCGTTCCCGACGAGTACCCGATCCGTTGCAGCACACCAAGCGAGCGCGCCAGCGAATCGATGGCGCTGAGATATTCCCCCCGGTCCGCCTGAGCCAGCCCGATGTCGCACAGCGTCAGCCCCTCGTGTCGCAGCTCGCCACCCGCCAGCGCGAGCTGCAGCTCGCGCCTGGCATGCTCCTCCATCTTCTCCGGCTGCCGTCGGTTGAAGAAAAGGTGGGAAAAGGCGCGCCGGACCAGAAGCCGGGCCGCCGGGTCACCGGACGCTTCGGCGAGGGGAAGCGCCTCGTCGAGCAGCCGCTCGGCCTCGCCGTACTCCCCTCGCAGTGTCTCGACAATCGCGACCTGGGCAAGCGCGCTGCCCATCTCGGCGCCCGAGCCAAGCTGTGCGAACATCGCGGCTGCACTCCGGAACTCCCGCCGCGAATCGTCCAGCGCGGCCGCGACTTTCAGCACGTTGCCCAGTCCATGGCGGAGGCGCGCTTCGTTCCGAGGGTCTTTTGCTTCACGGGCCAGTACGATTCCCTCCCGATAGACCTCCCCGGCCTGGGCGAAGTCGCCCGCGGTTCGCAGCACATCGCCCAGATTGAGCAGCGTTGCCGGCGTGCGGGCCGCGGGTGAGAGAGCCAGCGCTCGCCGGTACAGGTCGATCGCTTCGCGGTTCGCATAGATAAGCCGCGCCGCGTCGGCGGCCCGGACGTAGTACCCGGCCGCCCGGTCGGTCAGCCCGCAATTTTCGAAATGTCGGGCAATCTCGCCGCCGGCCCCGGGTCGCGACCCGTCGATCGCTTCCAGCGCTTCGCCGATTCGTCGATGGATCAACCGGCGGTGCGCACTCCCCAGTCCGTCGTAGGCAGCCTGCCGGAGCTTATCGTGCGTGAAATCGTAGCAGTCGATGCCCCGCTCGCGCACGATCCGGGTCCGCCAGAGCTCGTCGAGACCGCGCACCAGCGACTCTTCACTTCGCGGCCACACCGCCGCCAGGACAGGCAGGGAGAAGTCGCGGCCGATCGCGGCCGCGGTGCGGGCGAGCTCGAGCGCATCCTCAGTCAGACCCGCGAAGCGGGCTTCGAGCGCCGCCCGCACCGAACGCGGCATTGCGGCGCCGGCGGCTCCGGCGCGCAGGATCTCGAGCAGGAAGAACGGGTTCCCTTCGCTGTCGAGGTGCAAGCGGCGGAGCTGGTCGTCGTCCAGCCCTGCGTCGTCAGTGCCCGACACGCTTCGTGCCAGCGCCGCCGTCGCGGGCGCGTCGAGCGGAGCGAGCCCAATCTCGTCCAGGAGCGCATCGGCGCGCAGGTCGTGCCAGAAGGCGGCGCGTCGGTCGTCGCCGAGCTTGCCTTCCGGGCGCGCGGCAAGCGTCACCAGGAGCGCTGGCGTGCGATAACGGATGAGGAAGTGCAGCCATTCGAGCGACTCGGCGTCGATCCACTGCACGTCGTCCACGACCACCATCGCCGGCGCGTGGCCCGCGACGGCGTCTGCCAGCGCGGTGAGAAATCGTGACTTCTGCCAGGGTTCCGAGAGCGCCGCGCCCCGGTCGACGTCGGCGTGGCCGGTGAACACTTCCGGCACGAGTCTCCCGATCTCGGCCAGCGTCGTCCGATCGAGCGTCGGGAGGGGAGCCGAGCGGAGGAGTGCGCTCACCGGGCCGTAGCTCAGCGACGTCTCGGCCTCGTAGCAGCGGGTGGCGAGAGTTGCAACGCCCAGGCGCTGCGCCCAGGCGATGAGCTCCTCGAGCAAGCGCGACTTGCCGATTCCCGGGTCGCCTATCAGTAGCACTGCCCGGGCCGGTCCTGTGGCCGCCTTCCGCCACGCCTCGGCGAGCTGCGACCACTCGACAGTGCGGCCGGCCAGCGGCGTCCGCACCAGGCCGGAGCGTGCGGACAGAGGCTGGCGGAGCAGCAGCTCGTACGCCTCGCGGGTCGCGGCACCCGGCTCGACACCCAGCTCCCGTTCGAGTGTCGTGGCGCAGCGGTGATAGGCTGCCACCGCTCGGGCGGTGTCACCGGTGAGCGCGTACAACCGCATCAACTTGCGGTACGTCACTTCCTGCAGCGGCTCCTGTTCCACGAGACGCCTGGCGTACTCGATAGCTCGGTGATAGTCGCGCCCGTGCTCGGCCCGCTCGATGCCGCGTCCCAGCACGTCGACCAGAACCTGCCGCAGGCGCTCGCGTTCCGTCAGGGCCCAATCGTCCCAGCACGCCGGCAGGAAATCGCCCGTATAGAGGGCGGCGGCGCTCGCGATACTCGCCGCGTCATCCCGCGCCGCCAGCGCCTCCAGCTCGGCGGCATCGAGCCGGAACGGCACATCCACGCGCCACAGCACGTGCCTGCGGTCAGCCTGGAGATAGCAGTCCACCGCCGGGAGCGCGCGACGCAGATCGTGCAGGGTCTTGCGCAGGTTTCCGAAGGCCTGATCCTCGCCGGCTTCCGGCCAGAAGATTGATGCCAGGTAAAGGCGAGACACCGGCGCACCGGCATGCATCGCGAGGTAGGCAATCAACTCCTGGAGGCGCGCCGGCAGTGCCTGCTGAAGCAGCTTCTCATCCACTCACAGCCGGAAATCCCCGAGTACCTGAACGCGGAGCCTTGCTTCCGTCCCCACGCGCATGTTCCCCCCCACCGCCTCTCTCGAGGAGCATGGTACACGCAGATATCTCAAACGTCAAGCAGGAATGGCGGCGCCGGCCGCCCGGGCACGATCCGTACATAGTGGCGCCAGACGCCTCGCTCCCCCTGCCCCGAGTTCAGGCGCCGATGGAGGTGACGTTGCTCCCGCTCGCCTACCACGGGCACGTTCCGGCAGCCCGTCTGGAGGTCGCTGCGTCAATGCAGATTGTCCGCGACGCAGTCCACCGGAGCTATATGCCCGACCTTCCTCGCATCCAGGCTGCTCGGCGCGCGAGCGTCGATCGTGAGTGCGGCGCGGTTCGTGCCCGGGCCGGGAGTGCCGCGCGGCCCGGATCCGGCGGATCCGGGCCGCGCGCTGCTCACCTCTGTGGAGCGCCTAAAGAATCGTCAGACAGGCGTAGCAGGTGCCCGTGCCTCCGTCGGTTGCAGTCACGGTCACGTTGCTATTTCCAAGCTTGGCCTTGGACGTCGCGGTCACAGAGATGGTGATCTGCGTCGGACCGTTCACCGTGGTACTCTTCACCGTCAGTCCTTTTCCGGAGAGAGTCACCTTGTCGCCGGCGGCGAAGTTACTGCCCGTCAGGACGATGCTCTCGGTCGAGCCGGGCTTGATCGTCGTGGGGCTAATCGAGCTCACCTGTGGCCCGGCGTCCACGGAGAATGCCGACGACACGGTATCGCCATCCGGATTGGTCACTGTCACGGTGCCGGCGCCCGGTGTTGCTCCCAGAGCCACGTTGACGGTGGCCGTGATCTTGGTGGACGTCACCGAGACCGCGGTTGCCGTTACGCCCGGAGTCGAGAATGTGACGGTCGCTCCGGTCGTGAAGTTGTTCCCGTTGATCGTCACCTTCTGCGCGGTCGCCCCCTGTCCCAGCGCTCCGGGCGACACCGACGAAATAGTTGGAGCGGGTGCCGGTGTCTTGGCCGTCAGTGTCAGCGCGCCGGCGCTCACCGCGTCGTTCCAGTCGTTGCTGGAGCTGTTGCTGAAGCCGCCGCTGGCGCCCGCCGCGATGGGCTGTACCATCTGCCCGGATGAAGGGATGAAGCCACCGGCATTGAGCACGCTGAGCGCGCCCGCTATCGACGAGGAGCTGGCGCCGATGCTGCTGAACGCACCGGAGCCTGTGCCCGCAACCGCCAGCGACAGCGTCCCACCCGCCACCTGGCTGAAGGTGCCGCTGCTCAGCGTCAGAGCGCATGAGGCACAGAGGCTGAGCGTGCCGCTATTCGCGAGCCCCGAGACTGATGACGTGAACGAGCGGTTCAGCGTCAGGCTGCTGCCGGCGGAGATCGCGGTCAGGCTGTTCTCGATGCCCTGGTTGTTTGCCTGATTGACAAAGTCGCTGCCGCCCGCGCCTATGATCATCGTCGCGGCGTCGGTCGTCAATGTGCCGGGAAGGACGATCACGCTGCCGGACTCCGCGTCGTATGTCCCACCGGTCAGCTTCCCACCCGATGCGTTGGTAAGCCCGAACAGTCGCAAGCCGGTGCCGTTGACCGCTCGGACCACGCCGCTGTTGGTGAAGGGGGTATCGATGTCGGTGTTGTTGCTTCCGCTGTTCCTCAGCACGAGTCCGGCAGCATCGTTCTGGAAGGTGCCGTTGCCGGAGCAGCCCTCCATGGTGAGGTTGTTGCCCACGTTGAACTGCGCCGCATTCTCCAGCAGCGCGCCACCGTTCACGCAGAATGTCCCTGCCGTCCAGTTCACCGTGCCGTCATTCAAGAGGTGCGAGCCAGAGTTCGACATCGACACGGTGGCCCCGCTCGTGATCGACAGCGTCCCGCTCGGCTCGATCACGGTCGTGCCGTTCGTGCCGAAGGTACCGCCCGTCCAGTTCAGCGCCCCGTACACGGCCAGGATCGACGACTTCTTCTTCTTGCCCGAGTCGGAAATGTCCTTTCCCGAGCCACTCAAGGTCGAGCCGTCCAGATACACGCCGGTCCCGGTGATCGCGGCACCCGTGCTGTAGGTGTCGGTCCCGCCCAGCATCTCCAGGAAGCTCGAGGCATTGCTGTCGGTGGTCAGCACTGACGTAGCGCCAAAGGTGTCGTTGGTC
>DATGJB010000104.1:0-38197 GCA_035295425.1 Chloroflexota bacterium | reverse complement strand
GTACTCACGATTCTTTCGTCGGTCGGTCTGCTCGCGGTTTCGGCCTACCTGATCGAGCGAGCGTCGCAGCGGCCGCCCATCCTGTCCCTGATGGTGGCCATCGTCGCCGTCCGCCTCTTCGGCATCGCGCGCGGGCCGTTTCGCTATGCCGATCGTTACCTATCGCACGACGCAAGCTTCCGGCTTCTCGGCGCCATGCGTGCCGACATCTACCGCACCATCATTCCTTTGGTGCCTGTGGTGCCTGCCGGCCTCTCCGATCTCGGGCGCGGCGAATTGCTGGCGAGGATCGCGGCAGACGTCGACACGATGCAGGAATGGTTCGTGCGCGGGTTCACACCGGTATGCGTGAGCGCCCTTACGCTTCTCATCGTGTCGGTGGCCGCGGCAATTCTTCTACCACTCGCCGGCCTGACATTGTTACTGACGCTCCTGGCAGCGTCTCTGCTGGTCATGATGGCGGCGCGCACCCGTGGTGAAGCAGCCCATCAGGAGATCGGGCTGCGCGGCAAAATCACCGCGGCGACCGTCGACTACTTCCAGGGACTCTCGGATCTCGTTGCACTCGGCGTGGCCCACGACGCGGCCTCGACGATCGAGGCGACCGAGCGCCGGCGAGCGGGGTTGGTGGCACGCCGCGCGAGGCGGAGCGCGTCCGGCATCGGCGTGCAGACAGCATTACCCGGCATGATCGCAGCGCTCCTGGGAGCGGTGACCATCACCCTGCTGAGCAACGGCCTCAACCCCTTGCAGGTCGGCGTGCTGGTGTTCGCCGGCATGGCAGCGGCCGAGTGTACTTTTGCGCTGCCCGGCGCTGTTGCCGCGTGGGAGCGTGGTCTCGCCGCCGCCCGCCGTCTGGGTGCACTGTCACATCGCCCGTACCCGGTCGCTGCAGGCGGTGCAACCCAGCCGGTGCAGCTCCCGTGCCGGCTGGAGATCTCAGACCTTTGCTTTGGTTACGACGACGCGTCACCCCGCGTCCTGGATAGCGTATCGCTGCGGGTGGAGATGGGCGACCGCGTCGTGATTACCGGTCGTAGCGGTGCGGGAAAGACCACACTGGCGACGCTCCTCCTTCGCTTCCTCTCGCCGGACCGGGGAATCATCACGCTGGACGGTGTTGACATCGGCAATCTGACTGAGTCGTATGTCCGGCAATCAATTGGCGCCGCCACGCAGCATGCCCACCTCTTCGCCGGCACGATTCGTGACAATGTCTTGCTGGCTCGCCCCGGGGCCTCCGATGACGAACTGCGCGACGCCATCGACCGGGCGCAGCTCGGGGATTGGATCGCGGAGCTACCCGACGGCTGGAATACGGAAGTCGGCGAGCGCGGCGTCGCCGTCTCCGGTGGGCAACGCCGCCGCATTGCCCTGGCGCGCGCGCTCCTGGCCGGTTTTCCCTTCCTGATTGCGGATGAGCCGACGGAAGGACTCGACGAAGCCACGGCACGCTCGGTGATGGACACGCTCTTCACGGCAACCGAGGGGCGTGGTGTGATCGTTATCACTCACCGTCCGGACCTGTGCCCGTACACGGATGCCGTGTACGGGCTGGAGCGCGGTCATCTCAGGCCGCGGGATGCGGCGCACCAGACGGAGATGGCTCCATCCGACCGCCGCTAGGTCGTGCTCAGTAGACGATTTATATTCGTGACTGTCTCGTCCAGTGCCCGGTTGATCTCCGCCTCGTCTTCGTCGTGCTCTACATGCAGGTGGATGGTCACCGACGCACCTCCGTCTCCCGCTGCAACCTGGAGCCATCCTCCATACTGTGCTGGGCCGCCGGCACCCCACTCAAGGCGACGCCGGGATACATCGGCATGGAAGCGAACGTTCCCTTCCTCATGTCGCCCCTGAACCTCCGCCGCCACCCAAAGTCGGTCACCTTCCTCCGGCTGGGCGCGGGTCATCGTCGCCACGTATCGGGGGAGGTTCGCCGGCTCGGCGAGAAACCGATACGCCTCGTCAGGGCCGATGGCCACGGTCGTGGAGCGCTCAAAGTCACGCATCGCCAGTTCCCTCCTGCATCGTGGTTCGCTGTCTACACTCATGGTAGCCTTCCCATGCTCGTCGGTAGGTCACGCACCGGGGCAGCAGTCGGACCGGGTGGCGGCGCAGGACCCGTCATGGGCCCCGGTGGTTCCTGCTCGGCCCGGCACGAGACGGAGCCTTCTTATCCGAGCATGATATCTCCGGGTCTACGAAGCTGACTAGGGGAGAGAGCAGGCGGATTGGAGCATGGACCGCAGCCGGCGCCGAATGCTGGCAAGACATCCAGCGATGAGCGTCTCACAGACGGTTACCTGGGACACAGCGCGAGCCGGAGGGTTCGTCGCTTACGTGTTACTCGTCGGTTCTATCGCTCTCGGCCTGGCGCTCAGCCTGCGCTGGAGAGCCCCTGGTGGCCACGCGGGGCGACGAACGATCTCCATCGTTATGTCACTCTCCTGGCACTCACCTTCACCGGGCTGCACACCATGGCAGTCTGGCTCGACCCGTTCATGGCGTTCGGGCTCAATGAGATCATGGTGCCCTGTGCCAGCCACTACCGCCCCCTCTGGAGGGCGCTCGGTATCGTCGCAGCGTACCTCATGGCCGCGATCTGGCTGAGCGAGCGAGTACAACGGACGGCGAGAGCGCGGCGACGACTAGGGCGCCCTCAATGAACAAACCTTCACCTCGGTCACACGGATCTGTCATCTCGTCCGCGTAGGCTCAAAGTGTACGTCCAACGAAAGGATTCACGCGGAACACCGCTGCGGCGTACCAGCTGGAGCGCCGTCCGCACGACACGACACCATGAGCTACGATGCAAGGGCTCTCGACCTCAAGAGAGCACGGCGCGGACCCCGGGCAGGAGTGGCCCCGGTAATCACCTCCTCTCGCTCCAATCGCCACGCGGGAGGAGCCACTCGTCCGTGGCCCGCACTGCGCCGGCAGTTGCGCACCTTGATCGCCTGGATCGTCCGCCTGACTGCTCTGGGCTCTCTGGCGGTAATCGTGGGCATCTGGCTCCGCGGCGGCGGCATCACCGGAGTGCACGACCTGGCTACCGGGTTGACGAGCATCGGCCGGATCACGGGTTTGTTCGCTACCTACGCCCTGCTGATCCAGCTACTGCTCCTGGCGCGCCTGCCCTTTCTGGAGAGGATAGCGAGCTTCGACCGACTCACCACCTGGCACAAGATCAACGGGAAGCTCACGCTCGCCTTGATCCTGGCCCACGTGGGCTTCATCACTGCAGGATACGCCCTCATGGATCGCCTCTCGATCCCCGCACAGTTCCTGTCGTTTTTCCACGCCTATCGCGGCGTCGCCGCCGCTCTGATCGGGACCATCCTGCTGATCCTGGTAGTGATAACCTCGATCGTCGCCGTGCGGCGGCGACTGGGCTACCAGACCTGGTTCCTGGTACATCTGATGGCCTACAGCGCCGTCGCGCTCACCTGGTTCCACCAGATCCCGACAGGCCAGAACTTCATCACGAACCCTCTGGCCGCAGCCTTCTGGACGGCGCTGTACGTCTCGACCTTGCAGCTGATCGTCCTCTTTCGGTTTGGCCAGCCGCTCCTCCGCAATCTGTGGCACCGTCTGCGGGTGGTCGAGGTGACCGAGGAGGCGCCGGGTGTGGTCTCGCTCCGCATCAGCGGTCACCATCTCGACTGGCTCAACGTTCGCGCCGGGCAGTTCTTTCTCTGGCGGTTCCTGGATTGGGAGCGCTGGCAGGAAGCGCATCCCTTCTCCCTCTCCGCGGCGCCGAACGGGAAGTCCCTTCGCATCACGGTCAAGGATCTTGGCGACTTCAGCCAGCGCCTCAGCACCATCAAGCTGGGGACGCGGGTGATCGTTGAGGGCCCGTTTGGCTCCTTTACCGACGAAGCTCGCGCGAGCGAGCGTGTGGCGTTGATTGCAGGCGGGGTTGGCATCACACCAATCCGCGCGCTGCTCGAGGAAATGTCGGGAGATCTCACACTGATCTACCGGGCGCGTCGTGAGGAAGATCTGATCTTCCGTGACGAGCTCGACACACTGGCTCGCGCCCGGGGCATCTCGATTCACTACGTGATTGGCGGCCGCCACGTAGCCGGCAACGAACCACTGCTGTCGGCGCAGCACCTCCGCCGGCTGGTCCCCGACATCGCGCGGCGCGCGATCTACCTCTGCGGCCCACCTTCCATGATGCAGGCAGTGCGAACCAGCCTCCAGCGTGCCGGGGTACCGGAGCACAACGTCCACTCCGATGCATTCGCGTACTGATGAAGAGTTTCACGCCGGTCAGGCAATGCGCTGACCGGCCAGGAGCAACCAACAATGAAACGAACCACGCTACAGCAGGTCGTTCCGGCACTCATCATGGCCGGGGCGGCCGGCATCCCGGTGGTCACCACCGTAGAGATCCTCACTCACGTTCCAGGCGGGGGCATGGCAGCTGTGCAGCCATCCGCCCCGGTAGCAGCCGCACCACCCACGAGCTCATCCCGCGGTAGCGGCACGCCGCCTTCCTCCCCTGCCGGCACTCATACCTACCAGGGACCGGTGGTCAGCGACCCATTCGGCGGCGTGCAGGCGACCATAACCATCACCGGGAACAAGATCGCCGATGTCGTCATTTCGGCTCCGCAGGATAATCCACGGTCGGCGTCCATCAACCAGCAGGCCGTGCCCCTGCTGCGTAGCGAGACGCTCCAGGCGCAGAGCGCCCAGATCAACACGATATCGGGCGCGACCCTGACCAGCCAGGCATACATCCAGTCGCTTCAGGCGGTGCTGAGCCAGGCGCACGTGGGAAGCTCATCGCAGTCGCAAGGTACGGGCGGTGGGTCAGTCGCCTCGGGACAAGCACCATCCATCTCGATCTCGGGCGATGATTAGACAGAGCGATCCGGGTTCTTTCGTCAGCTCGAGCCTCGAGGTGATCGATTTGCACGCATCCACACAATCGGAAACCGCACGTGTCCGGGCAATCATGGATCGGCTCGCGCCCAACTACGATCGCCTGATGAGCTTTAACGAGCGGCTCCTCTTCGCCGGTGGACGGGAGTGGGTCTGTTGGCAGGCTCGCGGCGACGTGCTGGAGATTGCCATCGGGACGGGGCGTAACCTCCCGTACTACCCGGCAAACGTGAAGCTGACCGGCCTCGACGTGAGCCCTGCCATGCTCCAGCTGGCGGCGGCGCGCGCCGCCACACTTGGCGTTGGCGTCGACTTGCAGCTGGGAGACGCCGAGGAGCTCCCTTTCCCATATGGCAGCTATGACACTGTGGTCTGTACCCTCTCTCTCTGCACAATTCCCGACGACCGGAAGGCGGTTCAGGAAGTGCGAAGGATCTTGCGGCCAGGTGGGCTTTTCCTTCTCCTCGAGCATGTCCGGAGTCCCCTTCGGCCCGTCCGCCTCGTGCAGCGTGCCCTGGACTCCCACTTCGTGCGGGTGGAGGGAGACCACCTGCTGCGCGAGCCGCTGGAGCTCTTGAAGGCGGCAGGGTTCGAGATTCTTGCGCTGGAGCGCAGAAAGCTGGGCCTTGTCGAGCGAGTCGTCGCCCGCAAGCCCAGCTGACTCCGGTACGGCGGCGGGAGGGAACCCGCGCCGCTCACAGCATCTTGGCTCCTGAGACCAGGAGAACGCCGGCCAGACTGAAGCGCAGGAACCGTTCCGGGAATGCAACTGCCAGCCTGCTGCCCAGAAGAACCCCCGGAACAGAGCCGACCAGCAACGAGAGAACCATCCCGACATTGACATTGCCCGCCGCGAACTGGGCCGCGCTGGCAGCGCTCACGAGCAGCGCGGCGTGGAACACGTCGGTCCCAACCAGCTCCCTGGACTGCCAGCGTGGGTACAGGAAGAGGAGGCCGACGATGATCAACGTGCCACTCCCGACCGAGGTCAGGCCGACCAGGAATCCAACGACTGCGCCAATGATGGGAAGAAGCCAGGGATACCGGCCGGCAAAAGAGTAGAGATCATCCCGCCAGTCGGTGGGGGACTGTACTGTTCCCCGAGTTGCCAGCTTCGTCAGCAGTGGCCGTGCGATCATCAGCGCCGCTACCAGGATCAGCACCCAGGCGATGGCGTGAACGAGGAGATTGTTTACGAGCTGAGGATCGGCCTGCCGAATGCGCGTGGTCAGCCCGACGCCCAGGATTGAGGCGGGCACGCTGCCGAGCGCGAGAAGGAAGGCGGTGCGGCGGTGGACTGTACCACCACGCAGGTGAGTCGCCCCGCCGACGATCTTGGTGATCGCGCCGTAGGCGAGGTCGGTGCCAACCGCGATGATCGGTTTCACGCCCATGACCAGAATCATGACCGGAGTCATGAGGGCCCCACCGCCCATGCCGGTCAAGCCGATCAGGAAACCGATGATGAGCCCGATGAGGGAGAAGCGAAGATCCATGGTGGCTCCTAACAATGGTTACGGATAACTACTACTCATTCTGGTTCTGCTGCCAGCGTAGAGAGGTGTCTTCTCACAACCAATAGGGTGGCCACCCGATATTTTCTGCGGTGAAGGATGAGAGCGGGCGAATCTTGCACCTGAACTATGCGTCTTTAGGTTGACGCCTACTGCTCACGAAGCGTGATTCTTACACCCAGATGAACCGGTTCTTACCGAACGATTATCCTGGCTACCGGTGTCCTAATCGTAAGATTCACGTGAGAAGGTTCACATTTGCTTCTCAGGCTGTTCTCAGCAATTATCGATTGTTCTTCTGGTAGATTGCTCCAAGAGAGGCAGAGCAATGATGCTACACACGAAATCATCCCTATATCGCCGAAAAGTAGAGTCGATAGCCGATATCTCGGGGCGGATAACGAGGGTAGCATCACAGGTAGAACGACGGGGCGCATTCTGCCGGTCGTGTATCCAGGGAGGCTTCCATGTGTAAGAACTGTTTGCCATACCGCACCCAGGGTGCGGCAGATTACGAGCATGCCACGAGCGAGGTTGCGGCAACCGGGCAGCTCGCCTCGAGTTTTCAGACGCCCATGAGCCGCCGTCAGTTGCTGCAGGCCGCGGGCGGGGGTCTGGCAGCGGCGCTGACCGCAGGGATGCTGGACTGGAACGCGGCGCTGGGAGCAGCCAATCAGCTTCCCTATGTGGTGCTCATCGTTCTGGATGGAGCGCGCCCCGATTACCTCGGTACCCCGGGCATACCGCACGTGAGCAGCCTGATTCGCAATGGTATGCAGTACACGAATGCCTTCGCCGGCATCCTGGAGTCTGAGACACCATCCGGTCACGTGAGCATCGGGACCGGTTCGGACCCGGCCAGGACCGGTATTCCCAGCTTCTGGTGGGCGACCAATCAGAACACGGTCTTCAGCCTGTTCAGCCCGGCGAAGGTGCGTGCCGGCGACATGGAGAAGATTATTCGGCAGGCGCGCGTGCCCACCCTCGCCGGGATGGTTCACGCGAAGTCACGCCAGGCCAAAGTGGTTGCGCTCTCGGGAAGCAAATACTACGCGGCCGATGCCATCGGCGGGCCCGATGCAGACATCACCATGTACTTCCAGAGCACTGCCGCCGGGCAGTTCGTCCCCACCTATATCCCGGGACACCCCCCGCCCGCTGGTCTGCTCAATGCTTCCCACCTCATGACGAAGACTGCCCATATGCCGCTCGGCACCCAGAATCGTCTGGCCATGCAGCTGGCAGTGGATACGTTCAACCGGGTTCGCCAGCAGGTCACGCTCATCAACCTGCCCGACTTCGACTGGCCGCTTGGCCACGTTGATGGAGGGAACCGTGATCCGCAAGCCGTCACGACGCTGATGCAGGGTTTCGACCGAGACCTCGGAATGCTTCAGGACACCTATCGGAAGGCAGGAGTCCTCGACCGCACGCTCTTTGTGTTGATGGCCGATCACGGCATGATGCCGCTCACTCACACGATTTCCCAGTCGGACATCACTACTGCCGTGGCAAAGGCTGGAACCAGCCTGGTCTCCCAGACCTACACCTCGGCCGTCTATCTGTGGCTCAAGCAAGAGTCACGGGCGCCGGCGGTTGCGCAGAACCTCGCCAGGCTGAACAATCCGGCCATTCAATCGGTCTACGCCCGGATCAAGACGGCGAAGGGCTACAGCTACACCCGAATATCCAGCGCCAAGCTGCTCCGTGCAGCCGGAACTGAGGGAGCCAATCAGTACCTCCTCAATAGCTTCAATGGCTCCAACGCACCGGATATCGTGATCGCCTTGACCGAAGGGAGCGGCTGTGAGCCGGGTGGGCAGGCAAAGTGGAAGGCCGATCACGGCGGAACGAGCTGGCAAGCGCAGCACATCCCGCTCATCCTCTCCGGCGCCGGCATCCGTTCGGGACAAACGTCTTCCTATCCGGCGCGGCTGATCGACATTGCGCCGACCGTCCTGCAGGTCATGGGCGCCTCCCACAAGGGGATGCAGGGGATACCGCTGGCGGACGCGTTGCAGGCCCCACCGAGCTGGACCCTCCAGTGGCAAAAGACGGCGAGCAAGCGGCTCATGCCGGTAGTGACAGCGCTCCAGCAGCAGTCTCACCTCGAGCTAACGAGCCGGTGACACAGACCGACCTCACCCCCCTCCCCCAGGAGTACCAGCTGTGGCAGCAGTGGATATACCGGCCTCACCCGTAGCAGCAGCGCCATCCATCTCGGGCACGCGCCGGTGGCCGCTGTCTCTCCGGTCGCTGTGGAGACTGTTGCCCGACCGAGCGGGAGCCTTCTGGGTGCTCTTCGCCATGGCGACGCCCAAGATGTTCGGCCCGATCGTGACGATCGGTCTGCGCCGCTTCCTCGGCCCCGGCGCGTCGGGCACCTTCGACCTTGCCTACACACCGTACAGCTTCCTGAACAACTTCCGGAACTTCGGGACCGGTCCGGCACTCGTCTTCGAGAAGTCGGTGAGCCGGGCGGCGGCCAATACCGCCTGGACTCTCAACCTGGTCTTTGCGATCGGCGTGACGGCGATCGCCCAGGTGCTGGCGCATCCGATCGCGCTCTTCTACGGCCACCCTCAGATCGAGGGACTCGTCCGGGTGCTTTCCATCGCCTATGTGTTTGCCTCCGTCAGCTCGGTACACTCCTTCCTTCTCATGCGCGATCTCGACTTCCGGGCCCGCGCCGTCCCGGCGATCGGCCAGGTCATCGCCGCCGGCGACGTCGCGGTCCTGTTCGCGGCCTGGGGATTCGGAGTCGGTTCACTGGTGGCCCGCGAACTGACCTCGGTGATCGCCGGCGCCATCCTGCTCTGGGTGGTGTATCCCTTCCGACCCCAGTTCCAATTTGTCCCCCGCCTCGCCTGGAGGCTGTTCCGCTATGGCGCCTGGATCGGCGCCGGGCTCACCATCCTCTACATGTCTCAGAACGTGGACGTGTTCATCGGTGGACGGGTCATCCAAAACACCAACGACGTCGGCTTCTACACCACGAGCTGGAAGCTGGCCTTCATCGCCGCTGGCGTCTTCACCACGGTGGCGAGCAGCATGGTCTTCCCTACCCTGACCAAACTCCAGGGCGACCTCGGCGCTTTACGCTCCAAGCTGCTCTTGTCCATACGGCAGGTGGGTCTGGTAATGTTCCCGGCCGCCGCTCTATTGGCGGCGCTCGCTCCGGTCCTCATTGTGCCGCTGCTCGGCGAGAAGTGGGTAGCGTATCGCTCCTCGTTCCTGGTGCTGTCGCTTCTGGCGGTCTACGCCGGGAACCGCACCATGCTCTCGATATTCTTCGAAGGCTACAAAGCAATCGGCAAGCCATGGATCGTGCCGGTCTACAACACGGTCAAGCTGGGCATTATGGTCCCGGCCATGATCTTCGGCGCCCAGCACGGCATCCTCGGCCTGGCTCTGACCTACATTCCTATTCAGATCATTGAGTTCCCGGTTGCGCTCGTCCTGGCGCACAAGGTACTCAGCGTCTCGCCCCTTCAGGTCTGGAAGGCAGCCAGGACGCCCGTCCTTGCCACCCTGCTCATGACCGCCACCACCATCGGGGCCGAGTCCGTACTCCTGCGGACACTCAAGCCCGGCGACCTCGTCACGCTGGCTGCCTGCTTCCTGGTCGCTGCTGCCGTCTATCTCGGCACCCTGTTCATGCTCGACCGCCGCATCCTGCGCGAGGCGCGAGGCGTTCTGCAGAGAGGCTTCTAATCGTGGCAGTAACTTCCCTCCCTCACCAGCGCCCAATCGATGGCGCTATCCGTACCCCGACGAAGTTACCGTGGTCGCACGCTTCGCGGGGCCATGAAGTCCGCCAGACCGCGCGCCGCCACGGGCTCCTGTCGACAGCAGATATCTACTTCCGCCGGCAGGACACCCGATTGGCGCGCGGTCTGGCGCGGCTCGCTCCGACTCATGACGCGGGCTACGTCACTTCGCGGACCAAGCGCGCGCTCGATGTGCTGGTGGGTGTGCCGCTGGCCGCCGTCGCGCTCGTGCTGATCGCACTCCTGATGGTGGTCAACCGGCTGCTTGCTCCTCAGCGCCCAGCCCTTTTCCAACAGGACCGGGTAGGTCACGGGGGCTCGCCGCTGCGAGTCGTCAAGATTCGATCGATGATCCGGGAGCCCAGAGCCGGTACCACTGTCTGCACCACGTTTGGTCGCTTCATCCGGCGGTACTACCTGGACGAGCTCCCCCAGCTCTTTCAGGTGCTGTTCGGGCAGGTGACGCTCGTAGGCATCAGGATACTGCCCAGAGACGTGTATGAAAGTCTGGCCCTCAGCTGGTCCAGGGAGCGATTCGAGACATGGCAGTCGATGTACGCGACAGCTCCGCTCGGCCTCACCGGCGCCCATCAGGTCTTTCGCGGTACGGAGAAGCACGATCAGCGGCGGTTCCACCACGACATGTTTTATGCCAGCCATGCCACGCTCGGCTTCGACCTCTACCTGTTGTGGCGCACGCTCGGCAGCAGAGACGGGAAGCGACCAACCAGAAAGGAATCGAACAGTCATGCATGCTGAGCATTCGGCCCACGGAGCCATCGCAGGGTCCTGCCACACCTCTGAACAGACAGCTGAGACAGCTTCACTCTCCAGCGCGCTGGACGGTCGCCTGAGCCGGGCAGCGCTGCTGAAGATCGCCGGTGGAACTGCCCTCGCCATGCTCACCGCGTCCGCGCTCGAACCCATCGCCGCCCACGCCGCGGCACCGGCCATCGACCCCGAAGCTCTCTCCGGAGCCCCACCCGCCGGCTACGTCTGCCTGATCGTCCTGGATGGCGGCCGGCCGGACTACATCACGCGGAATCTCCCGGCCATGCCGAATCTGCGGTCGCTGTTGACGCGCTCTCGCGTCTACAACCGGGCCTGGGTCGGTGACCTGATGAGCATCACACCGCCCGGCCACGCCGTGATCGGCACCGGCTCCTTCCCGAAGAATGATGGCGGAATCGTCAACTGGGACTGGGGAATTCACAGCACCGGCAAGATCTCTCCGACCACGCAAGCCCTCGAGAACTACCAGAACGGTTGGGTCTTCAACCTGATCAAAGAGTCCGGCACGCCTACCCTCGCGGGTGTTATCCGCAAGAAGTACCCGGAGGATCCGGTTATCGCCGGAAGCGGCGCACACTTCCACGCGGCCGGTCCGCTTGGCGGCCCCGACGCTTCCTGGATCTTCTCGTACACCCGGATCAGTGGCTACTGGGCGCCGTACACGCTGGGAACGCACGCGGTCCCTGCCAGGCTCTTGCACGACCCCTCCCTGCGCGTCAGCCTCCCATCCAGCAACAACAGCACGGTCCCGCTGACCTACGACCCGGTACCACTCGGGCAGCAGGACAGCCTGGTCATGGACTTCGCTATCAAGGCACTGCAGCAGCATCGTCCGCGGGCCATGCTGCTCAATCTGCCGGAGGTCGATGCTGTCGGCCACTGGTCGAAGCGGTGGTACGCCGAGGCGGCGATCGTCTACCGACGTTTCGACACATCCCTCGGCCGTCTGATCGACGCCTACAAGAGTGCCGGCATCTACGATAGGACACTCTTCGTCATCACCGCCGATCACGGCATGATCCAATCGAAGGATCGGGTGCTCGATCGTGTGTCTGTGGTGGACCAGATCAAATCGACCCTCGGCGAGAGCTCGATCATCCTGACCAACGGCGGAGGCTCGGCGGGACCGACCATGACCTCCATCTGGCTCAAAGATCCCGCCAACAACGCCCGTATGGCGAAGGCGATCTTCGACAAGCGCTACGACAACGTCTCGGCCATCTTCTACATGAACCGCTCCGGCGGCGGGAACCGCTACGAGCTGGCGGGCGTCGAGAACGGCTCAGCAGACCTGGTGAAGACGTATCGCTATATGCTCTCCACGGCCGCCGGCCCTACCGGCCCCGACATCGCCATCCTGCTTCGCGAGAACGCGCGCAACAGCGGCATGCCCGAGATGCCCGGCCGTCACGGCGGCGCGGACTGGGGCTCGCAGCACATCACTCTTATCATGTCCGGCCCGGGAGTGAAGATCGGCTCCTCCAATGCGCCGGCTCGCCTGGTCGATATTGCTCCGACGATCGAGCGCTTCATGGGTATGGCCCCGGAGGCGCGAGACGGCATCGTCCTGGCCGACGCCTTTCAGCGTCCGCATCCCTCTGATGTCACCGTGCAGGCGCAGCAGGATACGAAGACAAACGTCTACGTCAATGCGCTCGCGGCCCGCGCCCGGCATGATATCGTACTCGCCCGGCAGGGACTCTTACCAAATACCATCCCAGCCGACGAACAACCACCGATTCACTGGATGCGGCGGCTCGCGGTCACTGCAGCCGGTGTTGGTGTCCTGGGAGGCACGGGAGCCGGGCTGGCCAAGGCAGTCGCCGCGGTCCGCCGGCAGGCCTCCAGGCTCGAGTGGGAGGACTGATAGCGCTGATGGCAACCTCCTCACACGATTGGACCCGGCAGATCCGCTCTTTCACACCGAAAACGGCGATGCGACCAGGTGAAGCGTTCAAGACCCTCCGGAGCTGGGCACGGAGGTGCCCGCCTACGGGTTGTGAAAGGCACTCGAAACGTTCTGACGCCGGTTTTGCGGTGATGTATTCAAGGAGAACACCATGAATCCCATACCAGTAGCGACCGAGGCACAGGAGTGCGGCCCAACTGCCTGTATCTCCGCTCACCCACTACCGCCGGAGAGCACACGGCAAGAGACCACTGCGACCCGCACCGAGGCGCCCGCTGACGGGCTGTACTCGGCGGAGGAAGAGGCGCTGGTCGTGGAGCACCTCAAGAATCTGGGCTACCTGTAACACACTGAGGCCGACAGGGAAGAGAGAGACGCGAATGATGCAATCGATCCGGAGACGGCGGGAAAGCGCCACATACCTGCTCGGGGTTCGCATCGACGGCCTCCGTCTTCCCGAGCTCCTCGATCGGGTGGTGCGGTCGGTGGAAACTGGCCGAAAGGAGACAATTCTCTACGTCAACGCGCACTGCATGAACGTCCAGCACAGGGATCCTGCCTACCGAGCAATCCTGGCAGATGTTGACACCGTCTATTGCGACGGCATGGGCGTCGCGCTCGCTGCCCGCATGACCGGCCAGACAATCCCGCAGCGGATGACAGGCGCCGACTGGATCGAAGATCTATGCCGGCTCGCTGCAGCGCGCAACCTCTCACTGTATCTGCTGGGCGGGACTTCGGAGGCCGTCCACGGCGCCGCCGCCGCGCTACGCAGACGTCACTCCGGTCTACAAATCGTGGGTGAGCACGACGGCTACGACGTCGGGCCCGACCTCGTGAACGAGATCAACGAGCTCCATCCCGACATCGTGTTGGTCGGTATGGGCGTGCCCCGGCAGGAGAAGTGGATTGTTCGAAACCGGTCGCAATTGGATACCCCGGTGGTCTGGGCGGTGGGAGGGCTGTTTGACTTTGTGAGCGGGCGTGTGCCTCGCGGCCCGAAGTGGATGACAGAGCACGGTCTGGAATGGCTGTGTCGCCTCGTGGCCGAACCGCGCCGGCTCTGGAGGCGCTACCTCCTGGGCAATCCACGCTTCCTCTGGCACGTGCTCGTAACGCACGCTACAGTGCCTGCCGACCGTCCAGGCGTCCTGCCTGGAACCGCAGCACCGCCGCCGTAACCCGGTCATACGCCAGGACAGCAACAAACAAGTATCAGCGCCAGCAAAGGACGGTATGAAATGAACGGGACCAAGAAAGAGTCATTCATCACGATTGTTTCCGGCCTGCCCCGCTCCGGCACGTCGATGATGATGCAGATGCTGACGGCAGGGGGAATACAGGCGCTCGCCGACGGTGTCCGGCAGGCAGACGAGGATAATCCGCGCGGCTACTACGAGCTCGAGCGCGTGAAGCAGATTGACACCGATACTGCGTGGCTGGACGAGGCCGAAGGCAAAGCGGTCAAGATGGTCTACCGTTTGCTCTACAATTTGCCGCCGAATCGCACCTACCGGGTGATCTTCATGACCCGAGCGCTCGACGAGGTCATCGCCTCGCAGGAGGTGATGCTGGAACGGCATGGCAAGGAGAGCGACCGGCTCGATAACGCGCGGCTGGCAACAATCTACTGGCACCAGCTACGCGAGATCATTGCCTGGCTCCAGGCGCAGCCGAACTTCTCCGTGCTCTCCGTGGACTACCACGAAGTCTTGCGCGATCCGGAGCAGGTGGTCCAGCAGCTCAATCTCTTCCTGGATGGGCGGTTGAATGCGGCGGCCATGCTCGCGGTCCCCGATTGGTCGCTGTACCGGCAGCGCCATACGGCCGTGGCCGTCGGTCCAACGATCGTGGCCTAGAGCGCCACAGGCACAGATCAATCACGGAGGCACACCATGAAAAGAACGTATGTCATCGGGTTCGACGGCGCGACCTGGCGCTTCATCCGGCCACTCGTCGAGCGGGGCGAGATGCCCAATTTCCAGCGGCTGATGGAGCAGGGCTCGTACGGCGAGCTCATGTCCACCATCCCCTTCCAGAGCGCAGCCGCCTGGGTCACGTTCATGACCGGGAAGAACTCCGGGCAACACGGCGTCTACATGTTTCAGGACTACGATGCCACAAGCTATTCCTACGTCGGTCGGACCGCTAATTCCAGGTACTTCTCCGGTCAAACCATCTTCGACGTCGTCGGCAGGTTTGGGGGCAAGGTGACGGCCATTCGCGTCCCGATGACGTACCCGGCGTGGCCGATCGATGGAATGATGGTCTCGGGCTTTCCCACACCCGGAGATACCCCGGATTCGTTTTATCCGCCCGAGCTTCGCGACGAGCTGGGTTCGAGCGCGCAGCCGGAGCAGTCCGACTTTCGGAACCTATCGACGGAGGAGCAGGCGGCCACCCTCGAAGCGCAAATGGGACGGCTCTCGGAGCTCGTCTCGCGGCTAATGGATCGCGATCACGATCTCTTCATGGTCGTGCATCGCATCTCGGACGAAGTGCATCACTTCTTTATCGGCTTCGTCGATCCCAGAACGCCGGCCTACGACGCGGAGAAAGCCGCAAAGTACGGTGATCTCGTCAACCATTTCTACCGGAAGATGGATGAGACGCTCGGCGAGACGCTGGACCGCCTTGGGCCCGACGACACGATCATTGTGCTGTCGGACCATGGCGGGAACATCACACCGCCCCGCCAGTTCAACCTCAACGTCTGGCTGGCGGAGCAAGGTCTTCTGACCCCGAAGCAGGCGGCGACGAGCCTCAAGTCGCGCATCTACGCGCTCAACCAGAAACTTCTCCCTGCTCCGCTGCGCTCCACCCTGCGGCAGCGGGCGCCGAAGGCGGTACGGGGGGAGCTGCGGCAGGCTTGGAAGGATCTCCAGGAAATCGACTATGCACACACGCAGGCCTACCACTTCCCGATGAAGTGCCCGCCGCTCGTCGGCGTGGTCATCAACCGCGAAGGGCGGCAGGAACAAGGCATCGTCACGTCCGAGGATTACGAGCAGTTGCGCGAACGGATCATGCGCGATCTCCTCGAGATCCGCGATCCACGCACCGGCGAGAAAGTTGTGAAGAACGTGTTCAAGCGCGAAGAGCTTTACAACGGGCCGTATGTGGAGCGGGCCCCCGACATCGTCGTCTGGTGCCACGAGATGTATAAGGAAGGGCCACTGGCGACCGGCCCACTGATCGGAGAGGTGCCGTACGACGAGCTGGTGCAGGTGCCAGGTTCGCACGACGAAAAGGGGATCTTCCTTGCGATGGGGCCGGGTATCGAGCAAGGTACGGTCCTGGAGGGAGCGCGGCTCATCGATGTGCCGCCCACCATCCTTCATGCCATGGAGCTGCCGGTTCCATCCGACATGGACGGGCATGTCCTCACCGAGATCTTCACGGAGCGCGAGCGAGCGATTGCCTCAGTCGATCTTGGCCTCAGCCGGCAGAGCACTGAAAGTCACCTTTCCGACGATGAGGAGCAGCTCATCAAGGAGAAGCTCAGGGGATGGGGGTACCTGTAGCGAAACGGCACGCCGTTGCCGGCACGACCCGCGATCCCGACTCTCATACCGAAAGCGGTACGCGCACCGGCCCGGCTGAGCGCCCATAACCTTACACCCCGCGGCCGGTAAACTTCAGCCCGGCAGCCGGTGGGAATCGGGCGCCAGACCGATGGTAGAGCAAATGCCATCAGCCTAGGCTGAAGGTGTAGTCCGGCCCGCATTCATCCAGACAGGTACACGGGTGCGGCACAAAGCTCCTGGAGAATCGTTCATGTTGCACCGACTTCTCGCCGTCCTCTCCACAGCGATCCTCATCTGGACCGGCATCGGAGCGAGTCCACAATCTACTCGCGTGCCGGCATTCTTCGAGCAGCAAGTAGGCACTCTGGATACGTCCGGCTATTCGCCGGCGCAGATTGCAACCGCGTACCAGATCGCCCCGCTATACAAGAGCGGCATCACCGGCTCGGGGCAGCGGATTGCCTTCATCGAGCTCGATCGATTCGACCCAATCGATCTCCAGATGTTCGGTGCCGCGGCCGGTCTCCCCGCCTTCGCGGTGAAGGAGAGCTACGCGGGCGGGAAGGCGTTTGCCCTGGTCCAGGCAGGAGAAACCACGATGGATCTGGAATGGGCACACGCGATCGCTCCTGGTGCCGCCCTGAGCGTGTACTATCTCAAGAATGCCAAGGCCACAGTTGCGGGGTGGAAGGAGCTGGCTCAGACCATCGACCAGGTGACGAAGAGTGGCACTCGCATCTTGAGCATGTCGTTTGGTGCATGCACGCTCGGTTCTGGTTATGAAGTGGTCAAGCAGGCGCTGGCGCGGGCGCTGAAAGCCGGAGTCAGTGTGTTCGTCAGCAGTGGCGACTCAGGGTCGTTTCCTGGACCGCCCCAGCAGTGCGGCGCTCAACCAGGAGTTGCGTACCCCGCCGGCGATCCATCGGTCGTGGCAGTAGGCGGCACAACGCTGCTTCTCAATACGGACGACTCCCGCTACGCCGAAGCGGCATGGGGCCTGAGTGGCGGCGGGAAGGCCAAGCCGCTGCCTCGCCCAGCCTGGCAGGTCACGCCCAACCTACTGCCCGGCAAGTATCGCTATGTTCCCGATGTTGCGTTCCTGGCAGATACGCGCACCGGCGTGGCGATGTACTACGGCGGATCATGGATGCTCGGTGGTGGAACCAGCCTGGGCGCGCCGGTATGGGCAGCCATCTGGGCACTCATCCGCCAGGATGCCAAACAGGCCGGCAAGCTGTTCCCCACGGCTCCCAAACTGCTGTACCAGATCGGGAACTCGCCCACCAACCCTCGAGCCTTCAATGACATCACGATCGGCGCGAATGGTCATTACCAAGCAAATATCGGTTGGGACCCCGTCACCGGCTGGGGCACACCGATCGTGGATAAGCTGGCGAATGCAGTGCTCGCACGCTTGGCCAAGGCGCCATGACCAGCGAGGCCGGGAATGCGGAAAGCTCACTCAGGTAAGCTCCAGTACCGTCCAGGCGCGCCGGAGGATCGGTCCATCCGAATGCCGACCAACAGGCACCCTGATCCTGCGGGTACGGGAGCGGCGGTGCGGGGTGTCACGCGGTGGTGCTCGATCACTGGGCCACTGCCCGTCTCATTTGCCTCAGCAAGCTGCCTGGTGTCTCGCACAGCGAACTGGTCGCACCTCGACCCGTTTCGCATCGCATTGCTTCGCTTTCAGCCGGCGCGAAGGTCTTCAATGCCTTCCCTATCTCCACGATGCGAACGCCCATCTCCCTGTGCTACCGGGCCCCACCCGATGCGCTACTGCCACAGGGGAGGTTTCCTTCATACAGGATCAGCCAGAAATCGGTCGGTGACCCGATAGCCATGATGCATCGGGACTTCTAAGGTGAGCGTGGGTGAGATCGCCCATGTTGTCGGCCGGGTCCATGGTAACCACATGGCGGGACACACGGCGTTCGCCCGAAAGGAGCGCGTGATGAGACTTGTAGTGCAAGCGGTCGCCTCGGTCGTAGCCTCGATCCTGGCTACCTGGCTGCTGCGTCGCCTGGTTCTGTCCACAGATCCGAGGCCAGAAGCAGGTGCGTCGGGCGGCCAGAGCGGGGTCGTTGTGGTAATCGTACCGATCATGGCCGGCAACCACTGGCATATCAACCAACCAGGACAGAAACCGCATCGTATTCCCGGCTTCGGCAGCCGGGGCCTGAAGTGACAAGAAGGTCATCCACCGGAGGGGGACCATGAAGAAGACCCGGCCGATTCTGTTAGTTGCCCCGCATCACCGCTCACTTATCACGGGTTTGATTCTCGTTCTGGTCCTTCTTGGCGCTGGTCTGGGGGTCAAGACAAAGATCGACGCGCAAACTCCGGACAAGGCATCATTCGTCAACTCGACATGCCCCTTCAAGATTGCCCCAGGCGTGTTTCCGAGCTCGGACGTGCGTTGCGGCTTCCTTCAAGTGCCGGAGAACCGCCAGGCGGCTCCCACCCGTACGATCCGGCTCGCCGTCGCGGTATTCAAATCGCAGGCGCCGCACCCCGCTGCCGCCCCATTCATCTACCTGGCGGGTGGTCCCGGCAGCCCAATCGTAACCTCCATGGGGTCGAGCGTCGCTGCCGGCGGCATCCCCGCCTACGTCGGCAATCGGGACCTCGTATTGGTGGATCAGCGCGGCACTGGACTCTCCCGACCCTCGCTGATGTGTCCGGAGTTCGATGCTGTTGGACGCGGCGCCACCAAGCAGCCGCTGTCGCAAGCCAAGGCGTTTGCCCTTGAGCACGCAGCGATCCGGAAGTGTAGGGCTCGCCTGGTACGAGCCGGCATTGACCTGAATGCGTATAACACGGCAGAGAACGCTGCTGACATTGCTGACCTCTGGCAAGCGCTCGGATACAGGCAGGCCAACGTCTACGGTGGATCGTATGGGGCGCGGCTCGCGCTGCAGGTTATGCGCGATCATCCAGACGGCGTTCGCAGCGTGGTGGTCGATGCAGTGGCCGATCCGACCTTCAACCAGTACAACGACGAGATCCCCAATGCCTGGAGAGCCATCGAGCTGGTGTTCAAGCGGTGCGCAGCGGCGTCGGGCTGCCACGCCGCCTACCCGCATCTCGAGGCGATGTTCAACAGCACTGTGAACCGGCTACAGGCGCATCCCATCACCGGCCATGAGCTGATCCCAAAATGGGGGAAGATCTACCCTGTGAAGATCAACGGCGCTCGCTTTGCCGCTGATATGATGGCCGCCCTCTACAGTCCGAGTCTGATACCTTCGCTGCCGGGTTTGATCGCCAACACCTTCCACGGCAACAACGCCCTGCTGTTCAAAGTCGACGCGGCCATCTATGGTGCAGACACCGGCAGCAGTGAAGGCATGTACCTGTCCATGGAGTGCGCCGACGATCAAGCCGGCTCCAGTCCAAGCAGGATCGCGGCATCGGCCGCTCCCATTCCGCGGAGTATCAGGAGCGATGCAGTCGCGAGTGCTTCTGACGCGCTGACCTTATGCAAGATCTGGAACGTCAGGAGCCTTCCCGCAGTCAATCGGCAGCTCTTCGCCAGTGCCATTCCCACTCTCCTCCTGGAGGGTTCATTCGATCCGCGCACGCCGCCGGCCAGGGCGCAAGCCGCCGCTCGGAAGCTCTCGCATGGCTACTACTTCGAATTCCCCAGCCTCGGTCATGGTGTAGTGGGCCAGGGGCCGTGCTCGGACGAAATCGTGAGCGCCTTTTTGACGGATCCATCTCGTAGACCCAACGCGAACTGTATCGCGAAGGTTCCCTCAGTATTCAGGTAAGCAGATCCGCGGGGTCAGGCATGGGCTGGTTTCCCACGCTCCGTCGGATAGACATGCGGCCGTGCACTGGTTCAGGGAAATCACGACTGAATCTAGGGCCCGAATCGCCGCCAAATCGGGCGTCCGACCGATGGGTTTCACCGCGGCCCTGCGGCAAGCTGAATAACGGAAGTAGGAAGTAATCAACTCCCCACAGGAGAAAGGTCCATGAAACGCATCGTTGTCCTCGCTTCCGTTCTCGCCATCCTGGCATCCACCGTGGCAATCTCGGCCGGCTCTGCCAGGGCATTCGTAACACCAATCAACGTCCATCAGCTGCGCGTCATGCCTGGCGCGCCGGCCAAGTACTTCACGGCCGCGACCCGTGGCTATGTCCAGGTCGGCAAGACCACGATCGGAACCAACATCACGGTCACGGTTCAGGGCCTGAATCCGAACTTCACGTTTAACGTGTTCGCCGGCGCGAAGTACCTGGGTGATCTCAGCTTCGACGGTAGTCTGCATCACTTCAGCGGTACCATACACTCCGCCAGCGTAAGCAGCACGACCGGTCGAGCTCCGGTTGCCTACCATGTCTACATCAAGGCAGGTTCGACCGCGATCGGTCCCCTCACCCTGATGTATACGCCGGACCTCATCGGGGGGATGGGCTAGGCTCCGGAGCCGTCCTGGCTGCGGTGACTCCCGCTTTCTCGGGAAACACCGAGTCCGAATGGCAGAACGAGGGGCGCCGCGGTGAGCCCACCGCGGCGCCTCCGCCTATTCAGGAGGGCCGCTCGGAGCGCGGCGCGCCCGACCTCGCCTTACCCCGGCTGAGGCAGAGGTCACGCCGCTCTGCCAGGTAGGGAGCGCCGCGGCCATATACGGTCTGCCCCCCGCCAAAGATAGGTCGCCCGCCCGATAGCAAGGGCAGACATCCATGTCTATCCTGAAACCGGAGCATCCCTTACTGGACGGTACCGCATGATTTTGCATCCCACGACTCATACACCGGCCCACATCCCGGTGACTGCCACGGTCTTGCTGGCAATCTGCCTCGCGACATTCAGTTTCGCCCTTACCCGGCAGACGGCATCGGCGCCCCCGAGTACCAGCCCGGTAGCTGCCGTCGGCGCGACATCGCGCTATCCCATCGATCACGTCGTCATCATCGCGCGTGAGAATCACAGCTTCGACAACCTATTCGGCACCTTCCCGGGAGCGGCCGGCACCACCACGGCGAAGCTCGACACCGGACAGTCGGTACGGCTTAGCCACACTCCGGACCACACTCTCCTCGATATCGACCACTCCGGCGGGTCG
The DNA here is from genome assembly GCA_035295425.1 of Chloroflexota bacterium. Taxonomy (GTDB): domain Bacteria; phylum Chloroflexota; class UBA5177; order UBA5177; family UBA5177; genus DATGJB01. The sequence continues at coordinate 16,714 of DATGJB010000104.1, read as the reverse complement.
GCGGCATTCGCCGTGAACGGCGGCAAGATGAATCAGTTCAACCTTCTCCAGGGAGCGGTTCAGAACGGGCAGAATGTCGCCGACTCGCAGTACCTGCAGAAAGATATCCCGAGCTACTGGACCTATGCCCAGACCTTCGCTCTGGCCGATCACTTCTTCTCGACCATCATGGGCCCGAGCTTCCCGAACCATCTGGTGACCGTTGCAGCCTCATCGGCCAACGCGGTCGACAACCCGATTGGTCAGACGTTCCATGCCTGGGGATGCGACGCCGGCCCCTTCTCGACGGTCAGCGCGATGGATCCGAAGACCGGCCGGAACTACATGGAAAAGCCGTGTTTCAATATGCCGACCATGGCCGACACCTTCCAGAAGTACCACGTGTCCTGGAAGTACTATGCACCCGGCCAGTACCGTTCCGGGTACATCTGGTCGGCCTTTGACGCGATCAAGCCGATCCGGAATTCGTCTCTATGGAAGACCAACGTGCTGTCCGACAGTCAGTTCGTCAAGGACGTGAGCGCCGGGAAGCTGCCACAGGTGAGCTGGTTGGTGACGAGCGAACAGAACAGCGATCACCCTCCGTACAGCATCTGCGTGGGACAGAGCTGGGTGGACAGGCAAATCAACGCCATCATGCAGAGCCCGTACTGGAAGTCCACGTTGATCGTGCTCACCTGGGATGACTTCGGCGGCTTCTACGACCACGTGGTCCCTCCAGTGCAGGACCACATCAGCCTTGGTCCTCGGGTGCCGACGATTCTCATCTCGCCGTATGCGCGACCGCACTTCATCGACCATCACACGATGAACTTTAACTCTATCCTCAGGTTTATCGAGGAGAACTTCCATCTTCCGGCGCTGAACAGCCGCGACCGTACTGCCCCCTCCCTTGTCAGCTCGCTCGACTTCGCGCAGTCTCCCCTCCCACCACTGACCCTGCATCCTCCGTCCTGTCCCGCGAGCGATCGGAATATCCAGACCACGATTTCCGGAAGCATCCTGAAGCTGACGGTCACACCGGTCAATACCGAGCTGAGGATACGGCTCAAGGGTGGCGACATTGCCACGCTTCTCTTACCGGGCAGCACGCATATCCTGGCTGGAACCGCGAGCGCCTCCCTCGCCGATCTGCGCACCGGCGACCGTGTCTTTGTCTCGGCCCGGCCGGATCCCACGCACGCTCTGGTGTACGGCGTGAACTGGATGAAAGATCTCGATCTCGTACCGTTTGTCAAGAAGACCGGCGTCATCGTCAACGTGGGCCAGGAAGGAAGCGGCGACTACACGGCGGGGCGCGATGGCCGTGCTTACACCGTTCGATTCGGCACGCGGACCTTCCTGGTCGATCTCGATCCAAGCGTCCAGATCACCCGGCAGAACGGGAAGCGCGGAACCATGTCCGATCTACAGCCCAGTCTGGAGATTCAGGTTACCGGCCTGCGCAACACCCGCCTGGATGAAGTCACAACCGCGCGTACCGTTCGCGTCGTGCGGCGAGTCCAGCCAGGCAAAGCAGCCACGCCGACGATGGTGAGCGGTCGAGTTCTCAAGGTGTCGGCGACCGGCGCAAGCCTGGCGCTACGCATACGCGCTCAAACCGGTGACGTCACGACCCTCCTCGTGGCGAAGAATACTTCCGTGACGATATCCAGGGGTCGGACCTCGCTGGCCGACGTGCGACCGGCCGATCGCATTCAAGCGTCCGTCCGGCCGGATCCACGCCATCCTCTGGTGTATACCGTTACCTCAATCAAGGATCTCGACCTGACCCCCTTCAAGGGGCAGCGCGGCGTCATCTTTGGAGTGGGGCAGGAGGGGAGCGGCGACTACAACCCAGGCCGCGAGGGACGGGTCTACACCGTGCGGTTCGGCAAGAGGCTCTTCCTGGTCGATGTCGACCCGAGTGCGCGGATTCTCCTGAAGACTGGCAAGAAGGGGTCGCTTACCGACCTCCAGCCCGGTGTGCGCATCCTTCTAACCGGCGTGCGGAACTCGAGACTGGACGAGATAACCAGCACAACCTCGATTCGCATCGTCTGAGTCCCTCCTGATCACGCGAGGAGATCTAGAGTGACGCACACTCCAGCATTCCGGCAGGCTTCTCGACCGCAAGACACAGAACCCCGTACATCGCCGATCTCACGTGAGCTCGCTGGGCGCTGGCTGCACGCCGCCCTGCCGATGGTGGCCGCTCTGGGTCTCATCGCAGGAGCGCTCTGCTGGTTTGTGCTCCGCCGCCACGACGTCGCCGAGTGGATCTTCCTGCTGACACTGGTGCTGGGAGGCTTCCCGGTCGTCTTTCAGACACTTCGGCACGGGCTCAAGGGCAACTTCGCCACTGACGTGGTTGCCTCACTGGCAATTCTGGGAGCGGCCGCAACCGGAGAGTTTGCCGCCGGCTGCATCATCGTTCTCATGCAGACCGGAGGGGAGTGGCTTGAGGAATTCGCCGCCCGACGGGCGTCCGCTTCGCTCGAAGCATTGCTGAACCGCGCGCCGCGTGTCGCCCATCGGTACCGGGGAGCCGAGCTTGAGGTCGTGCCAGTCGAGGAGGTGCGAGTCGACGATCGCGTCCTGGTGCGTCCCGGCGAGATCGTGCCGGTCGACGGCATCATCGCTGCCGGGACATCGCTGGTGGATGAAAGCGCCCTCACCGGAGAGCCGGTGCCCCGCACCTGTCAGCCAGGCGAAGAGGTGATGAGCGGAAGCGTGGCCCTCGACGGCGCGCTGGAGCTGCGGACGATCAGACCAAGCTCCGACAGCCAGTATGAACGGATCGTGCGCCTGGTCGAGGCGGCGCAGCGTGACAAGGCGCCGATTGGGCGCCTGGCGGACCGCTATGCGGTGTTCTTTACCCCCTTCACGCTTCTGATGTGCATCACCGCCTACCTCGTGACTCGAAGTTGGGTGGCGGTCGTGGCGGTCCTGGTAGTGGCGACACCGTGTCCTCTGATCCTGGCCACTCCAGTGGCCATCATCTCCGGCATCAACCGGGCTGCGCGTTTCGGCATCATCGTGAAAGGCGGGACGGCCATCGAGCGCGTCGGTCAGGCGGATGCCGTTATCTTCGATAAGACGGGAACGCTGACCAAGGGAGCGCCGGTGGTCGAGCGGGTGGTGCCTCTGGATGGGTGTTCAGAGAACGAGCTGCTTCGCCTGGCAGCCGGACTGGAACAGTACTCGACACATCCCATGGCTCGCGCGCTCGTCGCGGCGGCGGTAGAGCGCGGCATGGCCGTCCCCGAGGCGAGTCAGGTGAAGGAGAAGGCCGGTCAGGGGGTGTCGGGGGTATCGGACGGACACACCGTCGATGTGGGCTCATTCGCGCACGCTGCGGAGCAGGGACTAGCATCGCCCGAAGCACTGTCCACGGCCCGGGAGCTGGCCGATGCGCGGGATGATGCGATGGCAGTGATCGGCGTCGACCGGAAAGCGGCCGGACTGGTGGTCTATGCCGACCCGCTGCGTCCGGCTGTGCCGGGAATGTTGCGCCGGCTGAGCGAGTTAGGCGTCCGCGAGACGGCAATGCTTACCGGCGATGACGCGGCGACAGCCGGGGCGATCGCAAGCGCCGCCGGATTGACGAGCGTGCGCTCCCAGCTGCTCCCGGCGCAGAAGGTCGATGCAGTCAAAGAGAGCGCGCAGCGTTATCGAACGGTGGTGATGGTGGGCGACGGCATCAACGACGCACCAGCCCTCGCGGCCGCGACGGTGGGCATTGCGATGGGGGCTCGCGGCTCGGCGATCGCGGCCGAGACAGCAGACATCGTGCTGACGACGGATGATATCGGACGGGTGGCCGACGCGGTGAGTATCGGCCGAAGGACCCTTCACATCGCCCGCCAGAGCATCTGGATCGGCCTGGGAGTGAGCTCTGCGCTCATGGTGGTCGCGGCTTCCGGAAACATCCAGCCCGCCATCGGCGCTCTGCTGCAAGAAGTGCTGGACGTCGCCGTCATTGTGAACGCGTTGCGAGCACGCTAGGAGGAATCGCCCATGGGACGAGTTGCATTGCATGTCGAGCGGCATTTCACGGGCTCGGAGACGGTACGTGATGTAGTCATCGGCATGTCTGATGGCTTAACCGTGCCGTTTGCGCTCGCCGCCGGGCTGGCTGGGGCCGTCCATGATCACTGGCTCATCGTCATCGGCGGACTTGCCGAAATTGCCGCCGGTTCCATCGCCATGGGAATGGGCGGGTTTTTGGCAGCGAAGAGTGATGCTGACTCCTACCGGGCCGAGATGGCGCGCGAGAATCGCGAGATCGAGGAGTTTCCCGATGTCGAGCGGCAGGAGGTGGCGGACGTCTTCGCCGGCTACGGACTGCGCGGGCCGGCGCTGCAGGAAGCAGTCCAGGCGATCGCATCGGACAAGGCAGCATGGGTCCACTTCATGATGCGGGAAGAGCTGGGATTGGAAGAGCCGCATCCCGGACGAGCCCTGCGTTCGTCACTGACAATCGGGGGGGCGTACGTAGCCGGTGGAATCATTCCACTCATCCCCTACTTCGCGTCGATCTCGATCTCGCAGGCGCTACTTCTCTCGGCCATCGTAACGCTCATCGCCCTGGCCGTGTTCGGTTGGGTCAAATCGCGCTTCACCGGCGTACCGGCGGCCCGCGGAGCCGGGCAGACAGTGCTGGTAGGTGGCCTGGCGGCCGGTGTCGCCTACCTGATCGCCCGCATCATTTCCGGGGTTGGCGGGTAGGACGGTCGCGGCATCACGGCCATCCGGGCTCGGGGAGGCGATCGATCTACCAGGTACACCACCTGGAAAGCGAGCAGTCGGGTTCTTCCCGCGCCGAGTGGTGGCAGGGATCGGAGACGTCGAGAGGGAGTGCTCGTCACCCGGTCCGGGCTCGCCGGATGCTGGTTCAGCTACCCGAACCAGGAGAAGCCCCGGTGTCGGCGCCATCTTCAGTCCCGCCGGCCAGCGGCCCGGCATTGAGCCGGCCGGATCCGAGCGCGCCCGCGTAGCCGGGATTGAGCGAGTCGATGGGCGTGGCGCTGCTACGGAGAGCCGTGGCCACATCACTCGCCGTCAAGTCGCTGTGCATTCCCCACTCCAGTGCCGCCACCCCCGTGGTCAGCGCCGCGGCGAATGACGTTCCGGCCCCGAATGCATACCGGCTGCCCGGATAGGCACTGTAGAGATCGGTTCCGGGTGCGCTGATACTGACGTAGGTCCCGAAATTCGAGAAGGTCGCCTTGTGATCGGTTGGATCCGTGGCAGCCACTCCAATGGTACCGGCAACCGCCGCTGGATACTGCGGCTCGCTCGAGTTGTCATTCCCGGTCGAGGCGACGACGAGCACACCGTGCTGCCGGGCAAAGGTGACGGCGTCATCGACCATCGTGGGAACGGCATACGACCCGAGGCTCAGATTGATGATGTCGGCTCCGTGCTGCACGGCAAAGTAAATGCCCCTTGCCACGGTGATCTCATCGCCCTTACCGCTCGTGTCCAGCACCCTGATCGGCATGATCCGGGCTGCCGGAGCCACGAGGGCGATGAGACCGGCGATAAATGTGCCATGACCCGACTCAGCGCCACCGACCGGGTCGGTTACCGACGCGGTTCCGTCGACGAAGTCGTAGCCGGGGATCAGTTTTCCGTCCAGCGCCGGGTGGTCCATCTGGACTCCGGTATCCACCACCGCCACCGTCACACCCGACGTGTCGCCCTCCTGGCGCACCGGTGTGAGTCCGATCCAGGGGAGAGACCACTGGCCGAGATAGGTCTGCTGAAGATAGTAAGGATCTGCGCCAATTGCCTTTGGGTCTGCTGCGAGATGCAACGCGGACGCCGTTTCCGGTGAACGGAGGATCCAGTCGGGTTCGGCCGAAGCCACACCCCGAGTGCCGCGCAACCGAGCTACCTCGGCGGGAACCGATGTGCCGTCGGTGATCGTGAACGAGTAGCTACCAGCCGAGCCCAGCCGCGCTGCCGGCTGGAGACTGGCTGCCTTTGCCAGATCCGCCGCGCTGGTTGATCCAGCCAGGTGCACGACGACGACGTTCGGCACATACGCGGCGTCGGCACCTCGTACCGCATGTGCCGGATACACGAACAGGACCAAGACAATGGTCGCGATCATCAGCGCGATATATTTCCAGGAAGTCACGGTCTCCCCCAAAGGCGTGGTTGCTTAGCAGCCGACATGGGCGAATGATGCCCAGTAATACGGATGCGGCCAGTCTTTCTTCATTGCGAGCTGGGCCGATCGAAGCGCCCGTCCCGGCCGTTTCGACCGGAGCTCTCGGTACAGGTACCCCATAGTGGCAGCAGTCACCCGATCTGATGCCGGCCAGAGACTCACCACGAGCTCTCTGACACCTGATGCCAGAAAGGCGCGCGCCAGGCTCATGATCTCTCCGCTCCTCCTTTCTGCGCCGATTCCGGTGGCGCACGCACTCAGTACGGCGAGACGAGCCTGCAGATGGAGGCTGGAGACCTCGTGCATCGCCAGTGGGCCATCGGCAAGATGCAAGGCCGAAAACTGAGGATTGTCATGTCTGATCGAGGCATGCGCCGCGAGATGAAGGACGGAAGCGTCGGGCGCCCGGCGAAGGAAGACGGAGCGCGTGGCTCGGCGTCCCACATAGGGACGGACACCGAGGGTGTTCGCTACGTCCACCGCCTCGGTCGCAACGTGCGGCGCCAGCCGATCGCTCGCGCCCATTACGAGCGGGCTGCCGGACGGGTAGGACAGGTCCGGCCGGCCCAGCGCGATCGTCGCGCTTGGACTGATCGAACACGCATAGCGATCGAGGACATAGCCGCTTCCGTCGTGCAGCGCATGGAACGGGATGCCGTGGAGCGGCCCGTCCGGGACGACCACGATCTCCCGGACATTCGTTAGATCGATCGGGGCAAGAAGCCTGGCGTAGAGCCTCTGCAGATAACCGATGGCCGTTCGCACGAATGGTTTGCCCTGCTGCGCCACCCACTGCTCGCCACACCGCGCGCAACGGTTGAGCTGAAAGTGAAGCTTGTTCGTCAGGTCGGCGACCTCACGTACGCCGACCAGCTCAGCATGTATCTCGGCTCGGTCCTTGCGAGCCGCCAGGGCGAGCACTTGATTCCCGGCCACGGCGTACTCGATCAAGAGTTGATCGTCGGCCAGGGCGCGCTGGACCTGTCCGAGCGTGACCGGAGCAGCCTCCGCAGTGTAACCGCGTGCAGCGCCGAACACTTCAGCTTCCCGCAGACGCTCGGTGAGCAATCGCTCGGCCACGTACGTCTGCTGCTCGATCCTTCCGACTTGAACCGGATCGGATGCAAGCTCTGCATCGCGCAGCCGGTGGTGGAGTGCCACCACCTGATCTCGCAGGTCCTGCATTTCCCTTGCATTGCTCGCGCGATCGTATGCCGGCTTTGTGACCGGAGATCGCGACCGTAGGGCAACCTGGTCGGCCAGCTCGCGCGCCCGGGCGGTCTCAAGGATACCGAACACGTCCGCCGTGTCTCCCGCCTCTTCCACGAGCAAACAGGCCATCTCTCGAAACATGTCGGACGCCATGGCACTGATGCCGGCCTTCAGGATCTCGGCGCCGAGTGCGGGACGAATGCTCTCGAAGCTGCCGGCTGCTTCGCGATAGAACGGCAGGGATTTTGTGAGTCTGGCAAGCCAGCGAAGCCCCAGAAACCGTAGCTCCTGTACTCCCAGGCTCTCGGCCGCCGCGATCGAGCGTCGGTACAGTATCTCGGCCTCCCGGCGGTCTCCCAGACGCTCGACGGCTTGCGCTGCCACCAGCCACCCTTCAACCGCCCAGCGCCCGAGATGGAGCTGGAGCAGGACGTTGACCGCCCGGCGTGCCAACTCTACCGCTTCGCCCGGATCGCTCACCAGGCGTGACAACCGTAGATCGGTTAGAGCACAGCGGACGGTGTTCCCCTCTTCCTCGAAGATCCGGCGAGCTTGAAGCAACGCCTCTCTCGCCTTCTCGGGGTCTAGCGCTTCAATTGCCTCTGCCTTGGTGACAAGGGCCTGGCCATGCTCGCGAACCAGGCCCTGAACAACCGCTATCCGTATCACCTCTTCTGCCGCGCTCAGGGCCTCGGGTCTCATACCGAGTGCGAGATAGCTCTGCGAAATGTCCAGATCGGTCGTCGCGACATCTGCCTGCATGTCTCGAACCCGGAAGACACGCCTGGCTCCAAACAGATGATCGAGCGCTCGCAGGTGCTGCCCGCGGCATGACCAGACGTGCCCAAGATTCAGGTCGACGGTGGCAACCAGCAAAGGGTGGTCAAGCTGCATGTATCGCTTCCGCGCCTTCCTCAGATAGCGGAGCGCCTGGTCAAAGTTGCCCAGCTGTGCCAGCACATTGCCGATGTTGGCGTCGACCGCGGCGAGCTGGGCGTCGTTCTGGAGCCGCGCGAACGTGCGGCGCGCGCGCCGATATGATCCCAATGCATTTTCAAACTGGTCGAGATGAAAGAACACGTTGCCGACATTCATCTCGAGCTTCGAGATCGCCTCCAGGTCGCCGCATCGGTGGAGGACGCGCCGCGCCCGCTCCGCGGTTTCGAGCGCCTGATCGCAGTCTCCCAGATATCGAAGCACGTCGACCTGCCCCACCAACGTGCGGGCCTGCTCGAGCTCGTCCTGCGCCTGCCCGAACTCGCGCGCAGCGCCGGCAAAACATGCGGAGGACTCGGCATACCGGCCAAGCAGGCGTAGGGCCCGGGCACGCGCTCGCCGGGCAACGCCGGCGTAGCGCGATGAGCCGCCACTGCTCAGTCGCACGGCCGTATCGGCGAGGCGCAGCGCTTCCAGAGCATCGACCCGTACGACCTGCTGAACTCGCAGGTCGAGGTCCAGAATCTCTTGCTCCGCTTGGCTGGCCGGCGGTGAGAGCGTGTCAGGATACGGCATCGTGCTCCCTGGGAAGCGCCGCGTAGATCTCGAGCGTCCTATCTGTTACCGTTACCGCCCGTGGATCTCGGGCCGGCGGGAAGGCAAACATACCGGCCTCGTCCACATCTGACTGGATAAGCTCACCCTGCTCGGTTTCGAGGTACGCCCACGTCCACGGACCTCCGCCGGTAACCTGTCCCACCACCGTTCGCTCTCCGGTTCCAGTGAGCTCCAGGTCGATTCGGGACTCGTCCGCGACGTAGCTAAGGAAGCTTGGACGTGCCCTCGTCCGCGTACCGGCGAACGCCGGCGCCAGACTGCCGCCCTCCAGCAACTTCGCTACAAGCCTTCTCAGGCCGGACGGAGTGCCTGATCGCGGAATCCGTCTGGCCCGATCTACAACCCTGGAGGGTGGCTGAGTCACCCCATCCTGCCTGATCCAGGACTCGACGACCTCCAGCTCGTCCTGGTCCAGGTCTCCCATTGCCAGCCTGCGCAGCAGACCGAGCGGAAACCGTTCAATCTCATCCACCCTCGCCTCTCACTTTCTTCCACTCTCCCTCGTGGCAGCTTCCTCACCTCTTGTAGTGCGCAACTCCGTCGCCTAAAATGCACCTTCAAATCGCGACTTTGTCCAGCTCGCGCCGCAGCTGCGTCAGGCAACGCTGGCGAAGCGCGCCGATGCTGCCTTCGGCGAGACCGAACTCCTCGGCGATAGCCCGGTATTCGGGTAGGTCAGGTGAGAAGAAGAGCAGGTGCATCAGGCGCCGGCACCGTTCGTCGAGTCGCTCGACGGCTTCGCGAAGACTCGCGCTGCGTTCCACTGCCAGAGCAGATTCCTCCGGCGGTAGCTCGCGGCCCGGCAGAATCTCCCCGAGCTCCGCGGGTAGCGGCACTTCTCGCTGCCTGGTTCGCCGTTGTCCCTCGATCCAGCGCCACGCCGTCCGGCCGGTCAGGGTCGCCAGCCAGCCGGCAAGCCGTTCCGTCTCTCGGAGCTGATCGAGGCCGCGCCACCACTCCAGACAGACGTTCTGGAACACTTCCGCTGCATCATCGGGACGCAATCCATACTTCAGCGCAACCGAGTAGATGAGTCCGCTGTAGCGGTCCAGCAGGTCGGACCAGGCGTCATCATCCCCCGCCAGGCACCGCGCGACGAGCGCCGCGTCGCCGGGCCGATCACCGTCTACCTCATCTCGTCCGGCGCGGGGGTCTTGACGAGTGAAGAAACTCATTCTCCCACTGTAGCGCGATACGGACCTATCACGTCACGTCGCGCCGGCCGAGCCGTCACGGCAGATCCTGACACTTCCAACCCCTTGGCGTGTATCAGGGAACGGTGCATTTATCGATCGTACTGGCCGCACTCAAGTAGAGAGACCGGCGATCCGAGATGGTCCGTCTCGATCGTCTCCGCTCCCACCGGGATATCTGGCTCAAGGAGGAACCCATGCGAGTCCGACACCTTCTCGTCCCATTGCTCGCCCTGGCGAGTGCACTGCCGTCGGCCGGCCAGGCGAGAGCCGACAGCATCCCACCACCGGTCCCGGGGTGTCCGCCGGTCGGTCTGAACGAGGTTGCGCCAATCGGGCAGGCGAATCCCTCGCAGGAGCCCGAGCCGATGTACCCCATCGAGTGCGCCCCTGAGCCCATGAGTGTCGAACCGACAACACGCATCATGGGCCGCAACGATTGGGTGGACGATTTTCAGACCGGTGTCAACATGGGCAACTTTGAGGACGGGGCCATGGGCTACCGGGTCTTTCGAGCAACGACGTACCAGAAGGGCCCGTTCGCGCCAAAGCGAATGCCGTACGATCAGCTCTTCGTCAACCAGAATCACTGGATGGATGACGAGACGGTAGGATTTGGCTTTGGAGCCGCGATCTCACCCAACCGATCTTTCGTCTCAGAGAACCACGGCAACGGCCAGGAGATCGTCTTCGAAGGTGATGCCGCCGCCGGCATTGTCGATTACACCGCGATCGGCGCCCACACCGAGCTGGATCTGACGACGCTCTCCGCTCCCACCGGTGGCACCGGTATCCAGGGGACCCTCGGTGGTCAGTTCAAGCCGGCTCTCGTGCTGCAGTGTCCGATGAGCAGCCGCTCGCAGGGCGTCGACTGCGCATACCTTCAACCGGACCAGAACGGCAAGCAGCGCCAGATCTGGAGCGTTTCCGGTATCAGACAGTACTCCGGCGTGACGGTATGGGGGAACAACCCGCACCTCCCCGTCCAGGTCAATGGACAGACCTACCACCTGTCGGACTTCTTCCGGACGTGCGCCCACAACCAGATGGACATGTTCTGCCGGGACAGGTTCCGGGTGGACATCACCCCAACCAGCCTCTCGGTCTACGTCAACGCGCAGCTTTGGGAGCAGGTTACCGCCGGGCCAACCACCCAGATACCAGGGCTGCCCCAGGGCCAGCTCTTCCCGAGCAGCGGGTTCCTTGACGGCTCGACGCCACTCTACACCTACCTGGGCGATTGGATGGGAACCGGCGCGATTGGTTCCGGCGCTGTCGTGCGCTTCCACATGGCGCACGTCGCGGTCAATCCGCATCACGGCAGCGGGTTCGCCGCGCCAACCGCCGCGCCATCCTTCTGCCTGGGCGACCCCGGCAACACCTGCCCGATGAGCTGACCATGCGATCCTACATGCCACGCCTGTTTGGAGTGATCTGGCTCGTCGACGCGAGCCTCAAGCTGACGCCGGCATTCCGTCACAACTTCCTCCACGTCATGGCGGGCGCCGGCGATGGACGGCCCGGCTGGAGCCAGTCGTGGTTCCACCTGTGGCGGCAGCTCTGCCAGCAGCACCCGACGCTGTGGATTGCAGCGATCACCGCGGTCGAGTTCACCCTGGCGATCGCGTTGCTCACCGGATTTCTGCCCAGGCCGACCTATGCGCTCGGTGCGCTGTGGTCGCTGGGAATCTGGCTGGTGCCCGAGGGATTCGGGTACGACATGATGAGCCTCGGCACCGACATCGGGACAAGTATTGTCTACGTCTTTGCTTTCGTTACACTCTTCGCCTACGCGGTCCCCGGCCAGGTGAGCGAGCGGCGACCCGTCCGTATCGCATCACAAACAGTGCGCGGGCCTGAAAAGCATCTCGCGCATCTGCCGCTCGTCAGCGCGCCCAGCGTAACTGACGCGTCTGGGGACCTGCCGAACGCTCGATCTCGGAGTTGACGGCGCCACGTCACGCCTGCACTCTCCTTCTTTGTGGCTGTACGCGGCAACTCGCCGCGTACAGCCACGAAGCACAGGGCTTCGCGGCTCAAGGAATCAGCCCAGACGCGAGAAGGAAGGTCCGGCTGACCGGATACCAAATCTGACCGTTTCCTGAACGGCCTGCCTTCGGGCCCGTGCATCGGTCACACAGCTGGTACACTCGCCCCATGCTGGGAACCCGGAAGGTGGTCGGGCTCCTCTTCGTGCTCGGCTGGCTGAGTAGCTCACTCGTATCGGCGGCGCCGGTTTCCAGGCCGGCAACAGCGCGGCTGGCGCTGTTCCAGGATGCAGCACGGCGCAGCGGCGTGCCACTGCCCATTCTCGCCGGTCTGGCCTGGGAGCAGAGCTTCCTCTCCGGCCACCGCGGCGAGCCAAGCATAGACGGCGGCTACGGCTTGCTCGACCTCTCGCCCCGAGCCGGCCACGATACGCTCGACGTCGCGGCCCGCCTTGTCCACGCGTCCCCGGCCGCACTCCGCCGGAGCGACGCGCTCAATCTGCTCGGCGGCGCGCTCCTCCTGGCTCGCGAGGCACGCGGTAGAAGCGGCGCTCTCCCCTCGTCCCTGGGCGACTGGTCAGCCGCCATCCTCCGCTTCACCGGCATGCGATCGGCGTTCGCGGCACGCCTCCTGCTCGACGACCTGTACGGCAGGCTGCGGCACGGGATAACGGCCGGCGGCCTTCGGCTTGCGCCCATCCCCGGCGCCCGCCCTGTGCTCGCCGGCATGATCGGCCGGCACCTCGTGGTCCGGACCGACACACGCTCCCCGGCCGACTATCCCACTGCACTGTGGGAACCAGCCAGCCCGCGCAACTACACGGCTGCGCACCGCCCACGAGGGCATCGCATTCGGTACATCGTCATCCACGATACGGAAGGCTCGTGCGCTTCAGCAGTGAGCTCGTTTCAGGATCCCGCCGCCCAGGCGAGCGCGCACTACATCGTCTGCCTGGACGGAACGATCATCCAGACCGTTCGCGAGCGCAACATCGCCTGGCATGCCGGAAACTGGCCAATCAACCAGGAGTCGATCGGCATCGAGCACGAGGGGTATGCCGACGGCGCGTACTACACGCGCGCTCAGTATCTGGCCTCGGCGGCGCTGGTTCGCTATCTCTGCCAGAAGTACGGCATCGATCCAGATCGCAACGTCATCTTTGGCCACGAGAACGTGCCGGCCGCCACGCACACCGACCCCGGCCCTAACTGGAACTGGAGCTTCTACATGCAGCGTGTCCGGCACGACGCCGTGGGGTACACAGCAGGAATCACCGCCGTGGCGGTGCTCACCACCGGAGCGCTGGCATACGCGTGTCCGGCCACGACCTGCACGGTACTCGGCTCGGCGAACTGGGGCGAACAGTTTGCCATCACCGGCGAACAGCCGGGCTGGGAAGCCGTCTCGTACGCCGGCCGGCGTGGATGGCTACCGGCCGATGATGTCGCAGCCGGCAGTGGCTACCTTCTACGCACGGTGTCGGCCGCCACGCTTCGCGCCGGTCCGAGCGCCGGCGCCGATGCGATCGCGGTTGTTCCTGCCGGACAGACGTACGTTTCAATGGCGCGCGACGGTGCGTACTGGTACGTTGCCTACAACCACCGCTACGGGTTTCTGGCCGCCGCGGCGGTGCAATCGGTCGATTGCAGAGCAGGCCACCTCAGCGGCTGCCTCGCGCCGTCCGGCTCCGGCCTGGCCGTCACTCCCGACGCGGCGCCCGCCGGACTGTCGGTGACAGTGGCAGGGAGTGGTCTCTCGCCAAACAGCCCGGTCGACATCACCTCCGGCGCGGTACCACTCGGAACTGCAGAGACCGACGGCAGCGGCTCGTTCTCCACCGTGCTCAACCTGCCGTCCAATCTTGCCGCCGGCACCATCGCTCTCCTCGCAGAAGATGAGCAGGGAGGCCAGGCAAGCGGTACAGTGCTCGTGCAGCCGCCGCTCGGCTACTCTCCACACGTCAAGCTCTCGGCAGCCTCGGCACTTGCCGGCGAGGTCGAGACCGTCAGAGGGAGCGGTTTCCCTCCCGAGGCAGCCGTCACGGTCGCGGTAGGATTCGCGCTCGCATCGAACACGACGAAACGGGTGACACTTCATACCTTCAGCCAGCCCGACGGCAAGCTGGCCCCGGTGCCCCTGACGATCCCGGCGGCAGCATTGCCGGGCGCCTACCGGTTACGGGCAGTCGTTCCCGGCGCAACGGGCAGGACCTGGCTCACTGTAGAGGGTGAGACTGCGATCACGCCGACACCGACACCGTCGCTCGCACCACCGGCGACGCCCACTGCCATTCCAACACTACCGGTCCAGACGGCCACACCGAGCCCAACACCCTGACCTGGCGGCGGGAATCGTGGCCTGACCACTCTTCTAGACGCCATCGGAGGGTGGGCAGTAATCACGACCCACCCTCCATGAGGCGAATCTCAGGAACCGAGCAGGTGGATGAGGGTAAGCGAGTACGGGCCAAGCGTCGCCGTGAACGTCCCGTGGCTCACCGCCAGACTCGCCGTCCTGGGCAGGGTGAAGCCCTGCTGTCCATCCTCTCCGATCCAGGTTGCGCTCGCCGTCGTGGGAGCAAAGCCCACGAAGGTGGGCGAGACGGTCGTGCTGTTGGCCGGATCGGTGTTGAGCAACAGGAGATTGAGGCTGCCGTCAGAGGCTCGGGCAGCGTAGGCGACGACGCTGGGACTGCCTGACTGCACCTGGAGGAACGCCGCGCCGGCGGGCAACGCGGCGGCGGCGAGCTGCAGCCCGTAGTAGGCCGGGAACGGGGTACCGGCCAGAGGCTCGCTCTGTCCCTTGTGGTCGAAGTTTCGGCCGGAGGAGAGGATACCGTAGTCGCCAAACTTCTCCCAGCCGTACAGGGACGGCGAGTTGTTCTCCCAGACTCCGTAACCACCGCAGTACAGGGACCACCAGTCCACATTGGCGATGCCGGCTTGCAGCCACGAGGCAACATCCTCCGCCGCGAAGAGCCCGTTGACCAGGCTGACGGTCTGGCGACCGGGACGTGAGGTAACCGAGTTGCTCTCGGAGAGAATCGTCTGAGGATGGTGGCCGGGACAGTACTGCGCGTACTCCTGCTGGAGGGTCGCGGCTCTGGCCGCAATCTTGTCCTGGTGGGCCAGGAGCTTCGCATCACTCTCGGTTCCCGGATCCTGCGGGTAGAAGTGGATGGCGTAGCCGTCGGCCCAGGCGCACGAATTCTGCAGGACGGTGGCATTCCAGGGTTGGACCGGTTTGCCATTTCGGGACTTCCCTGTGATGTCGAACCAGGATCCGGGAGGCGCCAGGACGAGGAACACCTTGATCGATGGGTCGACTGCCTTCATGGCGGTGACAAAGGCATGGGCATTTGCGGCATAGGCCGATGGCGAGAGGGCAGGATTGGCTTCCTTTTGATCCCGGGAAATGTCACCGGCGTGCCGGTCCGGCTCCCACCCGATCCCGTAGTAGCCGTTTCCGTAGGTCTCGTTTCCAATCTCCCAGGACCTCACGCCCAGCCCGCGGTTCAGGTTGGCATCCTTAACCCAGGCTGCCGCCTCCCCCGGGTCCCCTCCTCCTGTTCCGTCCTGGTTCGTGCCGTAGTTGACAGTGATGAGCAGGTGCTGTCTGGCCGGCTGCAGCAGCTTCTGCAGCATGGAGGGCCATCCGTTGGCCGGATTGATGTAGGTGTGGCTTCCCTTCGTCACGCTGTTCGTCGCCCAGTGATACTCGTCCGACGTGCTGCCGCCGGGGAACCGGACGATGCTGGTCCCGAGCGCAGTCAGAGCCGGGAGCGTCGGCGCGTCGTAGTAGTGGTCACCCCAGAGCGTGGCGTTGATGCCGATCGCGTCAGACCCAATCACGGTCCCTCGCTGCGCGACGTTGACGGTGAGGGATGTGGCGGCCCGGCTAGAGCCGGCGAAGGGGGTGGCGAGGACAAGAATTGCCGCGATGACCGCGATCGACCGGCTGGCACTGCTGCCGGCGACGCCGTGGAGACGCCTCATGATCATGGTTCCTACCTTTCCTCGTCCCATCCGCTGGGACGTTGACTATCTGGTAGCCCCACTGCCCTGGCTCACTCGAGCTGTAGGCGGTGGCTTTGCGACCGATGGTTTCCCATCGTGTGCCCTGTTTCAGACCGGTAGGCGACCAGCTGCCTCCGACCGTCACGTGCGCTGGACGGCATCACCTCCTTGTGTGCCGGCGGCTCGTCCCACCGCCCCGCCGGGTGCGACATCCGGCTCCCGATCGTTCGCCCATCGGATCTCGATGGTCCGGGGCACGGTTCGGCATCGTGGAATCATCGACCCCGACTCTACCGGGAGTCTCTCCGCCCTCCCATCGGGTGAGCACCCGATATTTCGCCTGCCGGTCCCGAGATCGGCAGGACATACGTCACATGGTGGAATTCAGGCCTCTATCCACGGTAAATACTCCGACGACCCGATGAGCGGCCCTCGCTCCGCGGCCTAGGATGAGGCTGAAGGACGGCGGCGGGTCTGGCTTCAGCCGGCTCCTCGATCCCCCTCCTGGCTCACACCAGCGAGGATTACCAGACGACAGCGGTGCCTCCGGCTGACGGACGGACCCGATGCTGCCCTCCACTCTCTCCGTT